>NZ_CP072548.1:1666260-1999512 GCF_017798005.1 Aggregatibacter sp. 2125159857
CTATAACCAGTTGCAAAATAAGGGGATTAGTGGTAACTTTGCACAGATTTTAGCCGAGATAAAAGAGCGTGATTTGCGTGATAGAAATCGAGCAGTCGCTCCTTTAAAACCTGCTGAAGATGCGTTTTTACTTGACAGCACGACATTGAGTATCGATGAAGTGATTTGTCAGGCCTTAAACTATATTCAGCAACGTATTGATATTAAAGCTTAAATTTTTACGGTTTACCCAAGGATGGATAAACTTTATTATCAGCCCCACTTTTTATGGATTAGAAGTGGACGTTATTTACTTAAATTGAAGATTAATTATGACAGAATCTTTTGCTCAACTTTTTGAAGAATCATTAAAAGACCTTGAAACCCGTCAAGGTGCAGTTGTTAAAGGTACCATTGTTGCTATCCAAAAAGGCTTCGTCCTTGTAGATACCGGTTCTAAATCCGAGTCTGCAATTCCTTCCGAAGAATTTTTAAATGCACAAGGTGAATTGGAAGTTCAAGTTGGTGATGTTGTTGATGTTGTGCTTAAAGCTGTGGATGATGGTTTCGGTGAAACTGTTGCTTCCCGTGCTGATGCAAAACGCAACGAAGCTTGGATTGTATTGGAAAAAGCTTACGACGAACAAGCAACTGTACTTGGTTTAGTTAACGGTAAAGTGAAAGGCGGCTTCACAGTTGAGTTAAACGGTGTTCGAGCATTCTTACCGGGTTCATTAGTTGATACCCGCCCAGTTCGTGATGCAGATCACCTACTTGGTAAAGAATTAGAATTCAAAGTAATCAAACTTGATCAAAAACGTAACAACGTTGTTGTTTCCCGTCGTGCAGTAATCGAATCTGAAAGCAGCCAAGATCGTGAAGAAGTATTAGCGAACTTGTCTGAAGGTGCAGAAGTTAAAGGTACTGTTAAGAACTTAACTGACTACGGTGCATTCGTTGATTTAGGCGGTGTTGACGGTTTATTACATATTACCGATATGGCTTGGAAACGTGTTAAACACCCAAGCGAAATCGTTAATGTTGGTGATGAAATTACCGTTAAAGTATTAAAATTCGATAAAGATCGTACCCGTGTATCTTTAGGATTAAAACAATTAGGTCAAGACCCTTGGGCGGCAATCGCTGAAAATCACCCAGTAAACAGCAAATTAACCGGTAAAGTCACTAACTTAACTGACTACGGTTGTTTCGTTGAAATTTTAGACGGCGTTGAAGGTTTAGTTCACGTTTCTGAAATGGATTGGACTAACAAAAATATCCACCCATCTAAAGTGGTTAGCTTAGGTGATGTTGTTGAAGTGATGGTATTAGAAATTGATGAAGAACGTCGTCGTATTTCTTTAGGTTTAAAACAATGTAAACCAAATCCATGGACTCAATTCGCGGAAACTCACAACAAAGGTGACAAAGTTGTTGGTAAAATCAAATCTATCACTGACTTTGGTATCTTCATCGGTTTAGAAGGCGGTATCGACGGTTTAGTTCACTTATCTGATATTTCTTGGAATGTTCAAGGTGAAGAAGCGGTTCGTAACTACAAAAAAGGTGATGAAGTTGCCGCAGTTGTATTACAAGTCGATGCAGTGAAAGAGCGTATTTCTTTAGGTATCAAACAACTTGAAGAAGATCCATTCAATAACTTCGTTGCTATCAACAAAAAAGGCGCGGTATTAAATGCAAAAGTAGTTGAAGCTGATGCAAAAGGCGCTAAAGTTGAATTAGACGGCGGTGTTGAAGGTTACATTCGCGCAGCTGATTTAACTCATGAAGTTGCTGTAGGCGATGTTGTTGAAGCAAAATACACCGGTGTAGATCGTAAATCACGTATTGTTCACTTGTCTGTACGTGCAAAAGATCAAGCTGAAGAAGCGGCCGCTGTAGCAAACGTGAATAAGCAAGAAGAAGTTGCTATTCCAAATGCCATGGCTGAAGCTTTCAAAGCAGCTAAAGGTGAATAATTCACTTCATTAATAAACCGGCATAGCAATATGCCGGTTCATAAAAAGTTAGGAGAATGGTATGACAAAGTCAGAGCTTATTGGGCTTTTAATGCAAAAAAATAATAGCCTTTCCCTGAAACATATCGAAGAAGCCGTCAAAGCCATTTTAGAGCAAATGTCATGCGTATTAGAAAATGGCGAACGTATTGAAGTCCGAGGATTTGGTAGCTTTTCTTTACACTGTCGCCAACCTAGACTTGGGCGAAATCCTAAAACGGGAGAACAGGTTCAATTAGAGGCGAAGTGCGTACCCTATTTTAAAGCGGGCAAAGAGCTAAGAAAACGCGTTGACGTTTATGCATAATTTATTTCACTAACTTTCATTAACGACACTTTTAAGTGTCGTTTTTTATGCTCATTTTTGGCATAATGAGCAACAACTTTATTTTAAGGAGAAACCAAATGATTAAATATATTTTGGGATTAATCATTATCTTGGCTATCATCTTAGTTGCTGTTACCGTAGGAGCAAATAATGATCAAGTAATTACCTTTAATTACATTTTTGCACAAAGCCAATTCCAACTTTCTACCTTAGTAGCTATTTTATTTGGCTTAGGGCTTATCCTTGGTTGGTTTATCACAGGGGTTTTCTACCTTAAGTTAAAATTAAAAAATATTGCATTAAATCGTCAAATAAAACGCCAAACTCAACAAATCAATGAATTAACGACCAGCAGAGATAAGGCTCCTCAATAATGCTTGAACTACTCTTCCTTCTTCTACCAATAGCTGCCGCGTATGGTTGGTATATGGGGCATCGTAGCGCCAAAAAAGATCAGGAAGATATCAGTAATAAACTCTCCCGTGATTACGTTGCTG
Organism: Aggregatibacter sp. 2125159857; assembly: GCF_017798005.1. Taxonomy (NCBI): domain Bacteria; kingdom Pseudomonadati; phylum Pseudomonadota; class Gammaproteobacteria; order Pasteurellales; family Pasteurellaceae; genus Aggregatibacter; species Aggregatibacter sp. 2125159857. Next base: position 1,669,083 of record NZ_CP072548.1, read on the forward strand.
GGGTCAATTTTCTTTTAGCTAATCAAACTGAAAAAGCTGTTGATTTATTTTTAGATATGCTACAAAAGCAGGAAAATGAAAATGAAATTGACAGCAATTCACAATTTGAAGCTGAACTTACCTTAGGTAATTTATTTCGTTCTCGAGGTGAAGTGGATCGCGCATTACGTATCCATCAAGCTCTCGATAACAGTCCTCATTACACATTCGAACAAAAGTTATTAGCTAAACAGCAATTAGCCCGAGATTTTATGGCAGTAGGTTTTTTTGACCGAGCCGAACACCTTTATATTTTAATGGTAGATGAACCGGAGTTTGCTGAAGGCGCACTACAACAGCTTGCGCTTATCTATCAGAAAACGAAAGAATGGAAAAAAGCCATTAATGTTGCGGAAAAATTAGCCAAAATATCACCCAATAGTCATCAAATTGAATTAGCGCATTATTATTGTGAGTATGTCAAAAATCTCCCTGACGAAAGTAAAGAAGATCCAAAACAAATTTTGTTACAAGCCCTCGCCGTTTCTCCAACTTGCGTACGCGCCTCTATGATGCTGGCGGAATTATCCATCAAACAGAAAGATTACCAAAGTGCGGTGCATTTTTTAGAAAATATTTTAACGCAAAATCCTGATTATATTGGTGAGGTCTTGCACCGTTTAAAATTCTGTTATCAACAACTCAATCAACGGGATAATTTTGAATTATTTCTCATTAAGGCAAGCCGTGAAAAGAATAACAGTGCCGTTGCATTAATGTTAGCGGACTTAATTGAAGAAAAAGACGGTCGCGCCGCTGCACAACTCAAACTTTACCAACAATTACAGCAAAATCCAGCAACCCCTATTTTTCACCGGTTTATTCAATATCAAATTGATGATGCAGAAAAAGGCCGAGGAAAAGACAGCTTGATCTTGTTACATAAAATGGTAGGAGAACGAATTAAACAAACGTTTGGTTATCGTTGCAGTAATTGCGGTTATCAAACACACAAATTAATTTGGTGTTGTCCTTCTTGCCGCCAATGGGAAACGATTAAACCGGTTAGCTCAATTGAGCATAATTAAATGCTAACCTGCGTGTTTATAAGGAGAAAACTATGACGAATAAAGTCATCATTGCATTAGATTACGAAAAAGAAGCCGACGCATTGGCATTGGTTGATCAGCTTGACCCACAAACCTGCCGCTTAAAAGTCGGAAAAGAAATGTTTACAACCCTTGGTACCGGATTTGTAAAACAACTACATAGTCGCCACTTTGACGTTTTTCTGGATTTAAAATTCCATGACATTCCAAATACAGTGGCAAGAGCAGTTCGTTCTGCCGCTGATTTAGGTGTTTGGATGGTGGACTTACACGCCAGTGGTGGTTTGCGCATGATGGATGAAGCGAAAAAAATCCTTGAACCTTATGGTAAAGAGGCACCTTTACTGATTGGGGTAACCGTGTTAACCAGCATGGAAGACTTGGATTTATTACAAATCGGCATTAATTCCTCGCCAATGGAACACGTTATCCGTTTGGCTCATTTAACACAACGTGCCGGATTAGATGGTGTGGTATGCTCCCCACAAGAAGTTGAAATTTTACGTAGTACCTGTGGACCGGATTTTAAATTAGTCACCCCGGGAATTCGCCCTATCGGCACAGATTTTGGCGATCAACGTCGTGTCATGACACCGGCAGCAGCAATTCGCTCCGGTGCAGATTATTTAGTGATTGGTCGCCCAATTACACAAGCTGAAAATCCGGTTGACGTTTTAAATGCGATTAACGCTTCCATTGCGTAAATTATTATGACGAATCATTTAGTTTATTCTACCGAGAGCGGACGGATTAAAGCTGATAAACCACAAGCGCAAATTCCCCAAGGGGATGGCATTGTACGTATCCAGTTGCAAAAAAGCGGACGCAAAGGCAATGGTGTCAGTATCATCACCGGATTGGGGCTTGTTGAAACCGAATTAAAATTGCTTGCGGCAGAGTTAAAAAAACGTTGTGGTTGCGGAGGTGCTGTAAAAAATCACACCATTGAAATTCAAGGGGAAAAACGTGATTTACTGAAACAGTTACTGGAACAAAAGGGTTATAAGGTAAAATTAGCCGGCGGTTAAACACCTATTCTTTAAAAAATATCTCCATATTTAAAAATAGAAAGCACAAAATGCTAATGTTTTGTGCTTTCTAATATTTCTAATAAAGAGACCTTAATCAGCAGAGGTGTTCTGAGGCTTATCTACAACGTTCTAATACATTAGCTAATTTGCCCCTAAAATTCACCGCACTTTTGATCATAAAAGGCCTCATTACGATTTAGGTATATCAACACCTGAAGCCAGTAAATCTTGAATATCTGATTTTAAGACATCGGCTTTAGGCCCGTAAATGGCTTGAATACCTGAACCTTTTACAATAAAACCCATTGCACCGGCTTGTTTCCAACTCGCCTCATCTCCGACTAAATCAGGATTATGCACGGTGATACGTAAACGGGTCATACAGGCATCCACCTCAGCAATATTGTTGCGTCCACCGAGAAGATTGATGATTTGCACCACTTGCGCACTGGCATTTGCGACTTTTTTCTCCTCAGCAGCAGGCGATTCGTCAGTGCCTTTCGCATCGTAGTTGCCGTTACGACCTGCTGTGGCTAGATTGAATTTCTTAATCATGAAATTTGCGATGATAAATGACAACACAGCAAAAAGACCGGAAACCCAAATGAAATTAACCAGATCCATTCCAATACCCGCTTTAATCGCCATTGGCGTACGGGTTAAAAATTCAATATTCCCAAACGCATGAACCCGTAAATTCACAATGTCTGCCATGGCAAAGGCACAACCTTGCACAACGGCATAAACAAGGTAAAGCGGCAATGCAACGAACATAAACATATATTCGATAGGCTCAGTGACACCGGTTAAAAACACCGCAAGGGCAGAAGAAAGGAAAATCCCTTTATAGATGGTTTTCTTATCTGGATCAACATTGAGATACATCGCTAACGTAATCCCCATGAGAATACCACTTGAACCAATCATTTGACCCACTTTAAAACGTGCTGGGGTAACATGAGTGAGCAGTTCATTATATTGTGCTAAATCACCGGAATCTTTCAGGTTGATTAAATCACTGATCCAAGCAAGCCATAAAGGATCTTGTCCAAAGACTTGCTTACCTTGTTGTACTCCGGTTAAAAATTCATAGGTACCGCCCAATGACGTGTAGTTCATAGGAATGGTAAGCATATGATGTAGCCCAAATGGTAACAAAAGACGTTCTAATGTGCCGTAAACAAATGGGGCTAAGATCGGCGCAGAACTTTGTGAATTCGCAATCCACTCTCCAAAATGGTTTATACCGGTTTGTACTAAAGGCCAGAATAACGCCAAAATAATCGCAACGAATACGGAACGATAAATGACAACAAAAGGAACAAAGCGTTTACCATTAAAAAAGGTCAACACCTCTGGTAATTTACGGAAGTTGTAGTAACTGTTAAAGGTTGTTGCGCCTACAAAGCCCGCAATGATTCCCACAAAAACGCCCATGTTTAATGCAGGTTGTCCAAGAATATTCACAAAATAATGTGCTACCGGAATATCACCTGCAAATAGCGTGCTCACATGCGCCGTTGGATCGGTTAACATTTCAACTTTTACGCCGAAAAAATTTCCCGTAATTAAGTTAATGAGAATAAAGGCAAGACCTGCGGCAAATGCACCACCCGCACGTTCATTTGCCCAGCTACCACCAATCGCCAAAGCAAATAAGAGATGTAAGTTACCAATAATCCCCCAACCAATTTGTGCAATGATATGACCGATGCGAGCCAGCCATTCAGCATCACTAATTAATGGTAATGAGTTACCGATACTCACCATTAAACCTGCAGCAGGCATTACGGCAATCACGACCATCAGACATTTGCCGAATTTTTGCCAAAATTCAAAACTGAGCAATTTTTTCATATGTGTTCTCCTACAAAATGAGCTCAACGTCTAAACCGAAATGATCGGAAACGACCGGTTTATTTTTGCCATTAAAAATCACCTGACTTGATAAAACCTGTTTCGGTTGATTTAAAAAAATGTAATCTAGGCGCTTTTCTTCGCTGTGGCCATTCCAACCATCAATGGCTTTTTCAACAGTAATTCCGCTGTCTTTCTGTTCTGCTATATCAAATGTATCAAGCAAGCCTAAACATTTAATATTCTGATACGCAACAGGATCGCTGATAGCATCTGTATTAAAATCCCCCATCAGAATTTTAAGATTTTGACTTTGATTGCGTTCCACGATGGCACGAATATTGTCCAGTTGGTCTTCCCCTTCGCAATTCGGTAAGTTGATATGGCAGGAATAACAATCCACAAGCCGCCCTTGATACTCTACTGTTAACCCCAGAATTTTACGGGAAAGAATAGAGTCGACACGTTGATGTTGGCTGCAATAAAAGGCATCTACCTCATAAACCGGCAATTTGGTTAAGAGTGCGATACCCTCATCATATTTATCATAGCCAATATGCGAATTGCTCCAAAATAGCGAATATTTTTGTCTCACTCGCGGATTAATTTTATTTAACAACACCACACCGTAATTATCTTGCTTTAATGCTTGAGAAATCGCTGGGGATGACATTAATTGATTCACTTCTTGCAAAGCGATAATGTCATACTCCTTTTCAACAATAGTCTCGGCAATAACATCCATTTTTTCCGCTTGGTTATCTTCTAACCAAGCGTGTGTATTTAGGGTGAGCAGTTTCATCGATTCTCCCCTTTAATCCTCACAATGCCAAATATCAGTGTTATATTGTGCAATGGTGCGGTCAGATGAGAAAAAGCCTGCTTTCGCAATATTATGAATCACTTTTCTATTCCAGCTATCTTGATCTTCATAATCCGCTAAAATGTGTTCTTTTGCTTTCACATACGCATCAAAATCAATCAAGGTCATAAACCAGTCTTTATTGAGCAATTCATCATGCAAACGTTTTAAACGCGTTTTATTACCCAGTTTCACTAGCGTAGAATCAAGGATAAAATCGACCGCTCTTTTAATATATTTATCCTTTTCATAGTAATCTTTCGACACATAACCGGCAGTTTCATACAGCTTGATAATGCTTTCAGCATCCTTACCAAAGGTATAAATATTTTCTGCGCCAGCTAATTCTGCGATTTCGACATTTGCACCATCCATGGTGCCTAAAGTTAATGCACCATTCAGCATAAACTTCATATTGCCGGTACCGGATGCTTCTTTTGAAGCAAGGGATATTTGTTCTGAAATATCTGTTGCCGGAATCAATTTTTCCGCCACGCTGACATTATAGTTTTCCACCAAATACACGTTTAAATACTGATTCACATCCGGATCGTTATTGATTAACTCAGACAAGCAAAGAATTAAATGAATAATATCTTGTGCAATCACATAAGCCGGTGCGGCTTTCCCACCAAAAATCACGGTAATTTTCCGTTTTGGCAGTTTACCTGCTTTGATTTCAAGGTATTTATGAATTACATAAAGGGCATTCATTTGTTGGCGTTTATATTCATGGAAACGCTTAATTTGCGTATCGATAATCGAATTTTCATCCAATTCAATCCCTTTATTTTCTTTCAAATAGGTTTTTAGCGCTAATTTATTCTGAAATTTAATTTCAGCTAATTTTTGATGTACTTTTTTATCATCCTTAAACGCAAGCAATTTTTCTAACTTCGTTGCATCATGTAAATAATCATCGCCAATTAACTCTTTAATATACGCCGCTAATGGTTGGTTAGAAAACTCTAACCAACGGCGGAAAGTAATGCCATTTGTCTTATTATTGAATTTTTCAGGATATAACGCATAGAAGGCTTTCAGTTCAGAATTTTTCAAAATTTCTGTATGCAATTCGGCAACACCATTAACGGAATTTGAGAAATGAATATCCATATGCGCCATATGCACACGTTTTTGCTCATCAATAATGTGTACTGCGCTATCGTTATATGCTTTTTTGACTAATTTATCTAATTTTTTGATAATTTTAACCAAATGTGGAACAACTTCTTCTAAATAGGCTAAAGGCCATTTTTCTAATGCTTCAGCAAGAATCGTATGATTCGTATAGCTCACCATATTACGTACAATCTCTACCGCTTCATCAAATTTGATCTGATGTTTTTCTGTTAGTAAGCGAATTAATTCCGGAATGACCATGGATGGGTGGGTATCATTGATTTGCACGTAAGCATAGTCAACCAAATCATGCAAATTACTGCCACGCGCAATGGCTTCATCAATAAGTAATTGTGCCGCATTGGATACCATAAAATATTGCTGATAAATACGTAATAATTCTCCATTTTTATCTGAATCATCCGGATAAAGAAATAAAGTCAAGTTCTCTTGAATATCGGTTTTATCAAATTCGATGCCTTTTTTAATCAAATGATAATTCACTGATTGAATATCAAATAAATTAAGATAATTTTTACTTTCTTTCTTGTAACCTAAAATATCAATGCGATCTAATTTTGAGGTTAACGTAAATTTTTTAAACGGCACTTCATAATGAATATCGGTGGGAATTAACCAAGAATTCTCTTCAATCCAATAGTTAGGTTCCGCATATTGTTCATTTTTCTTGAAGACCTGCTTAAATAAACCACAGTGATAGTTTAACCCTACCCCTTCTGCATTTAGGCCAAGTGTCGCCATTGAATCAACAAAGCAAGACGCTAAGCGACCTAGCCCCCCATTCCCCAAAGAGGGTTCCGGTTCAATATCCTCAATATGACTTAATGATTTTCCTGCCTGTGCCAGCTCATCTTTAATTTCTTGATAAATTCCAAGATTAATTAAGTTATTGGAAAGTAATTTACCAATCAAAAACTCTGCAGAAATGTAATAAACTTTCCGTTTTCCATTATTTTTAGGTTTATCTGCGGCAAGATGTTTAATGTAGTTTAGCAACTGAATATAAATTTCTTTATCGCTGAGCTGTTCTAATGATTTATTTGTCTCATTTTTCACATAGGTACTCAATTTCATCATGTCTTCTCCCTTATTTGCACGGTGATATAATGTTGTCACCTGTCTTAAAAAGTCTTTTTTCGCTTGCGTTAAATCGCTTGGTTGCATACGCCATTCCCAATTTCCACCAATTGTTGAAGGCGTATTCATTCTTGAGCTAGCCGGTAAGGCTAAAATATCCTGCATTGTGGCGATGGCAATATGACTAACCGTGGCAAAAAGCTGGCGAATCATTGCTTGGCAAATTGATTCATCATGACGGCGATGTGTATAACTATTGATATATTGCTGTTGCTCTGGCGTTAAACCGTCATACCATCCTTGCGTCACATCATTATCATGTGTCCCGGTATAAACAATGCTGTGAGGAATACAATAATGCGGACTATCTAAACTTTCACCGCTCACATCCTCAAAGCCAAACTGTAAAATCTTCATGCCGGGATAATTGCAATCTGTCAGTAATTTCCGGGCTTTATCATCAATATTCCCCAAATCTTCAGCAATAATTGGCAAATCACCTAACTGCGCTTTAATTGCCTTAAATAAATCATATCCCGGACCGGGTTGCCAGCAACCATATTTGGCAATGTCCGCTTTGCCATCTACTTGCCAATAATCGGAGAAGCCCTTGAAATGGTCAATACGAAGAACATCATAAATCTTAAAGCTTTCTTCAATACGATGAATCCACCAAGCATAATGTTGTTTTTTGTGCGCCTCCCAATCATAAAGCGGATTGCCCCACAGTTGCCCCGTTGCACTAAATTGATCTGCCGGCACGCCGGCAACAAAACGAGGATTCCGCTCTGCATCTAATTGGAATAATTCCGGTTTGGTCCAGACTTCAACACTATCTGCAGCGACATAAATCGGCATATCACCAATAATCTGAATCCCTTTCCTATTGGCATAGGCTTTTAATGCCTTCCATTGTTGAAAGAAGAAATATTGCGTAACCTTAAAATACTGAATTTTTTCTTTCAGTATGGCTCGGTATTTCTCAAGTGCTTTTGGTTGGCGAGCAATGAGCTGTTTATCTTCCCATTTTTGTAGCGCTTTATTACCGAAATGTTCTTTAAATGCCATAAACTCGGCATAATCATCTAACCAAGTGCGGTTATTTTTTTCAAAGTTTTGAAAGTCTGAGTGGAAAGCATCTTTTATCAAGAAATTTTTGACGGCAATTTCAAGAATAGGACGGCGTGCATGAAAAATGCGTTCATAATCCACTTGAGTCGGATCCTCTCCAAAATTCACGGAAGCATAGTCCGATGTATTTAATAATCCCGCTTGGGACAATAAATCAAAATCAATAAAGTGTGTATTACCGGCAATCGCTGAGAATGATTGATACGGAGAATCGCCATAACTCGTTGTGGTCAGCGGAAGGATTTGCCAATAAGTTTGTTTGGTTTCCACCAAAAAATCCACGAAATCATACGCAGATTGACCAAAGCTCCCAATACCAAATGCGTTTGGAAGCGAAGTAATGTGCATTAAAACACCACTTGAACGTGTAAACATAGTCTCTCCCTTCAGAAGCAAAGTGTCTGCCGATTCTAAACGAAACTCATATTTATGCAACAACATTTACGTAAGAGTTACAACGTTTCCGAAATATTGTGATAATTACCAAATTTATCCGTATAAGTAAGCTAATTTGTGTTATGCTATTCCGTATCAGAAAAGGGAATTAAAGAAACAATGAGTAAATACCGAAAAGTTTACAATGATATAAAAAACCAAATTAATCATGGTGTTTTAGCACCAAAGCAAGAATTACCGAGTGAAAGTGAACTCATGCAACACTATGGTTTTTCGAAAGATACGATTCGCAAAGCCCTTTCATTACTAGAAATGGATGGCTACATTCAGAAGCAACAAGGACGCAACTCCATTGTGCTTGAACACAATCTCTCCACCCCTCAAATCCTGTCTGAAATTAAAACCGTTGGTGAACTTAACCGCCCTTTAACCCATCAAGTCAAAACGACATTGACAAGTCTATATATCGTGCAAGGCGAAGAGACATTGATGCGGATCTTCAACGTCGATGATCAAATGGATTTTTACCGTATCGGCCGTGTTCGCGAAATTGACGGCGAGGCCGTGGAATACGAGGTTTCCTACTTTGATCGCCGTATCGTTTCTTTTATTAACCGAGAGATCGCAGAACAATCTATTTATCACTATTTAGAAAAGGAATTAGGTCTCAAAATCAGCCATTCCCAGCGAGAAATCGTTTTTCGCTATGCGAATGAAGAAGAAAAAAATACAATGGATCTCAATGAATATAATATGGTGGTTAACGTCGCCAGCACCACCTATTTATCCGATGGTCGCCCGTTTCAGTATGGCAGCATTAGTTATCGTCCCGACAAAATTGCCTTTACTTCAATCGCCAAACGCCATACATCCTAGTTTTTCGTCATATCCTAAAGTGCGGTCGGCTTTTAAAATATGCTAAAAACTGACCGCACTTTGATCTGTTTCGCCCAAATGCCCGGCTTCCAAAAAATACCCCGCTCCGAAAGCCAAACTCAGGCATAAAATACCACGCACGTTATGGCGCAAAACCTCAAACGCCCTCTAACATTTCTTGTGCATTCGCCAATACGGCATCCGTAATTTTGCTTCCGCCTAACAATTTGGCTAATGCCTTGACGCGTTGCTGAGGGGAAAGTGCGGTCATTTTTGTTTCCGTTTTTTGATCGATGGTCGATTTTTCAACGGAGAAATGATGTATTCCATGGCAAGCGACTTGCGGCAAGTGGGTAACACAAATGACTTGGCATTTTTCGCTGAGTTTTCTTAATAATTTGCCGACCACATTTGCTGTGGCACCACTGATACCGACATCAATTTCATCAAAAATTAATGTTGGGATGGCGGTTTGGTTAGAGGCTTGTACCTGAATGGCTAAGGCAATGCGAGAAAGTTCACCGCCGGAAGCAATTTTGGCGAGCGGTTGAGCGCTTTGACCTAAGTTACTTTGTAGGGTGAAAATCGCATTATCTGCACCATTTGCACTTATCTTGTCATAGTCACTATGCAACTCAATAAAGAATTCTGCGTGTTCCATCGCTAATTGTTTGATGGATTTGGTCACTTGCTGTGCCAGCTTTTGTGCGCCTAATTGACGACTTTGATGAAGTGCGGTCGCTGTAGCAAGCATTTTTTCGTGAGCCGCTTGTTCTTGTTGAATGAGCATTTCTTCACTACCGGAAAAATCTTCTAATTCATTCAATTCTGCTTTGAGGCGACGGTGTAATGCCACTAAATCTTGTGGTTTTACATTGTGTTTGCGCGCTAATTGCACGGTTTGTCCTAGGCGTTGTTCAATGTCAGCCAATAACGCCGGATCTTGCTCAATATTGCTGCTTAACGATTGAATTTCATTGGTGGCTTCTTGCACTTGAATCAATGCTTCATTTAATAGATTTTGTACGTCGGTATAACGATTATCTAACTCGCAGAGTTCACTTAAATGTTGCACAGCGCGATAAAGCAACGAATCTGCGCTCACCGTTTCATTTTCACTTAATAATTGCAAAACTGATTGGGAAAGCTGCGTTAATTCTTCACTATTGGAGAGACGAAGATGATCCGCTTCTAATTCCTCGTATTCATTTTCTTTTAAATTAAACTCATCCAGTTCACTTACTTGATACTGTAAAAGCTGTTTTCTCGCTTCGTTTTCCGCACATTTTTGTTGGAAGGTTTTGACTTGATGTTGTAAATTGCGCCATGTTTGATAATCAAGGCTCATTTGTTGTAAAAGTTCGGTATGTTGACAGAAATTATCGACTAATTGCAGTTGGTAGTCGTTTTTCAGTAAACGTTGTGACGCGTGTTGTCCATTAATTTGAATAAGATGTTGCCCGATCTCTTTTAATTGGGCGGCCGACACCGGAATGCCATTAATGAAGGCTTTGGAGCGTCCGTCATGATTAATAATGCGGCGTAAAATGCAGTCTTCAGGATTGTCAGGATCCTGCAATTCGTTTTCTTGTAAAAATTGGAAAGCCGGATTGTTACTGTTTAGATGAAATGTCGCGCAAATATCCGCGCGCTCTTGACCTTCTCGTAACATTGAGGCGTCTGTCCGTTGCCCGAGGCAGACACCTAGGGCATCAATAGCAATAGATTTTCCCGCGCCGGTTTCCCCGGTGATGACGGACATTCCTTGTAATAATTCAATATTTAACTGACGAACGATAGCAAAATTATTAATGGTGAGTTGGGTCAACATAAGCAAATCCTCTTTACTGTATGTTTGTCAGTATATTACTGTTTTAATATACAGTAAAGAGGGTTTGTTAATCTTTAAGAAAAGTTACGTAACCAACCTAATTTGGAACTTAATACTTTGTAATAATTGTAGCTTTTAAGGTGCAGTAAACGGAGAGGATAGTCACATTTTTGAATGTGGATAATATCATCAGGTCCGAATTGGAGCGCAACTTGACTGTCGCAACCTAACTCTAATTGAGAGGTGTTGTATTCTGCAAAGCGAATAGAAATTTTGCTGTTGCCATCCACTACGAGTGGGCGTGAAGACAAGGTGTGCGGAAACATCGGCACCAGTGCGATGGCGTTTAATTGTGGGGTTAAAATCGGGCCACCGGCGGAAAGAGAATAGGCGGTTGAACCGGTGGGCGTTGAAATAATTAAACCATCGGAACGTTGTGAAAACGCAAACTGATCATTGATATGCACATGAAAATCAATCATATGCGCAATTTTGGCGGGGTGAATCACCGCCTCGTTAACGGCAATACTGCTGGCAATGATTTCATTGTCGCGTTCCACGCAGGCTTTTAATAGGAAGCGTTCTTCTACAAAAAACTCGCCGTTTTCCAAGCAGGCTTGTAATTGGGAATAGGCGTTTTTCGGGTCAATGTCCGTTAAAAAACCTAAATTGCCACGGTTGATACCGATAAGCGGAATATGATATTCGGCTAAAATACGGGCACGCCCCAACATATTGCCATCTCCGCCAATAACAATTGCAAGCTGGGCGGATTGGCCGATTTCTTCTAAGCTGGCTAAATGTTTTGGGGGAAGCTCAATTTTTTTACCGATATCTTGCTCAACCAACACGTGATAACCGCGTTCAATTAACCAAAAAAATAGGTTTTTATGCATTTGTAGGTTGATATCATTTCTCGGTTTACCGACTAATGCAATGGTTTGAAATGAGGTATGCAATGTTTGCGGTTTTGCCGAATTTAACGTGTCCATATTGTTTTTACACTAACTTGAATTCAATGAATTGGGCACTATATTACAACAGAAAGCCTTTTACTCAAGTGGTAAATGCGGCATTTTTTGTTATAATCGCCTAACTTTTATTAATTGGAGAATGACTATGGCAGACGAACAAAAACAAGAAAAAAACGAAGAATTAGAACAAGATCTTCAATCGCAAGAAGTGGATGTTGAAGAACAAAAAAACACGGAAGATCCTTTGGAAGAAGCTATCGCACGCGTACAAGAATTAGAAGCACAATTAGCGGAAACCGCAAAAAAAGAGCAAGATTTATTGTTGCGTACCCGTGCTGAAATCGACAATATTCGTCGTCGTACAGAACAAGATGTTGAAAAAGCGCATAAATTTGCGTTAGAAAAATTTGCCAAAGACATTTTAAACACCATTGATAACTTAGAACGTGCTTTAGCCACCCCGGCAAATACGGAAGATGAAACCGTTAAAGCTTTGTTTGACGGTGTAGAGCTAACATTAAAAGAATTATTGGCGACGGTTGCCCGTTTCGGCGTTGAACCTGTAGGCGTTGTCGGAGAGGTTTTTAATCCGGATCTCCACCAAGCCATTTCTATGCAACCGATGGAAGGCTTTGAAACCAACCAAATCACCACGGTCTTGCAAAAAGGTTACTTGCTTAACGGTCGCGTAATTCGCCCGGCAATGGTGATGGTCGCGGCGTAAGTTAGCCTAATCACGTCCTCCTTTTCCTTATCCTGCTATCCTGTGGGGGGATTTCCCCCATTAAGGATAGACATAGATGATCTATCAACACAAAGAATAAAAAGGGATTGCAAGGTCTCGATAAACTCCTATAATACAACTGCTCATGAATTAACGTTTAAAGGATGATGCTAAAAAATATAAGCATCATCAATCGATTTTTGGCGGCAATAATATAGCGGATCTACCTGATTCCATACCGAACTCAGATGTGAAATGCCGTAATGCCGATGGTAGCGTGGGAGTTTCCCATGTGAGAGTAGGTCACCGCCAAGCTTTATTAAATTGATATCACTTCTTTCAACCTTTTATGAAAAGGCATTGTAGTGCTGTCAGTTTAATATTAGGGCGCTGTAAATAACCTATCTGGAAGGCATAAATAATTACTGATGCAATAAAAATTGCATTTGCGTAATAAGCCAAACTACAGGTATGTTCATTTAAACAGCAATCGTATATCACTCACGTTGGAAATTACTATGATATCGGCTGTGTCTAAACAGCTTAAGGATGAGCTAGTACCAATTATTGGTGACGTAAAGATTAAGAATCTCTTTGCAGGATATGGAATTTTTTATTCAGAAATGATGTTTGCTATCTACCAAAATGGTAGTTTATATCTTAGAGCGGAGGATGAATTAGCGCAGTACCTTGAATCTTTGGGGGCTGCGGCATATTCAAGAAATCCAGACTGCTCGGATGTTTTAGTCTTATATCATTATTATCAATTACCTCTGGCTGTTCAAAAAGATAAAGCACGATTAGGTCACCTAATTAGCCTTTCTTTGAAGCAAATTCAAACGAAAAAGTTGACTGAAGCGCTTGCTAAAAAGTCAAGGATCAAAGAGCTTGCTAATCTCTCTATCAAACACGAAAGATTACTGGCTAAGATTAATATCTACACGGTGGATGAATTTAGATCGTTAGGTGCAACCAATAGTTATGTTAGGTTAAAAAAACTTGGCATCCCTATTAACATTGACATGCTTTGGCGTTTTGCTGCGGCATTAAAGAATAAACATGTGCATTTATTAACAGAGAAGGAAAAACATACCCTCTTTGTCAGAGTAAATGAGTTGCTTGAAGCAAATGGCTTACGCAAAATTAAACGCTAACGATCAATGCGTTTTATTGTGATAAGCTAATGCTTGTATCAGAAAAGAAAAGAGTTGATGTGTTCAACTCTTTTTTTCTATCTAATATAACGGAATTTAGCAAACAAAAGGTTTCTGAGAAAATATTTTGCTATAGAGAATAAAGTTTTGTAAAATGCGCGCTTAATTAACCGGATTCAATGTAGAACTGTTTGGTTCGCCAAGCAGCATTTTCATAGTTTAACTAATAGAGGAATATCATTATCAAAACCGTAAAAAAAGCACCTGCAGTAAATCGCCCTAATCGCATTAATGACGAAATTAGAGTAAAAGAAGTTCGCTTGATTGATCAGGACGGCGAGCAAGTTGGGGTTGTTGCGATTCAACAAGCATTAGAAATGGCGGAAGCCGCAGCTTTAGATCTTGTAGAAATCAGTCCAAATGCGGAACCACCTGTGTGTCGCATTATGAACTACGGTAAATTCCTCTACGAAAAGAGCAAAACAGCGAAAGAACAGAAGAAAAAACAAAAAGTGGTGCAAGTGAAGGAAATTAAATTCCGTCCGGGCACAGATGAAGGTGACTACCAAGTTAAGTTACGTAGCCTAATCCGCTTTTTGGAAGATGGCGATAAAGCCAAGATTACTGTACGTTTCCGCGGTCGTGAAATGGCTCACCAAGACATTGGTTTTGATGTATTGGAGCGTGTAAAAAATGATTTAGCCGATATTTCTGTGGTTGAATCTGCACCGGGAAAATTAGAAGGTCGCCAAGCCGTGATGGTATTGGCACCTAAGAAAAAATAATTTTTAATTCAGATTTTATCTGAATAATGGAATTTTCACTTCGGTGAAGATACAACGGCATATTGGGCACACTACGCAGCCTAATGACGTTGAGAAGGGCAATTTTAAATTGCCTTGATTGGAAATAATCAGAGCCTACAAGTAATCGCCTTAAAACGATTCGCCTGATTATGTTGTTTAACTTAAAAATGCGGAGTTATTTAACAATGCCTAAAATTAAAACAGTACGCGGTGCTGCTAAGCGTTTCAAAAAAACTGCTTCCGGTGGTTTCAAGCGTAAACAATCTCACTTACGTCATATTTTGACTAAGAAAACAACAAAACGTAAACGTCACCTACGCCATAAATCCATGGTTGCTAAGTCCGACTTAGTATTAGTCGTAGCGTGCTTGCCATACGCATAAGCACAAACGTACGTCAGTTCATTTTAGTTAAAAATATTACATAGGAGATTAAATAATGGCTCGTGTAAAACGTGGTGTTATTGCAAGAGCACGCCATAAGAAAGTTCTTAAGGCTGCTAAAGGTTATTATGGTGCACGTTCACGCGTGTATCGCGTTGCTTTCCAAGCAGTGATCAAAGCTGGTCAATACGCATATCGTGACCGCCGTCAACGTAAACGTCAATTCCGTCAATTATGGATTGCACGTATCAACGCAGCGGCTCGTCAAAATGGTTTATCTTACAGCAAATTCATCAACGGCTTGAAAAAAGCGTCTGTTGAAATCGACCGTAAGATCCTTGCTGATATCGCCGTATTCGACAAAGTGGCATTTGCTGCATTAGTTGAAAAAGCAAAATCTGCACTTTAATTCGTTAAAGTTTAGATAAAAATTAGGACGCTCTCGAGCGTCCTTTTTCATTATAGCCAGCCAAAGTCTGGCTATAAAAACCATACGCTATGCGTATGGAGCCAAATAGCTTAAGCGATGAACATAAAAAATCCTCGCTATATAATGAATAAGGCTGACAACCAAAATTCAACATATAGGAGGATTATTTACCCCTCGTAGCGTGCATCTTGATGCACGACCGAATCACGTACGGAACGTTATTTAACTCTTTCTGGCATTCACGATTTTGTGCAACAAGTTGCACGCTACAATTCACTAAAATAGAGATATGAAAATAGACATTTCCGAGTGAAAGGATTTTTTGTCAGCATCGTGGGCTTAAATACAAAAGTTGTGGAGAACTATATAAAGAATCAAGAACAAGAAGACATGGTTCAAGATAATTTATCAACGAAAGAACATATTGCCCCCTTTAAGGGGTAAGTCAAGGAAGTCATTAGACACGGCTGTCAGTTTTCACAAGCCCCTTGAGGGGCTTGTGAAGTATAGGCCCTTATAGGGGAGCCTAAAAACCGCACGTTTTACGTGCGGATTGTTATTTAATGCGCACTAATAGCAATCAATATCGTAAAAATATGTCAGCACAGGTCAATAAGAGACAAAAACACAACCTCACACTTAACCAAGCATGAGGTTATATTTAACCATAAAGGCTTACTTCGCAATGCGTTTATATTTCATGCGATGTGGTTGAAGGGCTTCAGCACCGAAGGTTTTCTTCTTCCATTCTTCATAATCGGAGAAGTTGCCTTCATAGAAGGTTACCTTGCCTTCATCGCCGTAGTCTAAAATATGGGTCGCGATACGGTCTAAGAACCAGCGGTCATGGGAAATGACCATAGCACAGCCTGGGAATTCTAAGATAGCATTTTCCAATGCACGTAAGGTTTCCACATCAAGGTCGTTGGTCGGTTCGTCCAGTAACAATACGTTACCGCCGGCTTGTAACAATTTTGCTAGATGCAAACGGCCGCGTTCACCACCGGAAAGTTCGCCTACGCGTTTTTGCTGATCCACGCCTTTGAAGTTGAAGCGTCCTACATAAGCACGGCTTGGAATTTCAAAGTTACCGATTGTTAAAATATCTTGTCCGTTGGACACTTCTTCCCACACGGTTTTCTTGTCATCCATGGCATCGCGGAATTGATCGACGGAGGCCAACACGACAGTTTCACCTAAAGTAATAGAACCGGAATCCGGTTGTTCTTTGCCGGAAAGCATACGGAATAAAGTCGATTTACCCGCGCCGTTCGCCCCGATAATCCCAACGATAGCGCCTTTCGGAATGCTGAAAGACAAATCATCGATTAAAGTGCGATCGCCGTAAGATTTACTTAAATGTTGCACTTCAATGACTTTATCGCCTAAGCGTGGACCAGGTGGAATAAAGAGTTCGTTGGTTTCGTTACGTTTTTGATATTCGCCGGAATTAAGTTCCTCAAAACGCGCCATACGCGCTTTGCTTTTTGCTTGACGACCTTTTGGATTTTGGCGTACCCATTCCAATTCTTTCTCAATGGATTTTTGGCGGGCTGATTCTTGCGCTTGTTCTTGCGCCAAACGTTTTTCTTTTTGTTCCAACCAAGAAGAGTAGTTGCCTTCCCAAGGAATGCCTTCACCACGGTCAAGCTCCAAGATCCAACCGGCAACGTTATCTAAGAAGTAACGGTCGTGAGTAATTGCCACAACGGTGCCCTCGTAGTCATGCAAGAAACGTTCTAACCATGCCACGGATTCCGCATCCAAGTGGTTGGTCGGTTCGTCTAACAATAACATATCTGGTTTTTCGAGTAATAAACGGCAAAGTGCAACACGACGGCGTTCACCCCCGGATAAATGTTCGATTTTGGCATCCCAGTCCGGCAAACGTAATGCATCAGCAGCGCGTTCTAATTGGTTATCTAAATTATGCCCGTCGTGCGCTTGAATGATGGCTTCCAACTCCGCTTGCTCCGCGGCAAGTTTGTCGAAATCTGCATCAGGATCGGCATATAAGGCATAAACTTCATCTAAACGCGTTAACGCACGTTTAACGTCACCCACGGCTTCTTCAATGGCTTCACGCACAGTTTGTTGCGGTTCAAGTTTTGGTTCTTGCGGAAGATAACCGATTTTAATGCTGGGTTGCGGACGCGCTTCCCCTTCGATGTCTTTATCAATGCCCGCCATAATGCGAAGCAACGTGGATTTACCTGCGCCGTTTAAGCCGAGCACACCAATTTTGGCTCCCGGGAAAAAGCTTAGGGAAATATCTTTTAGAATATGACGTTTCGGCGGAACCACTTTGCCTACTCGGTGCATCGTGTAAACGAATTGTGTTGACATAATTTTTCTCTGGTTAAGGGAAAAGTGCGGTCATTTTTATCGATGTTTTGACATACGGAATGACCCTAAAGAAACAATAAATCACAAAGATTATTGCCATAATTCAGGTGGCTCATTCTACTTGATGTTTGCTGTTGTGCCAATTTCCATTCATATTTTAATCGTGTTTTTGGCACAAAAAAAACCTCTCCGAAGAGAGGTAGGAAAGTTGTTTAGCTATTATGATTATTTTATTTAGGAACTTTATGAATATCAAGCAATCACTTGATTTTTAAGATAGTACATTAAATTGAGTCATCATTAAAATCAGAAAAGATTATTTCTTGATATAAATCAATAAAATGATCAATTGATCATTTTTCTCACCAGTTTTAGCCGGTAACTAATCTATAAATAAGATATCCAGTTTTCTAGATTAGCCTAGGGGGAATATAAAAATTTCTATCTAATTAAGAGAGTTAGAACCCTTTTAGATAAATTATCTCCCTTTTCCAATTTTCTACTGGTTTATCCATTTAAAACTACAGCATTCTTAGGATATGAATTTCTAACTGTTAGACTAGTTCATACATACCGACTACAAAAAACCACTTTCAAGTATTGAAAGTGGTTTAGCTTTACCTAGTTTATAACAAAAATATTTAACAAAACTTTAAATGAGACTACCATTCAAAATTTATACCAGCATTATAGCTTGCACCGCCACCGTTCGCACTAAATGACACTCCAGCCTTAGCTGCAATATTTTCATTAAAACGATAACCAGTACCTACTGCTAGTGCTGTTTTAGATTTATAGCCACCCACAGCCGCACTCATATTTACTTTGCCTACATTGTACGGTTGGAATAACCCGCTTAATGCGGCTTGAGATGCTAAGCCATTTTTTACTTCTTTATCTAAATCATTTACACGACTATCAAGTTGATCAATACGTGCGCTGTTACGGTCAACCTTAGTTTTTAAGGCAGAGATATTCTTTTGTTGCATAGATTTTAACTGAGCGAT
The DNA here is from genome assembly GCF_017798005.1 of Aggregatibacter sp. 2125159857. Classification (NCBI taxonomy): domain Bacteria; kingdom Pseudomonadati; phylum Pseudomonadota; class Gammaproteobacteria; order Pasteurellales; family Pasteurellaceae; genus Aggregatibacter; species Aggregatibacter sp. 2125159857. Next base: position 1,688,199 of record NZ_CP072548.1, read on the forward strand.
ATCAGCTGTATTAGCTTTAATCATAGTCTCATTTTTTATCACAGAAGTTTTATCAGCTTTACTTGCTAACTCTGCCTTATCAGCCTTACTTGCTAGCTCTGCCTTATCGGCTTTGCTTACTAGCTCAGTCTTGTCAGCTTTGCTTGCTAACTCTGCCTTATCAGCTTTGCTTACTAGCTCAGTCTTGTCAGCTTTGCTTGCTAACTCTGCCTTATCAGCTTTGCTTACTAGCTCAGTCTTGTCAGCTTTGTTTGCTAACTCTGCCTTATCAGCTTTATCTGCTAATTTACTATCAACATAAGTTTTGTTTGCTTTAGTTTCAATCATGCTGTTTTGAGCACGGATGTCTTGAGTATTTTTTTCAACTTTAGCAGCATCTAAGAAACTTGATGTATTCTTTAATTTTTCAATTTCAGCAGTATTGGTATCAATATCATCAGACATGCTATTGACATACTCAGTCACACGATTAATTTCTGAGGTAACATGATTGGCTAAGTCATTGTGTGATTGTTTAAGGTCTGAAACATCATCCTTTAATTGCTGGCTTGTCTTTGCAAGAGCTGCAATAAGGGGATCTGTTGCAAATGCACTACTGGATATAACACCGGTAATAAACAAAGCAACTGCTGTACGTTTTAATAATTGGGTATTCATCGATTAATCCTTTATGTAAAAACCTAGAGAGAGAAAGGGGGCTTTTCTTTATGTAAAAACCTAGAGAGAGAAAGGGGGCTTTTCTTTATGTAAAAAGAGAAAAGTGCCAATTCTTTAGCTATCCCCTTCAGCCTGACTTTATACCATAAGTAATTGCTAAATGGTATAAAAATTACTAATTTCTATACATTATTCAAATAGACTTAACCTATTTCCTTAATAGGTCATTTCATTCAAGGGTAATAATTACCTAAAGTAACTTCTATACATAAATCACTTTTCACCAAATAAAGTCGGTTGTCTGAAGTTGTAAATTTATTTTATCAATCAAGCACGGTTTTGGTATAACCCTACGCCTTGTCACTTCAAAGAGACATCTCGATTAACTAATATGCTGTTTTTATTCATTCCTGTTACAGTTTAAAATAAAACCTCATTGATTTAATAACATGTAAAGTACTAGACATTCCTTGTTGTTCTAAAAAGTAGCTACCAAACTTCAAGCTAATATCAGCTATTTCAACTAACTATTTTCACTGTAAAACAGAAGTACTATGGTTTCCTCCCCCTAGTCATGTAAAATACTCATACTTAATCCTCGCTTGTTCTGTGTACCTGGATTATAAACTCAGGTATCAAAATAAACGTCAAGCTATTTCATGAGTGAATATACTATGAAAAAACTTTTTTTATATTTATTAGGCTGTTTGCTAGGACAACACGCACTTGCCCACCCACATGCGTTTATTGACATGAAAACGAAGGTGTTGGTTGACAAACAACAATTAGTCGGTTTTTCAATGCAATGGATTTTGGATGAACCCAGTTCGGCTGCTGTGTTATATGATGTAAAACAAGCAAAAGGTGACAAGAAAGCATTGCAAAAATTAATTGATGAGGTTATCGGCAATGTGGTCAATGAGCATTACTTTAGCTATTTATTTGATAAACAAGGAAATAAAGTAAAATACAGCGCAAAACCTCAAAATTACGGCATGAAGACCAGTGGGGCGCAGGTGTTGTATTATTTTGATTTTATGTTGTCAAAACCGCAGCTTTTGCAGGATAACGAATTTACATTAAGTACTTATGATCCGACTTATTATGTTTCTATGTATTATGATCAGCCTTTTCATTCGGCTGTCGATTTTTCACGATTGCCGGAAAATTGCCATGGCGAAGTGTTGGAGCCTAATATCAATGAAAAACTTAAAGCTTACGCCTCCTCGTTAGATCAGTCTCAACGCAACGAAGATGACACCCTTGGCGCGCAGTTTGCGCAAAAAGTGCGGTTAATTTGCCGCTAGTTTCTTGTCATTCGGCGATAGAAAATCAAACATAACCTAATTGACACCCAATTTTAATGGGGAATCGCAGCTTAATGAAATCGGCTATCGATAAATCAATGTAAAAATTGCGTGATTCCCCTGCTCTCCGCTCTCCTCTAGTTAGCTCATTCCTCGTGCAGCGTGCATCTTGATGCACGAATCCATGCACAGAAATCGCGGATTTACACGTCGGAGTATTAAAATAGGATCTGTTTTTATCCGGAAAGGTCAGTATAATTAGGCTCTTTTTCTTTCACGCTTAATGAAGTCAATGAAATGCCAATAAACTTTACCCAAATTATTAAAGACAGCTTTCATTTCATGCAAAATGAAAAGCGAAATATCCTTCTCTTATCTATGCTCTACTTTTTTGTCGACATTATCATGGTATGGCTACAGTTTGTCATGTTGCCCAATGAAATTGTTATGTCTTTGTCAAACAATCAAATTGCCTCCACGATGTCAGAAGAACAAGGCATCGATTTGGTGACTTTCTTTTTTCTTAAACAGTTTATTTATATTTTTATCAGTGCATGGTGTTTAGTCACCATTCATCAAATTAGCCTGCGCCAATTCAACACGATTTGGCAGAGTTTCTCCTCAACATTAAAACGGATTTTGGGCGCTATTTTGCTGAGTTTCCTGATTTTTATCCCGATCCTTATTGGGCTAACAGAAGCCATGATTGCCATTCAACAAAAAGTACAGCCTTCCATTATTTCATTATTTGCAATGGTTATCGGCATTGGGCTCTATATTCGCCTTTGCTTAGCGCCGGTACATTATTTGCTAACAAACGACAGCATAAGCCATTCCGCTAAAATTACGTGGCGTGCTGCGATGGGGCGTGTTTCTGTATTATTTATCTTCTGCTTGCTGATTTATGTGCTAATCCCATTCGTGGAAAATTTTCTCACTGCCTTCTCAAGCAATGCCATCATGGCTCTCATTAGCGGTATCCTGGTTGCGCTAATCAATGTATTTGCATTGGTTGTCACATACCGTTTTTATACGTTATTTATATCAAAGGCATAACATCAATATGAAACAATTACTTGAATTTATTCCCTTAATTCTCTTTTTTGCCGTCTATAAATTAGTTGGAATTCGTGAAGCGGCAATCACCTTGGTGATCGCGACTATCGTGCAATTCATTATTTTAAAAGTGAAATACGGCAAAATTGAAACGCAACAAAAATTCATGGCAGGTGCGGTTATTTTTTTCGGTACTCTCACCGCTTATTTTAACGATCTTGAGTTTTTGAAATGGAAAGTGACGATTATTTATGCGCTCTTTGCATTGGTTTTACTTGTCGCTCAATTTGGTTTTAAAAAACTGTTGATTAAACAACTTCTTGGTAAAGAAATTACCTTACCTGAGCCAGTGTGGAAGAACCTCAACTTAGGTTGGAGCGGCTTTTTTATTTTATGTATGTTGCTTAACATTTATATCAGCCGATATTTATCGGACGACATTTGGGTCGATTTCAAGTCCTTCGGCATTATCGGCATGACGTTTGTCGCCACGATCATTACAGGTCTTTATATTTATCGCTATTTACCTCAAACACAACAAGAAAAAAACAAGGAATAATCAATGTCACCTCAATTAATTGATAGCAAAACCGGACAACAATCTCACGGCACGCTTCTGCTCAGAACCTTAGCGATGCCCTCAAACACAAACGCCAACGGCGATATTTTCGGTGGTTGGATTATGTCTCAAATGGACATTGGCGGCGCAATCTTAGCAAAAGAAATCGCTCACGGACGCGTTGTGACTGTTGCCGTTGAAAGCATGAATTTCATTCAGCCGGTTTCTGTTGGAGATGTCGTTTGTTGCTATGGACAATGTTTACACGTTGGACGTAGCTCAATTAAAATTAAAGTGGAAGTGTGGGTTAAAAAAGTGGCAAGCGAACCTATTGGTGAACGCTATTGCGTGACAGAAGCACAATTTACGTTTGTTGCTGTCGATCAGGAAGGTAAACCTCGTGCTATTCCACGCGAAAATAATCACGAATTAGATGCCGCTTTGGCACACATGAAAACGCCATAAACTAACAAGAGGACTCAAAATGTACTACGTTATTTTTGCTCAAGACAAACCGAACACGTTGGCTCAACGCTTGGCAGTACGTGAACAACACCTTGCCCGTTTGAAACAACTCCAAGCGGAAGATCGTTTATTAACCGCAGGCCCAAACCCAGCTATTGATGATGAAAATCCGGGTGAGGCCGGTTTCACCGGTTCGACCGTCATTGCCCAGTTTGAGAGCTTGCAAGCCGCCAAAGACTGGGCAGCTCAAGATCCTTATGTAGAAGCCGGCGTGTATGGTGATGTCATCATTAAGCCGTTTAAAAAAGTATTTTGATCTTCCCACCCATCAGGCAAATCACCAATCCGCTGATTTGCCTGACATCCCTGTTCATTATTTCCGCCCTCCCCTATTTTCCGCCCCCTATCGAAATGCTTTAAAACATGGCTCGTTTTTCCTTGATTTTGCGACTAAGATCCCAAAAGTGCGGTCATTTTCTCGTGTGCTTTTTCCTTTTCAGCAAAATACTTTCGTTGATTAATTCAACGTGTATTTAACTTTAGTCTGAAAAGGAATCACTATGAAAGTAATGAAACATCTTTTGGCTTCTCTGTTCGTGTTAGGAACGGTGTTTACCGGCACTGCCATGGCAGCAGAAAAGGCGGCAGAACCTGCAACGCAAACAGAGCAACCCGCCGCAACGGCCGCTGTTACCCAGCAAGTCAACATCAATACAGCCTCCGCCGCAGAAATTCAAAAAGCGCTTGTGGGTATCGGGGCGAAAAAAGCGGAAGCCGTCGTGCAATACCGTGAAAAACACGGCGCGTTTAGCGCTATCGAGCAATTATTGGAAGTGCAAGGTATCGGCAAAGCTACGCTCGAAAAAAATCGCGATCGCATCGTACTTTAATCTCTCTCCTCTAACATTGTTTTTATGTAAGACGAGGCAATGCGCCTCGTCTTTTTTATTGGGTGCGTTATAATACGAGGCATTTTTCAACCGCACTTCACAAAACAAGTAAGAGAGCAAGCATGAAACAAAAAATTGTTTTAGCCACCGGCAATCAGGGTAAAGTCAGAGAAATGGCAGATGTGTTAGCCGATTTCGGTTTTGAGGTTATCGCCCAAACCGACTTAGGTATCGACAGCCCGGAAGAAACCGGTCTGACCTTCGTAGAAAACGCCATTTTAAAAGCCCGTTATGCGGCGGAAAAATCCGGTTTACCGGCGATTGCAGACGATTCCGGCTTAGTGGTTGACGCGCTAAACGGCGCACCCGGCTTATATTCCGCACGTTATGCCGGCGTAGATGGTGAACAGGCTGATGCGAAAAATCGTGAAAAATTATTAGCGGAATTGGCAAATGTGCCAACCGAACACCGCAGTGCACAATTTGTTAGCACCATCGTCTTGTTACAACACCCAACCGATCCGTCTCCGATTATTGCGCAAGGCGCATGTCACGGTGTCATTACTTTTGAAGAAAAAGGCGACAACGGCTTTGGTTATGACTCACTCTTTTTCAGCCCGGAGACAGGTTGTACCTTTGCCGAACTGGAAACCGCCGAGAAAAAGAAAATCTCCCACCGTGCCCGTGCATTAGCCGTACTTAAAGCCAAATTAGGCGCCTAAAGTGCGGTCAGTTTTCACAACAAATTTTAAGGAAAGTAAAAGATGATTATTACCACCACGCCTCACATCGAAGGCAAACAAATTGTCGAATATAAACAACTGGTGTTCGGCGAAGTCGTTGCCGGTTCGAATTTTATCCGCGACTTTTTTGCCGGCATTACCGACATTATCGGCGGACGCTCCGGCATGTATGAATCGCGCATTACCAAATCGCGCAAAGAAGCGTTAGATGAAATGCAGAAAAACGCTCAAGCATTAGGCGCCAATGCCGTTGTGGGCGTAGAAGTCAATTACACCACCATCACCTCTGATGCCAAAAGCATGTTTATGATTGTGGCAAGCGGCACCGCGGTGGTCGTTCGCTAATGATAACACCACCGTTAAATCCGTTGCTGTTACCACCGCTGAGTTTATACATCCATATTCCGTGGTGTGTGCAGAAATGCCCGTACTGCGATTTTAACTCGCATGCACAAAAGGGTGCCATTCCCGAACAGGAATATGTGCGCCATTTACTTACCGATTTAACGGCGGATTTATCACGTTATCAGGAAAGCGTCCAACAGCGTCCGCTGCATTCAATTTTTATCGGTGGCGGCACACCGAGCCTGTTTAGCGCAGAAAATATCGCGTTTTTATTACATCAAATCGAGCAACGTATTCCTTTTGCACCTCATATTGAAATTACCCTCGAAGCGAATCCCGGTACGGCTGAAGCCGAGCGTTTTTTAGGCTATGCCCAAGCGGGTGTAAATCGAATTTCTATGGGCATTCAAAGTTTTTCTGATGAAAAATTGCAAAAGTTAGGGCGTATTCATAATGCCGCCGAGGCAAAAAGTGCGGTAGGTTTCGCCCGTGTTTCTCCTCTGCGTAGTTTTAATTTGGATTTAATGCATGGTTTACCCAATCAAACCTTAAACGAAGCCTTAGATGATTTACGCCAAGCCATAGAACTGGCACCGCCACATTTGTCTTGGTATCAGCTCACCATCGAACCGAATACGATGTTTGCCTACAGACCACCAAAATTGCCTGATGACGATGAATTGTGGGATATTTTTGAGCAAGGCCATCAGTTATTAACGGCTGCGGGCTATCAACAATATGAAACTTCAGCCTACGCCAAACCGGGCTTTCAGTGTCAACACAACTTAAATTATTGGCGCTTCGGTGATTATCTTGCCATTGGTTGCGGTGCGCACGGCAAACTCAGTTTTCCAAGCGGAAAAATTTTGCGTTACAGCAAAACCAAACACCCCAAAGGCTACATGCGTGGCGAATATTTGTATGAAGAACGGGACGTCAGCACTGAAGATCGCCCTTTTGAATTCTTTATGAATCGTTTTCGCTTGTTGGAAGCCGTGCCGAAAAGTGAATTTGAACAATTCACCGGCTTGTCATTAAGTGCGGTAGATAAGACGATGGCTTGGGCGCTGGATCAAAAATTCATCACGGAAACCGACCGCACTTGGCAGGTCACCGAGCACGGTAAACTGTTTTTAAACGAATTATTAGAAGGCTTTTTGCCCGAATAACGCATCTCTACTTGTTTATGCCCGGGAAACTGATTAAAGTAAACGCAATCGTTTACGCAATGTTTTAGCCTCATGTTCTGATGTTAAGGAGAAAAAATGAATCAACTTGAAATGAAAAAAATTGCCGCGCAAGCGGCTTTGCAATTTGTAAAGCCGGATATGATCGTAGGCGTGGGGAGCGGTTCGACCGTGAATTGCTTTATCGAAGCCTTGGGAACATTAAAAGATCAAATTAAAGGCGCGGTAGCAGCATCGAAAAATTCAGAAGCATTACTCCGCCAGCAAGGTATTGAAGTTTTCAGCACAAATGATGTCTCCGGTTTAGATATTTACGTGGATGGCGCCGATGAAATCAATCCGCAAAAAATGATGATCAAAGGCGGCGGTGCGGCATTGACCCGTGAAAAAATTGTGGCTGCACTTGCAAAAAATTTCATCTGCATCGTGGATAGTAGTAAACAGGTTGATGTGTTAGGCTCTACATTCCCATTGCCGATTGAAGTCATCCCAATGGCACGTTCACAAGTAGCGCGTAAATTGGTGGCACTCGGCGGTGCGCCAGAATATCGTGAAGGCGTTGTGACCGATAACGGCAACATCATTTTAGACGTACATAATTTTGCCATTATGAATCCGGTGGAAATGGAAAAAGAATTAAATAACATTGCAGGTGTCGTGACTAACGGCGTGTTCGCTTTACGCCCGGCAGATACTGTCATTGTCGGCACACCGGACGGTGCAAAAATCATTTAAACATCATTGGAGAGAAATATGACATCAAAAGTTTCATTAGATAAAAATAAAATCAAATTTGTGTTGTTGGAGGGCGTTCACCAAAGCGCCTTAGATACGTTACACGACGCGGGTTACACCAACATTGATTACTACAAAAAAGCATTGGACGGCGATGAACTCAAAGAAGCCATCAAAGATGCCCACTTTATCGGCCTACGCTCCCGTACGCATTTAACCGAAGAAATGATTGCGGCCGCACCGAAATTGATCGCTATCGGCTGTTTCTGTATCGGCACCAACCAAGTGGATTTAAATGCAGCAAAAGCCCGCGGTATTCCTGTCTTTAACGCACCGTTCTCCAACACCCGTTCTGTAGCAGAATTAGTGTTAGGTGAAATCCTATTATTAATGCGTAACATTCCCCAAGCCAATGCAGAAGTGCACCGTGGTTTATGGAATAAGTCAGCTGTGGGTTCACACGAAGTACGTGGCAAAAAATTAGGGATCGTGGGTTACGGTCATATCGGTTCACAACTGAGTATTATTGCTGAATCCTTGGGCATGGATGTGCATTTCTACGACATTGAAAACAAACTTCCTCTTGGCAACGCCAAACAAGTGCGTAGTTTGGAAGAATTGCTCGGTTCTTGCGATGTCATTTCCCTGCATGTTCCTGATTTACCATCTACTCGTAACTTAATCAGCGCAGAACGTATTGCCCAATTAAAACAAGATGCCATTTTGATTAACGCAGCACGCGGCACCGTCGTGGACATTGATGCATTAGCCAAGGCGCTAGAAGAAGGCAAATTGCGTGGTGCGGCAATCGACGTATTCCCGAAAGAACCGGCCTCCATTAACGAAGAATTTGTTTCACCATTGCGCAAATTCGATAATGTGATCTTAACGCCGCACATCGGGGGTTCTACGGCTGAAGCACAAGAAAATATCGGATTCGAAGTCGCCGGTAAATTTGTGAAATATTCCGACAACGGCTCAACCTTGTCTTCCGTCAACTTCCCTGAAGTCTCTCTACCGGAACACGAAGGCTCCAAACGCTTGTTGCACATTCATGAAAACCGTCCGGGTATTTTGACAAAAATCAACCAAATTTTCGTTGAAGCCAATGTCAATATCGCGGCGCAATATTTACAGACCGATCCGAAAATCGGCTATGTGGTGATCGATGTGGAAACCGACAATTCCGCACCATTGATCGATAAATTGCGTCATATTGAGGGCACAATTCGCACGCGGATCTTGTTTTAACGAGAAAATAACAATCCGCACATAAAACGTGCGGTTTTTAGACTCCCCTATAAGGGACTATACTTCACAAGCCCCTCAAGGGGCTTGTGAAAACCGGTCACCGTGTTTATTTTCATATCACTATTTTAGTGAATCGTAGCGTGCAACTTGTTGCACGAAATCATGAATGCCCAAAAGGGTTAAATAACGTTCCGTGCGTAATTTGGTCGTGCATCAAGATGCACGCTACGAACGAAATCACGAATTACACATCGAGGTTAATGTTAATCATTTGTGCAATAAAAGCCTTTCATTAGAAAGGCTTTTATATTAAGAAAAATGAATAAAGTCGGTTGGCTTATGTGTTATTCCGACTCTATCGCATTCAGCGGAAAATTCGGTGGCAATTGCGGACTGGCCTCATCCTCCCCCATGGGATCAATTTCCGGTTGCGTTTTAAACGCTTCCGGTGAAACATTTCCTTTTTCCTTACCCAATAATTGGGGCTGTAATTTGACGAAGTTACTCTGTGGTGACAACCAAATATTGATCAGCATTTGGCTGAATTCCGGTTCAAACTCATGATCTAAAACGGAATCATTCAAAATAAAATACCCTTTATCGGGTAGCGCAATATAACGCAATATCGCATTTGGAGAGAAGTCCGGGAAAATAGCCTGCATGTCTTTTAGCCACAAATCCGTTTTGGCTTTATCCGCTTTTAGAAATTCCATTTCTTTAATTAAGCTAATCGCAAAATTTTTTCCTTCAACGGGCTTTTCATATTTGAAAGAAAGCATGATAGGTAATTGGTTTTCCTGATATGCACCGTCTTCGGTCGCCAAATCAATGGAATAAACCAAGAACGGCCCCCAGTTATAGTCGGCAGTGCCCACATTGACCCAATGGGCAGAAAGTGCGGTCGGTATTAAACCTAAAATAAACAGCAGCGATTTTAATTTCATAAACAATCCGTCATAAAAATTTATGTGGACGATTATAGCAAAAAAGACGGGAAATTGATCCCGTCTTCTTTACTCATAGCTTAATTTAACGCATCACGTTATTTTAAGCTGCCCACCATATCTTCCGGACGCACCCATTTGTCGAAATCTTCCGCAGAAACCAAGCCAAGATTAATGGCTTCTTCGCGTAAGGTAGTACCGTTTTTGTGTGCTGTTTTCGCAATTTTCGCCGCATTTTCATAACCGATATGGGTATTAAGTGCGGTGACCAACATCAATGAATTTTCAAGTTGTTGTTTAATGCGTGGGTAGTTCGGTTCGATACCGGTTGCGCAGTGTTCATCGAAAGAAACACAGGCATCTGCCAATAATTGGGCGGATTGTAAGAAGTTGGCAATCATTACCGGATTGAACACGTTCAATTGGAAGTGACCTTGAGAACCGACGAACGCGATGGTGGTGTCGTTACCAAACACTTGTGCGCAAACCATGGTCATGGCTTCGCATTGGGTTGGGTTAACTTTACCCGGCATGATGGAAGAACCCGGTTCATTTTCCGGAATTAAGATTTCACCGATACCGGAACGTGGGCCGGATGCCAATAAACGGATATCATTAGCAATTTTGAACAAGCTCATAGCAAGTTGACGTAACGCACCGTGAGTTTCCACGATAGCATCATGCGCTGCTAATGCTTCAAATTTGTTTTCTGCGGTAATGAACGGAAGACCGGTGAATTTAGCAATGTATTCTGCCACTTTCACATCATAGCCTTTCGGTGTGTTCAAACCTGTACCTACAGCTGTGCCACCAAGGGCTAATTGGCGTAAGTGCGGTAGGGTATTTTTCAATGCAAGTAAACCAAAGTGTAATTGCGCCGCATAAGCAGAGAATTCTTGACCTAATGTTAATGGGGTTGCATCCATTAAGTGCGTACGGCCGATTTTCACCACATCTTTAAAGGCTTCAGATTTTGCTGCAAAGGTTTTTTGTAAACGTTCTACGGCAGGAATAGTGGTTTCGACAACTTTTTTGTATGCGGCAATGTGCATTGCGGTTGGGAAGGTATCGTTGGAAGATTGGGATTTGTTCACATCATCATTCGGGTGAATAATGGATTTTTCGCCCAATTTGCCACCGTGTAAAACGTGCGCACGGTTTGCCACCACTTCATTCACGTTCATGTTGGATTGCGTACCGGAACCGGTTTGCCAAATCACCAACGGGAATTGATCGTCTAATTTGCCTGCTAAAATTTCATCACAAGCTTGCGCAATTAAATCCCGTTTTTCCACAGGCAACACGCCTAAATCATGGTTAGCGAATGCTGCCGCTTTTTTCAAATAACCAAAGGCTTCGATGACTTCATGTGGCATAGATGCCGCAGGACCGATTTTGAAATTATTGCGGGAACGTTCGGTTTGAGCCGCCCAGTATTTGTCTGCCGGAACTTGAACTTCGCCCATGGTATCTTTTTCAATACGAAATTCCATTTTGATTACCTCATAATGATTATTAACAGGAACAAGAGGATTCTAACATTGACAATCTCTTCAATGAACTGAAATTACAAACAGAAAATCGGTTTTGTGACCTAGATCATAAAGTGCGGTGAGTTTGTAAAACGTTTTGAAAATTAACATTTTCTATTTAAGCTGATTTCCGCTAAAATCTCAGCTTGCATCTCTGTTGAGGTATGTTTTTATGGCGCAATCAGCACAATTTTATTTACTCCATGACATGGCGTCCCAAAGTGGGTTGTCTGCTCAAGAACAGTTGGCGTGCAATCTTGCCGCGGCGGCATGGCGTTTGGGGAAACGGGTGCTCATTAGCTGTGAAACACAGGAACAGGCATTGCTATTAGATGAAGCCTTATGGCAGCGAGATCCTGATGAATTTGTCCCGCATAATCTCTTTGGTGAAATAACAACCTACGCAACACCCATTGAAATTAGCTGGTCATCAAAGCGTAACGCTCAACGAAGAGATTTACTGATTAATTTGCAACAAGTACTGCCTGAATTTTTTGGCACCTTTAATCAAATTATTGATTTTGTGCCCGCAGAAGAACAAGCCAAAAAACTTGCTCGGGAGCGTTATAAATTCTTGCGAACCCAAGGTTGGCAGCTTTCGACAGAAAACGCTGCCTAATCTTGACTCATTATTTTATATGGAGCCTAAAACATGAAAAAATCAATTCTCGCTTTATTTATTGCCTGCTCAACGTTCTTATTCACCGCTTGTGATGATCCTAAGCCACAGGTCGTACAGGAAGAAGCCAAAGCCTCAGAACCTGCCGAACCAACAAAAGAAATGCCGGCACAAAGCCCTGAAGCAACATCTCCTACCGCAACAGAAACCGCACCTGCCGCTGCCACAGAAATGCCGGCACAGCCTAATACAAATATGGCTGAACCTGCACCACAAGAAAATGCAACAGCAACAGCCCCTGCGACAACAGAAGAGCCTGCGTCAGCGAATGCGGCAGCACAAGCTACCCAAGCGGCACAACCTAAAAATGCGACTGCCGCACCGGCAAGTGTTAAAGCCACAAATAAACAAGCCGCACACAAACAAGAATTAGCGCGCGTATTAAGCATGTTAGAAAAACAATACACGCAAGTTCGCTGTGTGAATGATATTAAAGATGACAGCGGAAAGATTAAAATGGATTCCTATTGCCGCCAAGAAGAAGAACGTCTGATTCGAGAAATGCAACGCGTAAAACGCGAATTGGCAAAATAAAAGATTGCCGGCATTAATCTATAGCACAAACCTCATCTTAAAAGATGGGGTTTTGTTGCAAAAATACCTAAAAATCCGACCGCACTTTCAGAAATAAAATGCAACCAAACGACATCACTTTTTACCAACGCTTTGAAGCCGACATCCTCGCCGGGCGTAAAACCATCACCATTCGAGATAAATCGGAAAGCCATTTTAAAGCGGGTGATATTTTACGTGTTGGTCGCTTTGAAGATAATCAATATTTCTGCACGATTAAAGTGCTAAGTGTTTCACCGATTACTCTGGATGAACTGACGGAACAGCATGCGAAGCAGGAAAATATGGGGTTGGAGGAATTGCGAGAAGTGATTAAAGTAATTTATCCGAATGAGAGTCTATTTTATGTAATCAAATTTAATTTGGCATGATGAAAGGATATGTTATGAATAAAATTGAATCAACAATAAAACAAGTTCTTGATAATGGTGATCTTATTATTAACAAAATAGATAAGAATCAATCAAGAGACTTTTTATGCAAAAAGTCCTCTTATGCTGAAACTCTACTTGAGAAAGAAATAAAATCTTTAGCAGAAGGCTCATTAGTTAGATTTATCCCTAATATTAAAGAAAAAGGCGCTTTTGCTAATAATATAGAACTTGCTGAGAAACACTTAGAATCAACAATAAAGAAGATACTAGACAATGGTGACTTTATAATTAATAAAGTTAATGAGAAACAAGAAAATGATTTCTTTTGTAAGAAAAATTCGTATAAACATTCATTATCAGCAGATGATGTTAATGGATTAAAAGAAGGAGATTCTGTTAGTTTTATTCCTAAATTTGTTAATGATAAATGCTTTGCTAACGAATTAAAATTGATTAAAAAAAACGAGATTAAAGATAGTTTTATAAAAGAAGAATTAGACACAAAAATACTAACTGAGATATTTTTTACTAATTTAGAATCAAGTTTAGAAAAAATTTATAGAGGATCTGATTTCGAGGATTTTACCTTCTTTATATTAAAATCTCTAGGAATTCCAGAGATTTATGCTGTCCCAAGGAATAATTCAGGGGGAAGAGCCGATGGTATATTTAAAGTATCAAGCGTATCAACAAATGGGCATAGATTAGAAGTTATTTATGATTGTACTTTAAAACCTACATCTGTGTGGGAACAAGAAAAAATGACTCAAATTAATAATTATGAGTCTCAAATAATAAGAAGTTCTACAAATATTAACTATAATTTTGGTTCTACATATAGTGGAAAAATAGTAAAGCAAACTATTTCATTCAATGATAATGCAGATAAACAAATTTGGATTATAACTAAAGGGGAAACGAGACTAATAGAAGATAAACAGTCTCCAGATATTTTAATCAAAGAAATTAGTATTTATGATTTAATGAAGATCATGAAAGAACGATATCTAGATTCAGCTTTCGTTAAGTCTGATGAGATAGCTGATAATTTAAGAAATTTAGGTTCGAAATTAACAAAATAGAGAAAACAATGACACAAAAATTCGAAATGGCAGACCGTTTTAATCCGTCTGCGGTAGAACAAGCCCTTTATCAACATTGGGAAGAGAGCGGTTATTTTAAACCGTCTGAAAATGAAAATGCACCGAGCTATTGCATTGCGATTCCGCCACCGAACGTCACAGGTTCCCTGCACATGGGGCACGCTTTCCAACAAACCTTAATGGATACTTTAATCCGTTTTAACCGTATGGAAGGGCATAACACGTTATGGCAAGCGGGGACAGACCATGCGGGTATTGCAACCCAAATGGTGGTGGAACGTAAAATTGCCGCTGAAGAAGGCAAAACTCGCCACGATTATGGTCGTGAAGCGTTCATCAACAAAATCTGGGATTGGAAAGCCTATTCAGGCGGCACAATCAGCCAACAAATGCGCCGTTTAGGCAACTCTATCGACTGGGAACGTGAGCGTTTTACCATGGACGAGGGTTTATCCAACGCGGTAAAAGAAGTGTTTGTTCGCTTGCATGAAGAAGGTTTGATTTACCGTGGCAAACGCTTGGTAAACTGGGATCCAAAACTTCACACTGCGATTTCTGATTTAGAAGTAGAAAACAAAGAGAGCAAAGGTTCCCTTTGGCATTTCCGTTATCCGTTAGCCAACGGCGCTAAAACCGCCGATGGTAAAGAGTATTTAGTCGTAGCAACCACGCGTCCGGAAACCATGTTGGGCGATACGGCGGTGGCGGTGCATCCGGAAGATGAGCGTTATCAATCTTTAATCGGTAAAACCGTGGTTCTACCGTTGGCAAACCGTGAAATTCCGATTATTGCCGATGACTATGTGGATCGTGAATTCGGTACCGGTGTGGTGAAAATCACCCCTGCCCATGACTTTAACGACTACGAAGTGGGTGATCGTCATAAATTGCCAATGGTTAATATCTTTACTCTAAATGCCCATATTCGTAATGAGGCAGAAGTTTTAACTTATCAAGAAAAACCAAAAGAAAATGTAACTTATTCGAATGGTGAAAAAATATATAGTTCACCAAGTTTTTACGCTGTCAGTTCCTCTGAAGGATATGTTATCCCAGCCGATTATCGTGGCTTAGAGCGTTTCGCTGCACGTAAGAAAATCGTGGCAGATTTTGAAGCGCTGGGGTTATTAGACGAAATCAAACCGCACGATTTGAAAGTGCCTTATGGCGACCGTGGTGGTGTGCCGATTGAGCCGATGTTAACCGATCAATGGTATGTGAACGTGAAACCGCTTGCTGATGTGGCGATTAAAGCGGTGGAAGACGGCGAAATCCAATTCGTGCCGAAACAATATGAAAACCTTTACTTCTCTTGGATGCGTGATATTCAAGATTGGTGTATTTCTCGCCAACTTTGGTGGGGACACCGCATTCCGGCGTGGTATGACGCGAAAGGCAATATTTATGTCGCGCGCAGTGAGGCGGAAGTGCGGTCGAAATATCAGTTAAATCCTAATGTGGCGCTCAAACAAGATGAAGACGTGTTAGACACGTGGTTCTCCTCAGGCTTGTGGACGTTCTCCACTTTAGGTTGGCCGGAGCAAACCAAAGAACTCAAAATGTTCCACCCAACGGATGTATTAATCACAGGCTTCGATATCATCTTCTTCTGGGTTGCGCGTATGATTATGTTTACGATGCACTTTGTGAAAGATGAAAACGGCAAACCGCAAGTACCATTCAAAACCGTGTACGTGACCGGCTTAATCCGCGATGAACAAGGCCAAAAAATGTCGAAATCGAAGGGTAACGTGCTTGATCCAATCGATATGATTGACGGCATCAGCCTTGAAGATTTACTTGAAAAACGCACCGGCAACATGATGCAACCGCAATTAGCAGAGAAAATTGCCAAAGCAACCCGCAAAGAGTTTGCTGAGGGTATTGCTGCTCACGGTACAGACGCATTGCGATTCACACTAGCCGCATTGGCTTCAAACGGTCGTGATATCAACTGGGATATGAAACGCTTAGAAGGTTACCGCAACTTCTGTAATAAATTGTGGAATGCAAGCCGCTTCGTGCTCACCAATGACAAATTAGATTTAAGCCAAGGGGAAATTGAATTCTCCGTGGCAGACCGCTGGATTCAATCCGAATTCAATCGCACAGTAGAAGCTTTCCGCAGCGCATTAAGCCAATACCGTTTCGACCTTTGTGCCAATGCGATTTATGAATTCACTTGGAACCAATTCTGTGACTGGTATTTGGAACTCACCAAACCGGTATTTGCAAACGGCAACGCAGCGCAAATTCGTGCAGCAAGCCAAACCTTAGTTCATGTGTTGGAAAAATTGTTGCGTTTAGCACACCCGCTCATGCCATTTATTACCGAAGAAATTTGGCAAAAAGTGAAAGGTTTTATGGGGATTACTGCCGATAGCATCATGTTGCAACCTTTCCCGCGTGTGGAAGAAAACGCGTTTGATGCCGAGTCTGAAACAGAGATCAATTGGCTCAAAGACGTGATTGTTGCCGTGCGTAACATTCGCGCAGAGAGCAACATTGCACCAAGCAAAGGCCTCGATCTGTTATTCCGTAATATTCCAGCCGATGAGCAAAAAATACTGGAAAAACAGACCGCACTTTTACAAGCCATGGCGAAATTAGACAACGTCAGCGTGCTTAAAGAGGGCGAACAAGCACCGTTGGCTGTGGCGAAGTTAGTCGGCAATACCGAAATCCTCGTGCCGATGGCAGGTTTCATCAACAAAGAAGCCGAGCTTACCCGTTTAACCAAAGAGATTGAAAAATATCAAAACGAAGTTAAACGCATTGAAAGCAAACTCAGCAATGAAGCCTTCGTCGCCAAAGCTCCGGAAGCGGTTATTGCCAAAGAACGCGAAAAACAAGCCGAATACCAATCCGGATTAGAAAAAATTCGTGAACAGTATAAGGCGATTGAAGCGTTGTAATTGAATATAAAAAGTAGGCATCATGCCTACTTTTTTTCAAGAAAAACAAAAAGAGAAGAATGGACTGTTGCCACTTAGCTACACTATTTTCATTCTCTCAAGCCTAATGAGGTATCAAAACAATGAATACCGGCTTTTATTGCTAAATAAAAAATTGTGCAAAAATCTCTGGTAAATGTGCTGTTAACGCATTTTTCCCCGCAATCTCTTCGTTTTCCCACGCCTTCAATAGCACTTCAGGGGTAAACACGTTTGCCGCCTGCTCTGCTAACGGTATGTAACTCATATGCCAAGGCTCACGCCCGATTTTTTTCTCTGCCGGCATTTGCATAAAAGGCAAACTAAAATCAAAGTGCGGTAGATTTTCGGTGAGAAATTCACTCAGTTCAAAGAAATAACCGCCTTTTTCATATTCCCAAGGCTCAAGCTGTAAGGATTGACCTTGAGGCAAAAGATCGGGAGCGAAAATATCAATTTCTGTGCCCCAATGGTGACGACTCGCTCCTGGTAGTGCCGACCAACGTAAAATAGCTCGCGCTTTTTGCCAATCGTCCAAGTGGGTCAAATCCAACGCATTGCCTGCATCATCGTGCACTTTGCGTTCACCGTTAAATTTACCGTTCCAAATCAGTTGTTGGCGCGCAAAATCACGAAAGCTGCTGGCAGGTTGTAAATTAAAGCCATGTTTGACCGCACTTTGTTGCAGCCCTTGAAAGGCGTTCATTGCCTGCGCCTGCAAAAAATGATGAGGAGAATGTGGTGTTGGCAAATTCACCAAATGTTCCCGCGATTTGCCGGTCAACATGTCAGGGGTTAATTTCATCTTATTTATCCAATAAATTGACTAACATTTGATGATAAATCTGACCGCACTTGGCGAGATCATCTACGCTCACACACTCATTGACTTTATGAATGGTCGCGTTAAGCGGCCCAAATTCCACCACTTCCGCGCCCATCAACGCAATAAAGCGGCCGTCAGAGGTACCGCCACCGGTTTCCGCTTGTGGCGTAATGCCTGTGGTTTGTTCGATAGCGGCGGTTAACGCATCTAATAATTTACCCGGTTTGGTTAAAAACGGTTTGCCGGAAAGATTCCACTCAATGCGGTATTTCAATCCATGTTTTTCCAGCATTTCAGCGACTTTCTGTTTGATGATTTCATCGGTAACTTCCGTGCAATAACGCAAATTAAATTGCACATAAAGCTCGCCTGGGATCACGTTATTGCTGCCCGTACCGGCATGAATATTGGCGATTTGCAGACTGGTCGGTGGGAAAAATTCATTGCCGTTATCCCACTGATAGGTTGTCAGTTCTTGTAGGAATGGCGCCGCTTTGTGAATCGGATTTTCCGCCAAATGCGGATATGCCACATGGCCTTGAACGCCTTGAACATAGAGGTTGCCCGTAATCGAACCGCGACGACCATTTTTGACCACATCGCCCAAAGTTTTCGAACTGGACGGCTCGCCCACCATGCAATACGTGATTTTCTCACCGCGCGCCATTAAGGTTTCTACCACACGTACCGTGCCGTCTTTCGCTGCGGCTTCCTCATCGGAGGTAATCAACAAGGCAATCGTGCCCGCGTGGTTTGGATTGGCTTTCACATAGTCTTCCGCCGCCACGATCATCGCGGCTAATGAGCCTTTCATATCAGCAGCACCACGTCCGTAAAGCATATCATCTACAATTTCTGCAGAAAACGGCGGATACGTCCATTGGCTTTCATCCCCTTTTGGCACCACATCCGTATGTCCGGCAAAGGCAATCACTGGCTCACCAGCACCATGCTTTGCCCATAAATTTAAGGTGTCGTTGAAAGGCATCCATTCAATGTGGAAACCTAATTTTTTTAAACGTTCGGCAATCAGTTGCTGACAACCTTCGTCATTCGGGCTGATAGAGGGACGGCGGATTAACGCCTGCGCAAGAGAAATCACTTTTTCGTTCATAAAAACTCCTGAAAAAATCACCGCACTTTAGGCAAAAACAGCTTGATATTCTTTTTCATTAAAACCAATCAATGCCTTCCCCTCTTGCAAAATAATCGGGCGTTTAATCAGTGTAGGATTCTCGGCAAGCACGGAAAGTGCGGTGGCTTTTGACAACGTTTTTTTCACGTCCTCGTCAAGATTGCGCCAAGTTGTGCTACGTTTATTCACCAAATTTTCCCAACCGAATTGCGCTTCCGCTTGCTGTAAAAAAGCCGTATCTAAACCCTCCACTCGATAATCATGGAGTTTGTGTTCGATGTTGTGATCCGCGAGCCATTTCAATGCTTTCTTCACGGTATCGCAGTTTTTAATGCCGTAAACGGTAATCATGTTTTTCTCTACTTAATATTTTGTTTTAACAAGGTTATTAATTCTTTTAAGCTATCCAATTCATTTTCTTTTTGCTTTAACAGATCATCTTTATGCTTCAATTCTAGTTTTAACTTTTCAATTTCAAACTCAGCAGACTGACTACCGTAGTAATTATTACGAAAATGATTTTGGTTATTCTCACCACCAACCAAAATAACTCCATTATCATTAGGAGAGACCAAATCAATTAAATCAATTTGAAGAACTGCGGCAATCTGTTTCAATTTATGTAAACTTAAATTAGTTTCTCCTCGTTCAATCTTTGCATATCCTGTTACAGACATATTCATTCTTTCAGCCATTTCCTCTTGAGACCATTGATTTAATTCTCGAAATAATCTTACTTTTTCATTAACGCCCATATTTCTCTCCTATCATTTTGTCAAGTAACAAATTGTATAGAATGCTACAACAATCACAATCTTTCCTATAAAACTCAGTTACTTATAATTTTTTACGAATAATGCCTAGAGTGATTTTAACCGAAACACTGACTTATGTCGTGCATTATTCATACATTTAGGTTAATTAATTCTTGGAGTATATATGAAAAAAATTGCAATGATTTTATTAGCAACTTTTGCTTTAGGCACATTTTCTTCTTTTGCTAACGCAGGAAGATGTGATCATAGTTGGCAGTACGCCAAAGATGGTTCTGCCTGTGGAGATCGCGCCGCTGATCGCCGTCCAGGTGGAAGATAAACAAAGGAACCGTTTACATTTTTCTTACTTACAATTAACTAAGAATATTGTAAACCCACTTATGGAAATGCCTTAGCAATTACGCTAAGGCATTTTTTCATTATTAAACTAACAACTTATTAACGCGCTTAATAAACGCCGCCGGATTTTCTAATGAACCGCGCTCCGCAAGCATGGCTTGCTCTAGCAACAATTCCACCCAATCGGCAAATTCCGCTTCATCGGCAATGTCAGCCACTTTTTTCACCAAGTGATGTTCCGGATTGAGTTCAAATGTGTATTTCACTTCCGGCACCGGTTGGCCAGCGGCGGAAAAAAGTTTTGCCATTTGCGTGGTCATTTGGTCATTACCGGTAGAAACCACTGCCGGTGTATCCGTTAAGCGATGAGTTAAACGGACCTCTTTCACGCGTTCGCCCAGCAAGATTTTTACACGCTCAATAAAACTATCAAAGGCTTTATCTTGTTCTTTTTGCGCTTCGGTTTCTTCTTTATCTGCCAAATCGCCTAAATCCAAATCCGCTTTTGTGATGGTTTGGAGCGGTTTGCCATCAAATTCCGTTAAGTAGCTTAACATCCATTCATCAATACGATCGGAAAGCAATAAGACTTCAATGCCTTTTTTGTTGAACAACTCCAAGTGAGGGCTATTTTTCGCCGCCACATAGCTGTCTGCCGTAATGTAATAGATGGCTTTTTGCCCTTCTTTCATGCGGGCAACGTAGTCTTCTAATGACACGGTTTGTTCACTGCTGTCGTTGTGGGTAGAGGCAAAACGCAATAATTTCGCAATGGTCTCTTTATTGCCAAAATCTTCCGCAGGGCCTTCTTTTAGCACTAAGCCAAATTCTTTCCAGAACTGCTGATATTTATCGGCATCCTCTTTCGCTAATTTTTCTAACATTTGCAACGAACGTTTGGTTAAGGCCTTACGTAACGCCGCCGTGGTTTTGTTGTCTTGCAAAATTTCACGGGATACATTTAACGGCAAGTCATTGCTGTCGATTAAACCACGCATGAACCGCAGATAATTCGGCATGAATTGCTCCGCATCATCCATGATAAACACGCGTTGTACATAAAGTTTCAAGCCGTGTTTATGTTCACGGTTAAATAAGTCCCAAGGCGCTTTCGACGGCACATAAAGCAAACTGGTATACTCTTGGTTGCCTTCCACTTTGTTGTGCGCCCACAATAACGGATCCGCAAAATCATGGCTTAAATGTTTATAAAACTCTTTGTATTCCTCATCGGAAATGTCGTTTTTAGAACGTGTCCAAAGAGCATCAGATTTATTGATTTTTTCCCATTTTTCACCGATTTCTTTGCCTTCGTCATCATATTCTTTGGTGAGCATTTCCACCGGCAAACCAATATGATCGGAATATTTACCGATAATTTCACGCAAACGCCAATCGTTTAAGAATTCTTTTTCGTCCTCACGTAAATGTAAAATCACGTCAGTGCCACGAGATTTTTTCTCAATATCCGCCACGGAATACTCGCCTTCCCCGGCAGATTCCCAAAGCACGCCTTTATCAGCCGGCTCGCCTGCTGCACGAGTTTTCACGGTGACTTTATCGGCAACGATAAAAGCAGAATAAAAGCCCACACCGAATTGACCGATAAGCTGACTGTCTTTCGCTTGATCTTGCCCAAGTGCGGTCAAAAATTCTTTTGTTCCGGACTTAGCAATCGTGCCCAAATGATCGATCACTTGTTCACGAGTCATCCCAATCCCGTTATCGCTGATGGTGAGTGTACCTTTATCCGCATCAAAACTGACGCGCACACGCAATTCGCCGTCACCTTCATATAAAGCCGGATTAGACAGGGCTTTGAAACGCAGTTTATCCGCCGCATCGGAGGCATTTGAAATCAGCTCGCGCAAGAAAATTTCTTTATTAGAATATAAAGAATGAATCATTAATTGGAGAAGTTGTTTGACTTCCGATTGGAAGCCACGGGTTTCTTGATTTGTACTCATATTCTTCCTACCTATGTTGAATTAATTAAAAACATTATGGATATAAGTGCGGAAGGTAAAATTTCAAGAGCTATAAAAAAGAAAAGTGCGGTGGAAAATGATGCTATTTTTAACGAATATCCTAATCCGAACCGTGATCTTCTCTTTTAATTACGCTGATATAATCCGTTGTTTTGAGAAATTAAATCCTGTAATTCCAGTTCCATCAGCTGAATCAACACCTGTTCTATCGGCATCTTTAAGTTTGTGGCGAGATCATCGACGCTTATCGGTGTATGTCCAATCGCTTGGTACAACGCAGGGTGTGCAGGAGGTTCAGCTGGAGGCGCGTATGTGTCAAGCGTCACTTTTGGCTTGTCTATTTCATGACTGAATAGCGGCGCCTGCTGATACGGTGTCGGGGAATGCAAAGACAAATTATCTAAAATATCGTGGATGTTTTCTACCAGCATGGCGCCTTGTTTGATGAGCTTGTGGCAACCATGACTAAATTCATTTTGAATATTGCCGGGGAGCGCAAAAATCTCTCTATTTTGTTCCAAGGCATAACGGGCGGTAATTAAGGAACCGCTTTTTTCCGTGGCTTCAATAATTAATGTGGCAATCGATAATCCGCTAATAATGCGGTTTCTTCGTGGAAAATTTTCCGCAATCGGCGGTTGTGATGGTAGAAATTCGGAGACTAATGCGCCCTGATATTCCAAAATTTGTTGCGCCAGTGTTCGATGTCGGGTCGGGTAAATTTTATCTAATCCGCTACCTAATACGGCAACGGTCGGGCGTTTTAAGGTTACTGCCGCTTGATGGCAGATGCCGTCAATCCCGAGTGCTAAACCACTGGTGATAGTTAAACCGTTGAGGGTTAATTCCGTTGCAAAATAGTTGGCCCAATACTCGCCATAGTGCGAACATTGGCGACTACCGACCATGGCAATTTGGGATTGGGCAAGGCTATCGACATTTCCTTTGACAAATAATATCGGTGGCGCGCTTTCGATTTGTTTTAGGAGATAAGGATAATCCGGCTCGAGGCAGGTTAACAGTCTGTTGCCCTCATCTTCCGCCCATTGTAATGCAGGTTCAATATAGCGTTGTTGCGGTTGAAACCAAGCGCGAATTTGTGCGGGCGACCAGCCAATTTGTGTGAAAGCGACTTCATCGTAATCCAGTAAATCCGTTATATCGATTTGACTAATGATTTTATTCACCGCCGACGGGCCGAATTTTGGGATCTGTAATAAACGTAATAATAATGCCGAAGGTGTTGTCATTTTTTGATCCTGTGACAAAAAATGACATCGTTAAAGAAATGCAAGGCTGTTGCTAGTTATACCTTTGAAATATGCGATCTCGATCGGATTTTTTCTATTTTGTTTGATGAATTTACCTTATAGCAAACGCTATCTGGCATCTGCTGAGAAACAAACCCATGCTCAGACCAAACAAAATATTGAGGCAATATCGAGCTTTCTTGATTCACAAAAAAGGCGAGATAAAAAGGCAGTTCATCGGTAAAACACAGCTGTCCACGGGGGCAATGGGCCGAGAAAATGTGTAAGGTTTCCGGCTGATGTGTAACTTCTGATAATTTGGCGATACCTACGCCTTGGGATTTCAACACGGCTTCGCGCAGGCACCAAATGCGGTAAAAGGCGGATTTGGGGTTAGTTTGTTGCTGAAACCAGTCGATTTCTTCCGTGCTTGCAAAATGTTCCAATAGGGCTAAATAAGGGCGTTCTTTGCTAGGCGATTCAATGTCGATTCCAACCGCACTTTTTTCACCTGATTGGCTGATATGCAAAATCACTGCCACCCAATCACCGGAATGGCTGATATTGAAATCGAAATCAGAAAAGGGAAATTGCGGTCGGTCAGTTTCTGTACGCGAAATTTGCGCTAAAAGTGCGGTCGGTTTTTCTGCTGTTTTGAGTAATTGCCACAGCAAGAAATGCGCTAAACGACGACATTGCCAACGTTGTTGCATACGCGGGTTGTTGTGGCTTAACGTCAGCAAATTTGCCGGAACAAGGTCGGCTGGAATGTCATGAAAGGGGAAGGGCGTGTGAATATTTCCCCAAGCGATTAGCGTTGTCATCGTGATAAGAAAAGTGCGGTTAAAATTCGTTGAATTTTGTCACCGCACTTTGTCGCCTTATTTCAATAAATAAGCTCTTAACTGCGCAAAATCGTTTTCCATTTCATCGGATAACAACGGCAGTTTGTTGTGTTTATCCAACGCTTCCGGTAACGGCAGCGTCAAATCCAAAATACGTTCGACGGATTCTTTAAATTTTGCCGGATGCGCAGTGCACAAGAATAAGCCGGTTTCGCCTGGTTGTAAATCCTGTTTTAACACTTCATAAGCCACTGCACCGTGTGGTTCGCACAAATAACCCAGTTGGTGCATGGCGCGTAAAGTGTCTTCTGTTTGTGCATCGGAAATCGCCGCAGAATGTAACTCAGTCAATGCCCAACCGTTACGTTTGAACAATTCTTCCACGCGAGGCCAGTTGTTCGGACGAGAAACGTCCATCGCATTAGAAAGCGTAGCAACAGTCGCATTTGGTGACCAGTTTCCGCTGTGTAAATAACGCGGCACGGTGTCGTTGGCGTTGGTGGCAGCGATAAAACGTTTAATCGGTAAGCCGAGGGTTTTGGCGATTAATCCGGCTGTGAGGTTGCCGAAGTTGCCGCTTGGCACGGAAACCACCAAGTTTTCACGTTGTTCTTTTGGTAATTGTGCTGCCGCTTCAAAGTAATAGCACACTTGCGCCAATAAACGGCTGATATTGATGGAGTTCGCCGAGTTTAAGCCGATGGCTTGGCGTAGTTCCGCATCATCAAAGGCTTGTTTGACTAAAGCTTGGCAGGCATCGAAATCGGCATTGATTGCGATGGTGCGAATATTGCCGCCGAGGGTACAGAAGAGTTTTTCTTGTAACGGGCTGATTTTACCTTTCGGGTATAAAATCACCACATCGATATTTTCTAAACCATAGAATGCATGGGCGACCGCCGCACCGGTGTCACCGGAGGTTGCCGTTAAAATCGTGATTTTGCCGTCACCGCGTACAGTCGCAAGGGCTTGTGCCATAAAGCGTCCGCCGAAGTCTTTAAAAGCAAGGGTCGGACCATGGAACAATTCCAATGCATAAATATTGTCTTCCACGTTGGCAACCGGTGCTGGGAAAGTGAAGGCGTTGCGCACCATTTGTTCAAGCTGCGCTTGAGGGATTTCCTCACCGATTAAGGCACCAAGGATTTTTTGACTGCGCTCAACTAGCGGCAATGCCAATAGCTCATCGATATTGCTTAAGTGGGGTATGTTTTCAGGGAAAAACAAGCCCTGATCTTTGCCTAACCCTTGGCGTACCGCTTGGGCAAAATTGACCTGTTCTTCGGGGTGTTTGATATTGTATAAATTCATGTGAAACCTGTTCTTTTGTTTGGCACCTTTAAGACAAAAGTGCGGTGATTTTTTCCGGTGTTTTAATCAAGTTCTCTTGCGCCGGCATTATCGACTTTGCAAATGTGCACAAAGCCTTCGTTGTTTTGTAAATAATGATTTTCAAGGTAAGTGGCAAGTTTGCCGGCAATATGCAAGTCCGGTGCGATGGAAAAGATCGTCGGGCCGGAGCCTGAAATTCCGGTGGCTAATGCCCCTAAATCACGCGTTGCTTGTTTCACTTCGGCAAAGTTAGGCAACAAGGCTTCGCGATAAGGTTCGGCAATGACATCTTTCATCATCATGGCGGCTAAATTTTCCTGTTGCGTGTGGCAAGCATGCACGAAACCACCCAGATGACGACCATGTGCGATAACATCTTGACGCGTATAGCTTTTCGGTAAAATTGCTCGGGCTTCCGCGGTAGACACCTCAATTCCCGGATACGCCAAGACCCAATACCAATGGTCAAAAAACGGCAAGGTTTGGCAAATGTTGCCGAGTGATTGCACCATAAACTGCACGCCACCCAAGTAGCAAGGCGCTACATTGTCGTAATGAATGGAGCCGGAAATGCGTCCTTCCAACTCGCCCATCATTTCTAACAATTCCATTTTAGAAAACGGTTCGTCATGGAATTTATTCAGCGCAACCAAGGCGGCAACGATAGAGCAGGCGCTGGATCCTAATCCTGAACCGATAGGCATATTTTTCTCTAAGGTTAAGCGCAGCGGTTTGACTTTTGTGTTACGTAGTTTGAGCTGTTCGCTGAATAACACATAGGCTTGATAAACGATGTTTTTTTGCGGCTCTTTTGGCAATTTACGCACAAAATAACCCGCACTTTCTAACTCAAAGCCGGCGGCGATAGGTTCGATTTGCACCACATCGCCTAATAATGAACCGTTAATCGGGGAAATTGCCGCACCTAAGGTATCGAAACCGACGCTGATATTGGCACTGGAGGCCGGCGCATAGACTCTTAGCATAACATTCTCCGTTTAGGGCTTTAAGGTTCTTAAAATATCGGCAAAAATGCCGGCGGCAGTGACGGCATTGCCCGCACCGTAACCGCGTAATAATAGCGGAATCGGTTGGTAATAACGAGTGTAAAATGCCAACGCATTCTCACCGTTTTTCACCTTGTATAGCGGGTCATCTTTGCCTACGGCAACGATAGACACTTTGCATTTACCGTTTTCAATTTGTCCAACATAACGTAAAACTTTTTCTTCCGCTTCGGCTTTTTCGACACGTGCAGCAAATTCGGTATCTAATTGCGGCAACATCGCCATAAATTCTTCAGTCGATTTACCCTCGGCAAAACCTTTTGGAAGAACGCCTTCGACTTCGACATCTGACAATTCCAGTTCTAAGCCGCTTTCACGAGCAAGAATTAACAATTTGCGAGCAACGTCCTGACCGGATAAGTCATCGCGCGGATCCGGTTCGGTGAAGCCTTTTTCGCGGGCAAGTGCGGTCGCTTGGGAAAGGCTTAAATCTTCTTCCAATTTACCGAAAATAAAAGAAAGTGAACCGGATAAAATCCCGTCAAAACGTTCTACTTCATCGCCGGCGGCTAATAAGTTTTGTAAGTTCTCAATGACCGGTAAGCCTGCCCCTACGTTGGTTTCGTATAAGAATTTACGTTGGTTTTTATGGGCTAAATCGCGCAGTTTGTGATAATAATCCAAGGCGCGGGTATTCGCTTTTTTGTTTGGCGTAACCACATGGAAACCTTCCGCCAAGGCACGTTCATACAAACTCGCTAAGGATTCAGCCGATGTACAATCCACAAAGACCGGATTCACAACGTGATGTAACTTAATGAAAGACAACAACACGTCAAAATCAGACGGTTGGGTGGCATTTTCCAAGTCTTTTTGCCAATGGTCTAAGTTTAAGCCATTTTCGTTTAATAGCATTTTATTGGAGTTGGCTAAGGCGCAGACACGGATTTCAATGTCTTTTTTGGCTAAATACTCTTTCTGATGTTTGATTTGCTCGATTAATTCACCGCCGACACCGCCAACGCCCACGAGAAAAACTTCCACGATTTTTTTGTTATTAAATAAGGCTTGATGTGTTGCTTTTACCGCTTCAATCGCTTTATTTTGAGCAACCACAGCGGAAATAGAACGCTCGGAAGATCCTTGTGCAATGGCATTAATACTGATATTGGCTTGGGCTAAGGCAGAGAAGAAACGTGCAGCAATGCCTTTGGCTTGGCGCATTCCATCACCCACCACCGAAATGATAGAAAGGTCTTTAATCGTTTCGATAGGATCTAATTGATGGGCTTTTAATTCTTGCTCAAATTCCGTTTCTAATGCTTTGAGTGCAACCTCCAAAGATTTTACCGGCACACAGAAACTGATGCTGTATTCAGAAGAAGATTGAGTGATTAAAATCACCGATACATTGGCGTTAGACATGGCAGAGAATACGCGTGATGCCATACCGACCATGCCTTGCATTCCCGGACCGGAAACGTTGAACATGGCAACGTTATCTAAGTTCGTAATACCTTTGACCTGCAAGCCTTCAGATTTAATATCACCGGCGATAACAGAACCGGGTGCGCTTGGATTGCCGGTATTTTTAATTAAACATGGAATATTCGGACGTACCAACGGACCGATAGTGCGTGGATGAATCACTTTTGCACCAAAGTAGGAAAGCTCCATGGCTTCGCGATAAGACAGGCTTGGCAACAAACGCGCATCCAATACTAAACGTGGGTCGCAAGTATAAACGCCGTCAACATCGGTCCAAATTTCACAGACGCTAGCACCTAAACAGGCCGCCAAACAGGCAGCGGAATAGTCGGAACCATTACGGCCTAACAAGACCAACTCACCTTTATCATTGCCGGCAGTAAAGCCTGCCATTAACACTACACAATCTTTTTCAATGGCTTTGGCATTCACACGTTTGGTGGATTCTTCAATATCAACTGACGATTCCAAATAACTGCCTTGAGCCAATAATTGTTTAACCGGGTCAACAACGTGTACGCTATATCCATTGGCTTCAAACCAAGCTTTCATCATTGCAATAGAGAGTTTTTCGCCGCGGCAATCAATGGTCGCCTTTACCGCATCTTCCACTTTACCGGCTTCACGAATTTGTTCTAATAAAGAGGCAATTTGTTGGAATTCTTGATCGATCAGTTGTTTGGTGCCGGCAAGGTCAAACTTATTGTTTTTGGCATGTAAGCCGTTAATGATGGTATAGAAAATATCTAATGCTTCGTTGAAATGGGAATCGGTAGGTTGATTTAAGCTGGCTTTTTCGGAAAGGGCAACAAGATGATTGGTGATTTTGGCCGGTGCCGATAGCACGCCTGCCGCCTGCTCCTCTAAATGGGCTTTCTCAATAAGCTCGGCAGCCTGCAAAAACCGTTCCGGATTGGCGAGTGATGTGCCGCCAAATTTTAATACGCGCATGATATTCTCCTGAGTATGATATATAAAAATGTTTGCATAAAAAAACCCGCTTTATAGAGGAAGCGGGTTTATGAATCTTATTCTTAACGCACTAGCCCGCCCCATTAATCATCGTAATGGTAATCATGGTGGTTGACATAATAATAGTGCGGTTAAGTTGACGCATAATTTATTTTACATGGTGAAAAATTGGATATAGAAATACCGAAATTTCATATCCTTGTCAAACGAAAATCGGAGAATTTTGCATTATTTTCTAACTTTTTTAGTTGGTGTAAAATAAATCACCATTTTTATTACAAGGACGCCTTATGATTGCGCAAAATCTTGCTCATATTCGGGAACAAATTAAACAATGCGAATGTCATTCTGAGACTCAAAGTGCGGTCAAATTACTTGCCGTTTCTAAAACCAAACCGATTGAAGATATTTTAACCGCATACGAAGCGGGTCAAATGGCATTCGGCGAAAACTATGTGCAAGAGGGCGTTGAAAAAATTCAATTTTGCCAACAACATCAAATTGAATTGGAATGGCATTTTATCGGGCCGTTACAATCGAACAAAACCCGCTTAGTGGCGGAATATTTTGACTGGATGCAAACCCTTGAGCGTGCCAAAATCGCTGACCGTTTAAATGAACAACGCCCACCGCACAAGGCACCATTAAATGTGTTAATTCAAGTAAATATCAGCAATGAAGCCAGTAAATCCGGCGTACAACCCGATGATATTTTGCCTTTAGCAAAACACGTAGAAAATCTACCGCACTTACGTCTGCGTGGGTTAATGGCGATTCCTGAACCTACTGATGATGTGGCGCAACAGGAACAAACGTTTCGTCAAATGCGTACCTTGTTTGAAGGATTGCAGCAGGCTTTACCTCATGCCCAAATTGATACTTTATCCATGGGCATGACCGACGATATGCAAGCTGCGATTAAATGCGGTTCTACGATGGTGCGCGTCGGCACGGCGATTTTTGGCAAGCGAGTTTACAAATAAGATTATCGGCAACGCAGTCGTAAATCAGATTCTCAGATTCATTGTTGCAACCACGCTTAACGATGACGGTTCATTAAGCGTTGGAGTGGTTTTCTCTCGCGTATTTGGTTTTGCAAAAAACACATAGAAAAACGACCGCACTTTTAGCATGATTCATAAAAAAATAGCTCCCATTGGGAGCTATTTTTATGTTGAGGATAAAGAATTAGCCTTTGTAGTTGTGAACGTGCGCAACTAAGTCTAATACTTTGTGAGAATAACCGGTTTCGTTGTCATACCAAGAAACAAGTTTCACGAAGGTGTCGGTTAATGCGATACCTGCAGCAGCGTCAAACACAGAAGTGAGTGAACAACCATTGAAGTCAGTGGAAACTACAGCATCTTCAGTATAGCCTAAAACGCCTTTCATTTCGTTCTCTGAAGCACGTTTTAATTCTGCACAGATTTCTGCGTAAGTTGCCGGTTTTTCAAGGTTAACAGTTAAGTCAACAACAGACACGTTTGGTGTAGGCACACGGAACGCCATACCTGTTAATTTGCCGTTTAATGCAGGGATAACTTTACCTACGGCTTTTGCTGCACCGGTAGAAGATGGGATGATATTTTGGGAAGCACCACGACCACCGCGCCAGTCTTTTGCAGATGGACCATCAACGGTTTTTTGTGTTGCTGTGGTTGCGTGAACAGTGGTCATTAAACCATCTTTGATACCGAATTTATCGTTGATCACTTTGGCTAATGGTGCTAAACAGTTCGTTGTACAAGACGCGTTAGAAACGATGTCTTGACCTTTATACGCATCAAAGTTTACACCACGTACAAACATTGGTGTGCTGTCTTTAGATGGACCGGTTAAAACCACTTTTTTCGCACCGGCAGTGATGTGTTTACGAGCAGTCTCATCGGTCAAGAATAAACCGGTAGCTTCAACAGCAACATCAACACCGATAGCGCCCCAGTTAAGATTTGCAGGATCACGTTCAGATGTCACACGGATAGTTTTGCCGTTGACCACAAGGTTGCCGTCTTTCACTTCAACAGTGCCATCAAAGCGACCGTGAGTTGAATCATATTTTAACATGTAAGCCATGTATTCAACGTCGATTAAGTCGTTGATACCCACCACTTCAATGTCATCACGATGTTGTGCTGCACGGAACACGATGCGGCCGATACGACCGAAACCATTGATACCAATTTTAATAGCCATAAGTTTTCACCTTATATTTTTAAGTTAAACAAAAAGGTTAAATAGGCATGGAGGTTTGTTTTCTCTCTACCAATTTTGAGGGGGATTATAACATACTTTCTTGAATTTGAGAATGCGCCTCTCAAAAACACACAAGACTGCCGTCTCTAAAATTTTGTTAAAAACGACCGCACTTTTGCTGATTTTTTATTGGGTTAGAGGCATAATAAGCTAAATTATCGATGAGAGAATAATATGTTACAAGGCAATTTATACATTATTTCTGCACCGAGTGGTGCCGGCAAATCTTCATTAATTAGTGCATTATTGAAACGTGTCAACAGCCATAAAATGATGGTTTCCGTATCACATACTACTCGACTCCCCCGCCCGGGTGAGCAAGAAGGCGTGCATTATTATTTTGTTTCCCATAATGAGTTCGAAAATTTAATCGAACAAAACGCATTCTTAGAATATGCCAAAGTGTTTGGGGGCAATTATTACGGCACCTCTTTGTTTGCCATTGAAGAAAATTTAGCGAAAGGCATTGATGTGTTTCTCGATATTGATTGGCAAGGGGCACAACAAATCCGTGAAAAAGTTCCTCACGTAAAAAGCATTTTTATTTTGCCGCCCTCATTAAGCGAACTCGAAAAACGCTTAATCGGACGTGGCCAAGACTCTGCCGAAGTCATTGCCGGCCGCATGGAAAAAGCCATGAGCGAAATCTCTCATTATGACGAATATGACTATGTCATTGTAAACGATGATTTCGAACAAGCACTTGTTGATTTACAAGCTATTTTGCGCGCAGAGCGTTTAACAACACGTCATCAACAACAAGAAAACAAAGGCTTAATTGAACAATTACTGGCAAACTAAAGGCAGTTTTAGTATCATATTGCCCCTTTAGATTCATTAGATTTAGCAAACTGGAGTAATTTATGGCTCGTGTCACCGTGCAAGATGCAGTAGAAAAAATTGGTAACCGTTTTGATTTGATTTTAACTGCGGCTCGTCGTGCAAGACAATTGCAGTTACATACCCGCGAACCCTTGGTGCCGGAAGATAACGATAAGCCGACAGTTATCGCCTTGCGTGAAATTGAAAAAGGTCTCATTAACAATGAAATTTTAGACGCGCAGGAACGCCAAGATCATTTGGCACATGAACGTGTTGAAGTGAGCGCTGTGTCTTTGTTATCTGAATAAAGTGCGGTTAATATTTACAACGTTTTTCATCGGTTGGGTGTGTTTTGTATCTATTCGAAGGGTTAAATCATATTATTCAGGAATACTTACCGCCTGAACAAATTGAATTAGTTAAACGTGCATTTGTGATTGCTCGCGATGCGCACGAAGGACAGTCTCGCTCAAGCGGCGAACCTTATATCACCCACCCTGTTGCTGTCGCCTCTATTATTGCCGAAATGCGTTTGGATCATGAGGCGGTTATGGCGGCTTTATTACATGATGTCATTGAAGATACGCCTTATACCGAAGAACAGTTGAAAGAGGAATTCGGCGCCAGTGTCGCGGAAATCGTGGAAGGCGTCTCTAAATTAGACAAACTCAAATTCAGAACACGTCAAGAAGCGGAAGTGGCGAACTTCCGTAAAATGATCTTGGCAATGACCAAGGACATTCGCGTTGTTCTTATTAAACTTGCCGACCGTACCCATAATATGCGCACACTTAGCGCATTACGTCCTGATAAACGTCGTCGTATCGCCAAAGAAACCCTTGAAATTTACGCCCCGCTTGCTCATCGTTTAGGCATTGAACATATTAAAAATGAACTGGAAGATCTTGGCTTTGAAGCCATGCATCCGCAACGTTATGCCGTGCTGCAAAAGGTTGTGCAAATCGCACGCGGCAATCGTAAAGATATGATTGAGCGTATTTCTGCCGAAATTAAAGGTCGATTAGACGATGTGGGCATTCAAGCGCGCGTATTTGGACGTGAGAAACATCTCTATGCCATCTACCAAAAAATGCGCTTAAAAGATCAGCAGTTTCATTCCATTATGGATATTTATGCATTCCGCACCGTTGTAGAGAACGTGGATACCTGCTATCGCGTATTGGGACAAATGCACAGCCTTTATAAACCGCGCCCGGGGCGGGTTAAAGATTATATTGCCGTGCCAAAAGCCAATGGCTATCAGTCTTTGCATACATCGATGATCGGTCCACATGGTGTGCCTGTTGAAGTGCAGATTCGCACGGAAGAAATGGATCAAATGGCAGAAATGGGCGTGGCAGCACATTGGGCGTATAAACAAGGCGGAAGAAATGACAGTACGCCAGCGCAAATTCGCGCACAACGTTGGCTGCAAAGTTTGGTGGAGCTGCAACAAAGTGCGGGGAACTCGTTTGAATTTATTGAAAGTGTAAAATCCGAATTCTTCCCGAAAGAAATTTATGTTTTTACACCGAAAGGACGCATTGTTGAATTGCCGAAAGGCGCAACACCGGTCGATTTTGCCTACGCAGTACACACAGATATAGGTAAAAATTGTGTAGCTGCAAACGTGGATCGCAAGCCGTATCCATTATCCCAACCTTTAGAGTCCGGACAAACCATTGATATTTTAACCTCACCAAATGCACGTCCAAATGTAGCTTGGTTAAATTTTGTCGTTACCGCTAAAGCCCGTTCCAGTATCCGCCATGCCTTAAAAGATTTACGCCGTGATGAAGCAATTGAGTCTGGCAAGCGTCAATTGGCACACGCCTTAAGTCCGTTAAAACTGGAAGAACTTAATCCAGGATTTATTCAACAGGTATTAGCGGATCTCAAACTCACCAGCCTGAACGATGTCTTTATGGAAATCGGTTTGGGCAATCAAATGAGCACGGTGATTGCCCATCGTTTGTTGGGAGAATCGATCGAAATTGATACAGATGGTAATCCGGATAATAATGCGACGCCATTAGAAATTACTGCCAATGGTGGTTTATTGACTACTTTTGCGCAGTGTTGCCATCCGGTCCCGGGTGATCCGATTATTGCTTATGCAAGTCCGGGTAAAGGTTTAGTGATTCATCATGAAGCTTGCTCAAATCTCAAAGATCGTAAAGACAACCCTAAACATTATATGCCTGTGGATTGGGAGAAAAGTGATACTCAAATTGAATTTGAGACAGAATTGCGTATTGAGATGATCAATCAGCAAGGCACTTTACCGCATTTGATGTCCACGATCTCCTCCATGGACAGCAATATTCAAAGCATTTGGACAGAAGAGCAAGAGGGGCGTTTGTATCAAATTGTTGTGCTTTTGACGGTCAAAGACAAAAAACATCTCGAGCAAATTATTCGTAAAATTAAATCAATACCTGAATTAATCAGCATTGAACGTAATATTAATCAATAAATGAATACCCAATTATTAGATGCGATTCCGCTAACAGCAATTTCCGGTGTCGGTGCTGCCGTAGCGGAAAAGTTAGGCAAATTGGGTATTTTTAATTTGCAGGACTTGCTATTTCATCTTCCTCTTCGTTACGAAGATCGTACCCGAATTACTCCCATAGCCGATTTACAGGCTGACCAGTACGCCACGATTGAAGGCGTAGTCCAAAGCGCAGAAGTACAATTTGGGCGTCGCCCCATGTTGATGGTTTACCTCTCCGATGGCACATCCAAACTCGCATTACGTTTTTTCAATTTTAATGCCGGCATGAAAAATAGCTTACAGCCGGGCGCTCGAGTGAAAGCCTTCGGTGAAGTACGCCGTGGGCGTTTTATGGCGGAGATTCATCATCCGGAATATCAAATTATTCATGACAATAAACCCCTCGTTTTGGCGGAAACGCTAACGCCCATTTATCCGGCTACAGAAGGGTTAAAACAAACATCATTGCGTAAATTAATTGCGCAAGCTTTGTTGGTCTTAGAGAAAACGCCTTTGGCTGAATTGTTGCCTGCTGAATTTAATCCACATCCCTTTGATTTAAAATCAGCGATTCAATTTTTGCACAATCCGCCACCGGATGTTTCTTTGGCGATATTAGAAGAAGGTAAACACCCTGCACAACAGCGCCTCATTTTTGAAGAATTGCTGGCATACAATCTCGCGATGCAAAAAGTGCGGTCAGGAATTCAGGAGAATTTTGCGGAACCCTTGTGTGCACAATCGGATTTAAAACAACGCTTTTTAGCACAATTACCTTTCACACCGACCCATGCGCAATTACGTGTTACCCAAGAGATTGAACAGGATTTACAACAAAATTATCCCATGATGCGCTTGGTACAAGGTGATGTAGGCTCCGGTAAAACCTTGGTGGCAGCACTGGCAGCGTTGACGGCCATTGATAATGGAAAACAAGTGGCGTTAATGGCACCAACAGAAATTCTGGCGGAACAGCATGCCACGAATTTCCGCCGTTGGTTTGACCCGCTTGGCATAGATGTCGGTTGGTTAGCCGGCAAAGTCAAAGGGAAACAACGTCTTGCTGAGCTGGAAAAAATAAAAAACGGTGAAGTTCAAATGGTGGTCGGGACACACGCCCTATTCCAAGATGAAGTCGAATTTCATCATCTGAGTTTGGTGATTGTGGATGAGCAACATCGTTTTGGCGTACACCAACGTTTAATGTTGCGTGAAAAAGGCAACCAAGCAGGCGTTTATCCTCACCAACTTATTATGACTGCCACACCGATTCCACGCACATTGGCCATGACGGTATATGCCGATTTGGACACCTCAATTATTGACGAACTGCCGCCGGGACGTACACCGATTACAACCATTGCCATTTCTGAAGAGCGTCGTGCAGAAATTATCGAGCGGGTCAATGTGGCCTGCACGCAAGAAAAACGGCAGGCTTATTGGGTTTGTACCCTGATTGATGAATCGGAAGTGCTGGAAGCTCAGGCTGCGGAGGCAGTAGCAGAAGATCTTCATAAAATCTTACCGCACTTGCGTATTGGCTTAGTACATGGGCGAATGAAACCTGCTGAAAAACAAGAAATTATGCAAGAGTTTAAGGATGCTAATTTGGATTTACTGGTCGCGACGACAGTGATTGAAGTGGGCGTGGATGTGCCAAATGCCAGTTTAATGATCATTGAAAATGCCGAACGCCTAGGGTTATCGCAACTTCACCAATTACGCGGTCGGGTTGGGCGTGGCACCACAGCTTCTTTTTGTGTATTAATGTATAAACCGCCATTAGGCAAAATTTCGCAGAAACGCCTGCAGGTCATGCGTGATACGCAAGATGGCTTTGTGATTTCGGAAAAAGATTTAGAAATTCGTGGCCCGGGTGAAATGCTTGGTACGAAACAAACCGGCATAACCGAATTCAAAGTGGCAAACCTTATGCGTGATCGTAAAATGCTCCCAACCGTCCAATTTTATGCTAAGCAGCTCAGCCAAAAATATCCGCAACAGGCAGAATTTCTCATTCGCCGCTGGCTGAATAATCGAGAGATTTACGGTAATGTTTAATGCTGAGATGATGGACATATTTTGAAACAACATATTAAGAGACAAAAGCTGATTTGACAGGTGAATTATGACAGCGTTATCCAAACCTAGAATCCTCTTTTTTGATTCCGGCGTCGGAGGGTTAAGCGTTTACCAAGAAGTCCAAAAACAACTCCCGGATTGTCATTATCTCTATTGTTTTGATAATGCATTTTTCCCCTATTCTGAAAAATCGGAAGCACTCATTATTGAGCGTGTGAATAAAATTTGCACGCACCTTGATCGCTTATATGCCTTAGATCTCATTGTTATTGCTTGTAATACGGCCAGTACCATTGTATTACCCTCATTACGCCAACATTTCTCTATTCCCATTGTTGGCACGGTTCCCGCCATTAAGCCTGCGGCAGAATACTCTTCGACAAAGCATATTGGTTTATTAGCCACAAAAGGAACTGTTAAACGAGAATATATCGATCATTTAATTGAAAAATATGCACAATCTTGTCGAGTTGAAAAAATCGGCAGCACCAAACTTGTCGAACTGGCAGAACGTAAATTACGTGGTTATCCTGTTGATTTAAATGACATAAGAACGGAGTTAAGCGAATGGATAATGATGCCTGACTTAGATGCGATTGTGCTGGGCTGTACACATTTTCCGCTCAT
Source organism: Aggregatibacter sp. 2125159857 (assembly GCF_017798005.1). NCBI lineage: Bacteria > Pseudomonadati > Pseudomonadota > Gammaproteobacteria > Pasteurellales > Pasteurellaceae > Aggregatibacter > Aggregatibacter sp. 2125159857. The sequence continues at coordinate 1,725,771 of NZ_CP072548.1, forward strand.
AAAATCGGAAATTCAGCAATGCTTACCACAAGTGAGCCATTTCATTGATTCAGGGGAAGCAATCGCTAAACGAATAGCCTTCTTACTAAATGAAGTCAAAGTGCGGTCAAAAAATCATATGATTTCTCAAGTGTTTTATACAAAGCCATTTATCATTGAAGACGACTTATCAGAATGCCTTCATGCGCTTGGCTTTGAACAATTCAGCTTAATCCATATAAACAGTTAAAATTTCGACCGCACTTTTGATTGTGTTATGCCTATCACATTATTGGGAGTCAGGTAAAATTTTAGTGGGTGTGACAATTTCACTTGGATAACATCCTAAAATTTTCAACTGGTGGCTAACTTGTTTTAATTCTTCCAATGCAGCCTGCGTGTCAGGATGATGAATATTCGCCTCAATTTCCAAATAAAACATTTCCTGCCATGGTTTCCCATAAATCGGACGGGAAGCTAATTTTGTCATGTTGATATTGTGTTTTTTAAACACCCACAACGCCTCCACCAAAGCACCGGCCTGTTGCCCCGTACTCATTAACAAGAGTGTTTTTGTATGAATTTGTGGCGAAACATTATGCGATTCTTTCGCGATAACAATAAAGCGAGTGATATTGTTTTCTTGGTTGGCAATATTGCGTTTCAGCACAGTCAAACCGTATAACTTCCCTCCCTCTTCGCTGCCCAAGGCGGCAATATTGGGTTTGTTCAATCTGGCAACCAATTGCATAGCATGAGAACTGCTTTCACAATATTCAATATGTACGCGATCTAAACCATGGATAAATTGACTACATTGCTGAATCACCTGAGGATGGCTATATAGGGTATCAATTTGACTTAACTCATGCTGCCCATTGACTAAAACGCAGTGCTGAATAGGATAAGCCAATTCCCCCATCAAAGACAAATCAGTGTGTTGCAACAGATCATAAACTTCGTTAATCGTGCCGGATGTGGTATTTTCCAATGGAAGAACACCATAATCTGCTTCACCGTTTTGCACTTTAGCAAAAACCTGATCAAAACTAGCACAACTTATTTCCACCAATTCTTCTTGGTATCGAGTGGCATAATTTCGTGCCGCCAAATGAGAATAAGATCCTCGCTTGCCGAGAAAGGCAATGTGAATGTTCTCCTCGCGTTGTGAATTCAACTTTTTCTGTAAATAAACTTGTTGCGTCAGCACCGAATCTTCAATAATTTTTTGGAAAATTGCAGTAATATATTGTGGCTCAAGTTGATAATTTTCATTTTCAGAAAATTGCACTAACTCTTGTAACAGCTGTTCTTCACGCACCACATCACGTAATGGCTTCTGTGTTATTTCTTTACTACGCGCCACATCAAACGCAAGACGATGACGCTCGGAAAGTAACTTTAATAAACTGCGGTCAATTTGGGTAATCTGCTGTCGAATTTCACTTAAATCCAATAACATAACTTTTCCTTTATTTGAATACTATTGCGTTTTTCAGCTCAAATTTTTTGGTATCGACGAGAAATTATCAGAAATTTCCTTAACAAATCGGCAACAATAAAGCATTTTCCGGTGCTAAGTTACCATAAAGAAACTGCACCATACTAGGACAATATGCCTAATCTTGGTGCAGTATATAAGATAAGTGACTTATCGAGCCGAAATTACACTTTAAAAACTATTTCGCCCGAGCCGGTGCAAATGTTGAAGAACGTAGAAAACCGTTAGAAACCGTTCCCTTCTGCGCAATCATGCTCTGAAAAAAGCTATTCACTTCTACGCACAATGTAACTTGGTAAAGAGGGATCTTCCGTAAATTATTCGTTTCTGAACGAGGAGAAAGATGGCCTAGGGTATTCAATGGTTTATATGGCTCACAAGCAGACGAATTACTCACCTTATCATATTGATTTGAATCGGGAGAGAAACGTTCCAAAGTCACTTTTGCTTTATTCACATTTCGATCACCAAACAACATCAAGTTCGCCAACTGAATATATTGGTTCAAATCACCATCACTACTACCAACAACACTAAAACCGCCAGCGGCTCCTGTTGTACCATCTGTTAATGTTGCATTACCGTTATCATCATATAACTGGACCCTTTCACGCAATATACTCACTAAAGATAGAGAAGTATTATCTAACTTTGCTTGGGTCGAACGCTGAACGACTAAATCGGCTAGGAACGCAAAAACAATAACTAAAATCATCAGCGTAAGCGCAAATTCAATCGTCACTGAGCCTTTTTTACTTTGTCTAAAAAAACTCACTAGATTTAAAAAATTATTATTCATACCGTCTACCATAATTTTATCGCAAACAAACCTAGCCAACTCTCTGGATGATTAAGGCGTAACAGGAAATTGAGAACGTTGCCATTCCTGCACCATAACAAATTCTCTGGTTAAAACATGTTCAACTAAAGAATTTGGGACAAAGGGCACCGGAACCAAAAACTTATACTTATACACGACCGTATAATAAGCTAATGTCGAACCTTTCCCATCTGTATCATATTGTGTTGCTCCACTCGATGATGGAATTTTTTTGAAGTCTTTATTTAGCAACGCATTAATACAAGATTTCCCTTGAGAACAATTAACATATTTGACATCAACATCATAACCGTTATTTTTATCTAACTGAAGGAAATTTCCTAATGTTGACTTCTCTTGTGCGTTAAGTTGCTTCTGAAGATTATTTTTAAAGACATTCAGATAACTGCCTTTACCATCATACTCATTTTTTGAAATTCTGACACTTTCAGTCACCGCTAAATCCCAATAGCTTGTTGTAATAGCAATCCGACAAAACTCTAGAATCAAACATACGACAAGGAAATAAAAAACAATTGTCAACACGAACTCAACAGGGGCTGCACCTCTATTACCTAATACAAACTTCTTTAGTTTCATATCAATGTTCCTAAAAATTATTTAGCAATATAATCTGAAATGCGTTCTGTTTTTCTAAGTGCATCAATTAATGAATCTGGTGAGGTATTCAAATTTTCTTTTAGGATAATATCTTTCGCATAATCAAGTTCATTGTTCTTCACTAAAGCAAAAACTAAATTGTGAACCAAACGTTGCTCTCTAATACCATTCAAATATTGCGGCAATAATAAAGAAATTGCATTACGATAATCACCATTAATAATGCTTAACATTGCTAGATTATTAATTGCAATAACATCATTCAGAAAATACTCGCGAGCTTTATCAAAATTCTCTCTTGCGCTATTTAAATCATTTAAATGCGCATAAGTTACACCACGTAAGTTATAAACTTCACCATTCGTTGGAGAGGATGATAACACCGCATTTTCAACATCCAATGCTTCTCTATATCGTTTTAGCATATTGAGATTCTTGGCCTGCAAAATCTTTGCCTTTTCAGCCAAAGAACCGCCGGAACTTAAGATAGGCTGCAAATATAGTAAAGATGAACTACTATCTCCTTTCTTGTAGTAAGCTTCAGATAACTTATAACGTGTTAATAAATCGTCTTCATTTTTGAGAATACTACGATACATTGAAATCAACGCATCATAATTTCGCGTATTTTGATACAAGCTTTCTTTAGTTGTAATGCTTTCATCATCTGCATAAACTCCAGCATCATCGGTGGAGCCACCCTCAAACATAGATGAACAAGCACTAATAGACAATAAAACGCTACAAAATAAAGTTTTTTTGATAAGTTTAAAAGACATTTGGAAATACCCTCAATACGCCAGGAGCTAAAATTAATATAATAATCGGGAACATGATAAAAAGAATCAACGGAACGCTCATTTTAGCAGAAAGAGTCCCTAGTTTTTCTTCTATCGTTAATAACTGTAACTCTCGAATATCACTAGAAAGCTGGATGAGCTGATCATAGATAGACGAACCAAAATTTAAACTTTGTTGCATTACTGTACAAAACATTCTGATTTCAGTAGTCGGTAATGAAATTGCCAAATCTTGTAGTGCCTGCGACATACCTGTCAGCTCAGATTTTCGAATGACTCTCAACATAACATAAGATAAATCCGGATTTAGCTTTTTAAAATCTGTTGCAACCTGTTTTAATGCCGCTTCAATACTCACCCCTGTTTGCACATTAACTGCAACAAGATCAATAAAACTGGTTAAATCATTCATTATTTTTTTAGTTTTGGATTTTAAGACAAAACCGGTAAGAAATCCAGGAACAATGATAATGCCAATAAAAATCAATAAACAACTAATAATTAGGGAAAAACCCTCAGCATCTCGACCCAAAAACAAGTAATATACAAAGAATACTAAAGTCATAATCGCTAATTTTAGCTTAATATTCTTATCAATAATTCCCAAAGCCTTTAATAAAGGATTATTATTAATTAATAACAATTCAAGTTCAATTTGCTGTTTTGTCTTATTTTTATTCGCTGCATCAGACTCATTAGCTTCAGAGAATCTACCGGCCAGAATATCTTCATTACGACGAAGGTTCTTACCACCCGAAATTGATATAAATAGTAGAACAAGAGAAAACGCAATAACTAATAGGTAAATTAGAAGTAATTTTACTGTCATGTTGACTTCCTCATTAATCCCCAAATAATCAACATACCAAACGCAACACTACCAAACACATAATATAATATATATCGCCCTGTAGGATCGGTGGTAATAAACTCAAAATTCTCCGGCATTGTAAATTTCATGAAAATAAAGAACCCAATAGGGAAACAAGCCACAATCATTGCTGACATTCTTGCTTCCGATGTCATTGCTTTTTTCTTTTTTTCCATCTTAGTACTATCTGCAATAACGCGTCCTAATCTTGATATAACCTCTTTTATCTGTCCCCCTTTACTCAGATTGGTCCGGATAATCGTAATAAAAAAGTAGAATTCTTTATATGGATAACGTGTATAGCTCTCATCAAACACAGTAATTGGATCCTCACCGATAGCCAAACGTCTATGAATATTTCTGAACTCAGCACCTAACTGCCCTGTCAATTCTTGTCCACAACGTTCCAGCCCTTGTAATAACCCTGCACCGGAAGAAGATGCTGCTATCAAAATCTGAATAACCTCTGGGAATACATTATTAAATACTTTTCTATTACGTCGTTGGCCTAACTTCCATATAAACATAACAAAAGCAAAAACAAAAATAATACTAAAGGTTAGTCTATCAATATGAATATAACTCACATTAATTGCAAAAAAAGCTAAGAATAATAAGACGCTAATTACACTATTCCGCAGAATATTCTTTCGTTGCCCACCTGAAAAATAGAATACCCATAGCGACAACTTAGACTTAATACCTTGAGCAAAGGTTTCTAATTTGTTCTCTGTACTATTATATTCATTAATTTTTTTCTTAGTCACAAACCAACTGGTCAATACATAAATGACTAACAATCCACCGAAGGCTAAAAGAATATAATAAAGTAAAGACATTAATTCACATCTCCAAAAATACTTTGCAATTCATTGCTAAGATTAAACACCTGTGCATTTTGGAAAACAACAGAGCGACTTAATAATCCATGATTAATAAACTCACCCATAATTTTCCCATTCGCATCACGGTATCTACTTGCCTTATAACTAAAAATATCCTGTAGAACAACCTGTCCATTTTCCATTCCCATCACTTCTGTGATGTTCATAATTTTTCTTGAACCATCATTGAGTCGGGAAGCTTGCACAATAACATTTACCGCAGATGAAATATTTCTCCGAATAGCCTCTAAAGGTAATGCCGCACTCGACATCATTACCATACTTTCTAGACGTGATATTGCGTCTCTCGGGCTATTCGCATGCAGAGTAGACATTGAGCCATCATGACCGGTATTCATTGCTTGCAACATTTGGAACGCTTCTCCACCACGACATTCCCCTACAATGATACGTTCAGGCCGCATACGCAAAGCATTAATCACCAAATCCTGCATACTCACCTCACCGGTATGCTCCACCCCGGCTAAACGTGTTTCTAGACGTACAACATGAGGTTGCTCTAAACGTAACTCCGCTGTATCCTCAAGGGTAATAACGCGCTCCGTATGCGAAATATAGTTAGATAACGCATTTAATAACGTTGTTTTACCTGAACCTGTCCCCCCCGATACAATGATATTGACACGAGATCTTGCTGCTATAATTAAAAAGTTCGCCATATCACGCGTCATGGAACCAAAGCTTACCAACTCCTGTAAACTCTTTTTATTCTTACTGAATTTACGAATAGAAATAGATGTACCATCTAATGCAATAGGTGCAATAACGACATTTAAACGGCTACCGTCCGGTAAGCGAGAGTCTACCAGAGGGCTACTATCATCAATACGACGACCTACTCGCGCAACCAAACGTTTTGCAATATCTGTCAACTGCTCATTATTGATAAATGTTTTATCTGTTTTTTCAAGAATACCTGCACGTTCCACCCAGATATCATTAGGACCGTTAACTAAAATATCATTTACCGTATCATCTGACATTAATTCTCGTAGTGGACCATAGCCACCGATTTCATCCGCCACCATTTCTGCCATGGCAAGTGCATCAGCAGACGAAATATACACGGAACTTTTATTAGCAACCCGGTTAACAATTTGAATTAACTCATTTACTAATAAGTTTCTGTCAGTTTGAAGCTGATCAATCTTTTCAATATCAAGATTACTTAAAACTTCACTTCTAAAAAATATCTGTTGCTCTTTAGTTAACATTTTTGACTATTCTACTTGTTAATGAGTTTTTCAAGGATTTGAGAAAATAGACTTTTCTTTTCTTTCTCACCTAATTTACTATTACGTGAAACGGCACCTATAATTTTCATGGCTAAAGAGTTCATTTCTTTTTTCCCCTCTTTACCAAGATTAATATCTAATACTGTTTTTGTATTGGTATTTTTAATAAACGGTATTACACCATCAATTTGCGTTCCTAATAACACTTGAATATCACTTTTCGCCATTAACTTAGAGGTTTCAAGGCGGCTATCTGATATACAGACAAATGTTCTAATAGGTTTTCCTTGTGAACTACGGATACGCTCGCACTCATCTAAAAACTGTTTGGCTACTCTCAAAGAACTAATTTTTCGTTCTACAACTAATACAACATTGCTGTACTCATTTAAAAAATGAGAAAAATCATCCTTATGCACGTTATAAAGTGCCTGATCGTAAATAATAAAGTTATATTTATCTAACACCGCTTTAGAGAGTTGCTCTAGATTACCATCAAATAAATCAAGATGAGGAACGCCCTCAGTAATACTATTAGACAAACGTTTATCAAATAAAAGGTCAAGATCGTGAGATCCATTTAGCCCTTGAGCTAATAAGGTTGGAACCGCTTTATTTCGTGCGATTTCACTTGCAATATGCGCACTAATTAAGCTTGTACCGATTCCGCCTTTACAACCTAAAATAGCAATTTTTACAGTATCTCTTACTCTCGGAATATTGACGCCAGAGACAATTTTATCAGCCATCTGGATTAATTGCGTGTGAGAGTTAAAGTATAAGACACCTTCCCCTAATAATTTTTGAGATAACGAAATAGAATCACTATCACCAACAACACAACACCAAACATTTTGGGGAACAACACTAAAGACATGATCAATAATTGTTTTATTATTTGATTCATTGCCAGCATCAATAATTACGCCTACATAATTTTCCGCAGCAAAAGACAAGCCTTCAGAAGAAACAAAAACATTCCGTTTAACAATTTCAATATTTTCCAAGCCTCTTGTACGTAAAACTTGAGCGACTTCGCTTAAGATATTTTCGCGTTGAGAAACGACAGCAATAATTCTTGCGTTATCAAACGAAACTGTTTCTTGATCCAGTAATAACATATAAATACCTACTTTAATACTTTAATTGAATACGTTCATTGCTTTTTAATGCACAAGACGTTTCATTCGGATTCCAAAATACAGACTCTCCATAGCGAGCGCGACAAGTTGCTTTCTTCGCAGCATACTGGCTCACTTCAACATAAAGAGGATAAGTTGTATTTTTATACTTTCCACCCACAATCTGAATAGCATTCTTAGAAATACCGGCTTTAACTAAATCAGTATGTAGTGCTTCCGCTTTCGTTTTAGCAGGGGAAGTATGCCAAATAATTTTTACCTTCTTCTTTTTATTACTACCAATATCACGAATAATGGTATCTAAGAGAATCGTATAATCACGTTCGGTAATCGTTGCTAAAGGATATCGATTAATCAACTCAACCCGATTAAACTCACTATTTTGCGTTGCTTGTGCAACGGAAGCATCTTGAACTAATTCGCTTGATGCAAAAGTATGTAGCGATACAGAAACACCAATCAATGCTAAAAATGTATTAAAAGCTAACTTACTCATTGGATAAACCCACTATTCTTTAAGAAATTGGTTGTTAACGTATTATGGTAGCCATCTTTTAATGGCGTTGTATGGAAATAGCGCTCCATTGTGCCGGTTTGTTCGAATGTTGGATATACCACATCTTTCTCATCAACCGGTCTGACAGTGTTCACTGTCGCCACAATAATCAATTCTTTCTTATCTCGACTTGTTGTTGCGCTGCGGAAGAACGAACCAAGAATTGGAATATCACCTAATACAGGGATTTTATTAATCCCCTCAATGTCTGTAGCGCTAAACAGTCCTCCAATGATGAAACTTTCTCCATCAGCTACCTCAAACAAAGATTTTGACCTTCTCGTATTGAAGTAAGGAATACTACCATCGTTACCAAAATTGTAATTGCCGGCAATAGCGCTTACGCTTTGATTGAGGACCAACCGAATTCGATTATTTTTCTGTACCTTAGCCGCCACTAATAATTTAACGCCAAATTCTTTGTATATGACTGTTGCATGGCCGTTATTATCACGCTGTACAAATGGCACTTCACCACCAATCAAAATATCCGCAGTCTCACCTGAAAGCATAGAAATATTTGGCTCAGCCAAAATTTTACCGTTTGATTGGTCATCTAAGGCGTTAATGAAAGCCGCAAGCCCTGGTGCAGTAATAGTCAATCCGCCTTGCGCGCCATTATATCCACCGCCAAAACCGAAACTTCCGCCAAAAACCGCACTTCCGTTACCACTTAAAGGTCCACGTCCTTGAGCATGGCTCCAATTAATCCCCATTGCTTCAGATATTTTTTTATTCACTTCCACAACCGTTAATTTCACATTAACTTGTGTGGCATCACCAACATTAGAATTATCAACCACATTGTCATAGCTGTATTTATCTAAAAATGGGAACGTTTCATTACCTAACGTAGTCTCGGTGACTTTTCTTTTTCCTCCCATAGCCTCACCAACAATACGGTGAACCTCATCACTTTCTTCCTGTGTTTTTGCTTTACCTTCAATCACATAGGCCTTACCAACCTTCTTAACAGAAAGATTAGAGTTCGGGAAACGGGCCTTAAGTTGGTTATTTGTATCAGTGATACTACTTACAACCGAATCCACATTCACAGTGTCTGATGTCAAAGGACGACCATCTTCACCAAAAGACGTCACTTCAGCGCGTCCTTCATCTTTGGCATAAATAATAAAAGTGTTATCGTCTAAAATTTCATAATCTGCCACATTAGGAGAAGAAACAAAAATTGTGTCTATTTTTTCTTTTGTTTGAACAAGACGCGTTGCCCCCTTCTCCATAGGAAACGTTTGCGCAGAAACCTGAAAAGAAGCAAAAGCACATAAAATTAGACCGGAGATAATGTGTTTTTTTCTAAAAATATGGTTCAAAGTTGGCATTTTATAGACCTCTTAATTTTCTAATGAATGTGCCACGGGAATCGATGTACTGAGAGCTATTCTCGGCAGGTAATACCACTAGTTTAGAGTCTTTGTCTAGTGAATAAAAATTCTTTGCTTGTGCACCTGTTACCTTTAATGCAATAAATCCAACATACTCCTGTTCGGAAGAAAAACCATCATCCGGCTTTCTCATATTCCCTTCATCGTCTTTTGGTAATGGGAATGTTTTTGACTGTAACACTAAAACTCTTGGTGCCACCTTAATAAGATTTTTTCGTTCGTTTGAATTTCGAGAATCACTTGCAATCTGCTGGTTAAACACAGACACATAATCCCCACCACTTACCGTAGTAAGAATATAAGCATCTTCAGGTCGAATATAAACGCGATAGGCCACTTCCTGATTCGGGTTTAAACTTGCCGTATAAAAACCAGGATCGTTTGGTGAAAGAAGGGCCTTAGGTGATAGGAAAGAACCTGAAGATAAATTCTCAGATACCAGGAAGCCCTGCAAACTGTTATTGACTGACAAATCACGTAAATCATTACTGACTAACGGGCTATCAACAGTAACTGTCATTTCGTTGAGTGCATAATCTTCTGCTTGTAATAAGCGACCTTTGTTCACATCGCGTTTCAGCTGAGCAACTAAAATTAGCTTCTCTTCTTTCTTTTCTGGTTCTACTTGCTCTGCAACTTGCTGAGCCGGTGTTTCATCGCCACTAGGCAAAAACATAATACCTGCTATACCCACAAACAGTATGAGCAATGAAATAATTAAGAGAGTTCTATAGTTCATTTTTTTACCCTTTTTGTTTTAATAAAAAGCATTATCAAGCACTAGGCACGCTCGATAATGCCAAATTCGTTAGAAATCCAAGACTAATCGCTACCCCATAAGGCAATCCGCGCTCTTTTATTGATTTACGGTAAAAAAGCCAACCGATGATAATTAGAAGTAATCCGGCAAAGGCTGTAAAGAAGAAGAAGAAAATTATCTGTTCATAGGGAATCATGAGCATCAACACTGCTATAAGCTTTATATCACCTGCGCCCATTACATGCAACATAAAAAGGACAAAACCGACCACAAGCGCCAAGAGAGCCGGAACGAGAAAAATAGATTGGTATTGTAACAAACTAAGAGGAACAACAATAAAAAATAATAATGCAACGACACGATTACTGATAACCCGGTCTCGAACGTCCGTGTAACATAACCTGAGGAGGAGGCAAACTAAAACAATGTGTAAGGCGATAATTATATAATTCATTGTGTCAAACACTTATTTTAAGTTAATAAATATTAACAATTACTTCGTTGAAAATATTCAACATATTCTAATTTAAGAAATTTATTGGAACGTCTGTCCCATCACGATAGTAGCAACGGCTATAAGGTCATTTCTAATTGTTGACACTATATTGGGAAACGCATAAAACACTGCAATAATCATCACTGCAATAGCAATCGAAATAAGGCCGTATTCAATGGCGGTTACACCTTTTTCTGAGGATTTAAATTCACCAAATATATTTTTTAGTCTTAAGAAAAAAAGATTCACGCTAAAATACCCCGTTACTTAAATTAAGTTGTTAAAAAGGCCTCTACTCGGGAGGCCTCTTAAATTCAGATATAAAACCAACTTAAATTATTAGTTAACACCAGTAGCTTTAATTTTAGTTGTTAATGAAGCGAATTTAGTTTTCAATGCATCAATGAAACCACCTTGGTTGTAGAACACAACTACGATCATTGCCGCTACAGCCACAGCGATTAGACCATATTCAATTGCAGTAACACCATGCTCGCTTTCTTTGAAAGAACGGATTGCTTCGGTAACTTTAACGTATGCTTTAGTAGTTAATGCGTTTAACATTTTTAATACTCCTAATGTGAGATTTTAGATTTAAAATGAACAAGTCTGTTTGAATTATTAATCAATTCCAGTTCACTTAACCAGCCTACCTAATTAACTGAACGAGGCCTATTATAGTGATTCAAAAATAAAATGCAAACGTTATCGCCAAACCGTAAAATCGCTACAATACATAATAAAATCAGATGGTTAAATAGTATTTTATACACATCAAAACATAACATTTGCCATTTTTTACATAAAATTTACAATTCTAATATTTCATTACGTTCATAGATAAAAAATGATGCTTTTGTGCATAAAAAACCAGCAACTTAAACATAAAAACTCACTGAGTTTTGTTCGCGTTCATGCTATATTGGCGCCGCTTTAGGCGGCATGCTATGCTTGAATCAAGCTGAACAATCCATATTGCGCCAAAACGCAGAAAGAAAAGTGCGGTCAGAAATCACAATGAATTTAGGAGAGTAGAATGGGTAAGATGATCATTGATTTACAAATTGCTTGCGAACAAGAAAGCGGCTTGCCAACCGCAGAACAAATCGAACAATGGGCAACAGCCGCAGTACAACCGCAGAGTGATGAAGTGGAAATGACCGTGCGCATTGTGGATGAAGCGGAAAGCCATGCCTTAAATTTGAATTATCGCGGCAAAGATCGCCCGACCAATGTGTTGTCTTTCCCTTTTGAATGCCCTGATGAAGTGGAGCTGCCGTTACTCGGCGATTTGGTGATTTGCCGCCAAGTGGTAGAGCGTGAAGCGCAGGAACAAGACAAACCTCTCATGGCGCATTGGGCGCACATGGTGGTGCACGGCAGCTTGCATTTGCTTGGTTATGATCACATTGAAGATGACGAAGCGGAAGAAATGGAAAGCCTAGAAACCCAAATCATGACAGGGCTGGGCTTTGCAGATCCGTATTTGAGCGAGAAATGAGCCGAGAACTCCTCGTTTTAGTGGGCGAGGATGACTTCCTTGCCCACCAATTAAACCACAACCTTTCACTTAAAAGTGCGGTCTGGATTGGCGATGTTTCGCCACACTTTGCCACTCCATCCTATTTTCCTTTTAGCAAAACGAAAAATCTGCTTGGCAGTGAATTTCCTGCCATCATTTATGACGCACGACAAGGCATTCACTTGGATGCCCTCGCCATTGCGGCGGGCACGTTGCAGGATGGTGGTAAGCTATTATTGTTGTTGAATTATTGGGCAGATTTAGCCAACCAACCGGACTGCGACAGCCTGCGTTGGTCGGGCGAAAAATACGCCATAAACACACCGCACTTTATCGCCTTTTTACAGGAAAAAATCGCCAAATACGGTTTTCCTGTTTATCAAAATACGCTGTTAAATCTTGCCTCGCCGAAGCCTCAAAAAGACCGTTCAACCCATTGCCAACCTACTTTAGAGCAAGCTCATTTATTGCAACAAATGGCAGAAGCTGAGGAGGAGATTCTGATCATCACGGCAAAACGTGGGCGCGGAAAATCGGCGTTGGCGGGGCTCTTTGCCAAACAGCAAGTGGTACAAAACCAGCCAGTGATTCTCACTGCACCGAATAAAAGTGCGGTCAATATTTTCAATGCATTTGCCGGGGCGGATATCACCTTTATGCCGCCTGATGAACTCAGCCAAAACCTCAGCGACGTACCACAACACTTTGCCAATCATTGGTTGTTTGTGGACGAAGCGGCGATGATTCCGCTAGACATCTTATTTCGTCTAACTAAGGCTTTTAAACGCGTTGTGTTGACGACCACCATTCATAGCTACGAAGGCACGGGCAGAGGCTTCTTATTAAAATTCATGGCGAAAACCGACCGCACTTTGCGCCATGTTGAACTGTTTACGCCGTTACGTTGGCAGGCGGATGACAAACTGGAAGCGTTTATTGACGACCTGTTGCTGTGCGATTGCGAAGATCGTCTGCCACAGCCGCCTTATGATTCTGTGCTTGCGGAGCAGATCCAAATTTCTCATTGTGAACGAATTCCTCATGATCAAATTGAATCTGTTTACGGCTTACTGACCTTGGCGCATTATCGAACCTCGCCTTTGGATTTACGCCGTTTATTGGATGCACCACAGCAGCAATTTTACCTTGCTCAAGCACAGGATTCCTTGCTTGGTTGCGCATGGGCGGTGTCGGAAGGCGGGTTGACGGACAAAACGTTAATTCGCCAAATTCGCCGTGGAGAACGTCGCCCGCATGGCAATTTGGTGGCGCAAATGTTGTGTTTCCAAGCAGGATTGGAGGAGGCGTGTGAATTGCGTTCTTTGCGCATTTCCCGTATCGCCGTGCAACCCAACTGGCAACAACAGGGGCTTGGACAGCGTTTAATTGCGCAGATAAAACAACAGGGCACAGTGGATTTTCTTTCCGTCAGTTTTGGTTACACGCCGGAACTATTGGCATTCTGGCAAAAGTGCGGTTTTATTTTGGTGCATTTTAGCGAAAGCAAAGAAGCCAGCAGCGGTTGTTATTCTGTGGTGGCGTTGTGTCCTTTGAGTGAGGAAGGGCGGGTATTCGTGCAACGGGCAGAAAAACAATTTCAACGTAATTTGCCCCTTTCTTTCCATCCGCTGGCGACACAGTTTACTCGAACAGAAATAGCTTGGACGCTGGATAGCTCAGATTGGCAATCGTTAACCGATTTTGCCAATTTTTTCCTGCCGTTATCTTCTGCCTTGCCGTCCATTCGGCGTTTAATCACATCGGCAGGTGAAGCGCCTTTCCCCTTGTTGGCAGATTATTGCAAACAGCCGGAAAAAAGACCGAATAAGAAAATATGGTTAGAAAATTGTCGTTTGGAAGTGAAGAAATGGTTGCAAAAAAATGCTGTCCTTTTATGATAACAATCCCTTAACAATTTAAAAAAAATAAAAAACGAAGGAGACAAAAATGAGCGAAGAAGGCAAAAAAAGTTGGGTGAAACGCGCATGGGAAGCCTATTCTGATTTCTGTAAAGAAGCCGGTATCGATCAAGGCACTTGCCGTGGCTGTGTGCCTGTGGTGAAGTTTGATGAAGATCCCGAGAAACCAGAAAAGAAGCCGGAAAAGAAACCGCATGATATTCAACATTCGTAATGGGTAGGTTGCGCAAAACGCAGCCTATGGCAATATTATAGGGCTAAAACAAGGACTCCCGATAAAATTAACCCTGCGCCTAGAATTAATTTCATACTGATAGGTTCGCCTAAAACAACCACCCCAAGAATAATCGCAATCACCACACTGAGCTTATCAATCGGCGCCACCCAAGAAGCAGGTGCTAATTGTAAGGCGCGGTAGTAACATAACCATGAAAGCCCTGTTGCCACACCGGACAGAACCAAAAAAACGACCGGTTTGGCGGCAATATGCTGCGGCAGTTGCCATTCATTTCGCATTGTAATAATCGCTATCACAACAAATAAAATGACGATAGTGCGGATAAATGTTGCAAGATTACTGTTTAACCCTTCTACGCCTAACTTGCCTAAAATTGCCGTTAAACCGGCAAAAAATGCGGAACCGATCGCAAACCCTACCCAATTCATGTTTTTCCTCTAAAGTTTCTGCCTATTTTCCAGTATAATGTGCCCGCCTTTTTAACCAGGCTTTTAACCTATAGCCTAGGCATTTTATCACACAATGTTGTACGGCATTGATCCTTTCTTGTGATGTAAACAGGAATTGATCACGCCGTATTCACCACGGATAAACGGATTCATGAATCACAAAATTAAAATTCAAATTGCTTATGCCCTGCCAAATCATTATTATTTAAAAGCCTTTACGGTAGATGACGGCACAATGGTTCAAACAGCAATTTTGCAATCGGGAATCCTAACACAATTCACCGACATTGATTTACGCAACAATAAGGTGGGTATTTTTAGTCGCCCCGTGAAATTGACGGATTTGCTCAAAGAAGGCGATCGTATTGAGATTTATCGCCCACTCCTTGCCGATCCGAAAGAAATTCGGCGTAAACGCGCTGAAGAACAAGGAAAGAAAAATAAATCATCCTGATTGGGAAAGATCGCAAATCTCCCCCAATTTTAAGCGAGTTATTTGGGTGCCATCCTATAAGGTTCAAGTCGCAAGCCCAACCCATAATTATTCGGGCAAACGATTTGACCGCAACCTTGATTCAATTCTTGCTTATCCACGCTTGTCAACGATTCGCCGATGATTAGCCGATGAGCCAGTGAATCAAACCTGTTATTTCACAGCTTAATAAGGGATTCAAAATGAACAAGAACTGCCTTCCATTCGATATTACGCCAGAAATCTTTTTACGTGATTACTGGCAAAAAAAACCGCTCTTAATTCGTAACGGACTACCGGAAATTATCGGTCAACTTCTGCCCGATGATATTTTGGAACTTGCCCAAACAGATGAAGTTGTTGCGCGTTTAGTAAAACAACACGCTGAAGATCACTGGGAACTGCATAAAGCCCCATTATCCGCACAAGATTTTGAAAATTTGCCTGAGAAATGGTCTGTTTTAGTGCAAAATTTAGAACAATGGTCGCCAACTTTAGGTGGTCTTTGGAATAAATTTAGCTTTATTCCACAATGGCAACGTGATGATATTATGGTGTCTTTCGCGCCACAAGGCGGTTCTGTTGGAAAACACTATGACGAATATGATGTTTTCCTCGTTCAGGCCTATGGTCACCGACGCTGGCAGTTAGGTAAATGGTGTGACCCAACTACCGAATTCAAAGCCGATCAACCGATCCGTATTTTCGATGATATGGGCGATATCATTTTTGATGAAGTTTTAGCACCGGGTGATGTGCTTTATGTGCCTTCTCGCTTATCTCATTATGGCGTTGCACAAGATGACTGCTTAACCGTTTCTTTTGGTTTACGCTATCCGAATAGTGCCGATTTATTTGACAACCTTGAACAAAGCCTTTGCCATACAGATTTGGATGTCAGCGAATTAGCCATTCCGTTCCGACTTGCGCCACCTGTGCAAAACACCGGCGAATTAACCGCTGATTCCGTAAAAGAATTAAAACAGCAATTCTTGCAACAACTTGCACAGTCAACACAATTCGATCACTTATTCCAACACGCCTTGGCGACCACCGTCAGCCGCAGACGTTATGAATTGCTTGCCACGGAAGACATTGCCGATCTTGATGATGTTCGAGAAACCTTTGAGCAAGGCGGAAAATTGCTGCAAGACAATAACTGTAAGTTAGTTTATACCACAAGCCCTCTTCGTCTTTATGCCAATGGCGAATGGTTAGATGAATTAAGCCCTGCCGAAGCGGCAATTTTAAAACATCTCGCCGATGGTAAAGCCGTTGATTATGCTTTCTTGTGTCAATTAACCGACGCCGATAATGCTGTGTCGCTTGACGTATTATTTGACAGCATCTGCAACTGGTTGGATGACGGCTGGGCGTTGTTATACGAATAATCACTTATGGCCGATAACATTTATTCTGTCAGCCAACTCAATCAATCTGTGCGATTGATGTTGGAAAATCAGCTGGGTACCGTTTGGCTTACCGGTGAAATTTCTAACTTTAGCCAACCGGTTTCCGGTCACTGGTATTTAAGTTTGAAAGACGAAAACGCTCAGGTGCGTTGCGCGATGTTCCGCATGAAAAATCTGCGTGTAAGCTTTCGTCCGACCAATGGAATGCAAGTGTTGGTGCGTGCTAATGTGAGTTTGTATGAGCCTCGTGGCGATTATCAACTCATTATTGAAAGCATGCATTTAGCCGGTGAAGGGTTATTAATGCAGCAATTTGAAGCATTAAAACTGAAGTTAGCGGCAGAAGGGTTATTTGCCCAACATCTCAAAAAAAACCTACCGCACTTTAGCAAGGCGGTAGGGATTATCACGTCAAAAACCGGCGCGGCATTGCAGGATATATTACACATTTTGCAACGCCGCGATCCCAGCTTAAAAATCATCATTTATCCGACCGCCGTTCAAGGCAAAGATGCCGCCACTGACATTGCACAAATGATTGAACTGGCGAATCGACGGCAAGAAGTGGATGTCCTAATTGTCGGCCGTGGTGGCGGTTCCTTAGAAGATTTATGGTGTTTTAACGAAGAAATTGTGGCGCGTGCCATTTTTCATTCTCATCTTCCGGTGATTAGTGCGGTAGGGCATGAAACCGATGTCACTATTGCGGATTTTGTCGCTGATGTCCGCGCACCAACGCCTTCTGCCGCCGCAGAATTGGTCAGTCGAAATCAAACGGAATTATTACAACAACTTCAATATCGCCGGCAGCGTCTTGAAATTGCCCTAGATCGCCTCTTTGCAGAAAAGCAACAAAAGCTAAAACATCTGTCTTTGCGATTACATAATCAACATCCTCAGACGCAACTGCGTATTCAACAACAGCTCATCACGCAGTTAAGCCATCGATTGCAACAAAGCTTACGTCATCGTTGGCAAAAAAAGGCGGAAAATCTGACCGCACTTTCGATACGATTGTATAAAAACCCGCTTCCATTACGCCTACAACAATATGAACAGCAGCTTGCGCAACTAAAAGTGCGGTTAAATTCTCACATGAATTTAACACTCAGTCTTCAGCAAAAACAGTTAGCACATTTGTGTGGCAAGCTGGATAGTTTAAGTCCGTTAAAAGTATTGGCGCGTGGCTACTCTATTACACAAAATCAACAAAATTTCACGATTCGTTCGATGAAAGACGTGAATGTCGGTGAACAAATCAAAACCCGACTGCCCGATGGCGATATCATCAGCCAAGTCATCCGATTAGAAGAAAAAGAATGATATTTTGACTTGTCCGCTTGCCAACACCACAGAGAGGCATAAAGCACGTTTAAAAATGAATAAATCGGATTTTTATTTACCTTCATTCCTCACGCAAAGGAAAAATTATGCAACCTACTTTAATTGTAAGAAATCTCGGTATCCAAGATTATCAACATGTATGGCATAACATGCAGGCGTTTACCGATAATCGCACGGCAGATACGCCTGACGAAATTTGGTTAGTGCAACATCCGTCGGTATTCACTCAAGGTCAAGCCGGCAAACCGGAGCATTTATTGCAACGTACGGAAATTCCGGTGGTACAATCAGATCGCGGCGGGCAAATCACTTATCACGGCTTAGGGCAACAAATTATGTATGTGCTGATTGATATTAAGCGCCATGAGAATTTAAATGTGCGTCAATTAGTGACCGCACTTGAACAATCGGTGGTGAAAACATTGGCAGATTATGGCATTGAAGGCTATCCGAAACCGGATGCACCCGGTGTGTATATTGATGGTAAGAAAATTTGTTCTCTCGGTTTGCGCATTCGCCATGGTCGTTCTTTTCACGGCTTAGCGTTTAATATCAATATGGATTTAACGCCTTTCCATCAAATTAATCCTTGTGGTTATGCCGGATTAGAAATGTGTCAACTGGCGGATTTCATTGGCAGTGAGCGGGCAGATTGCCACCAAGTTTCCCTCCAATTAGTTAAGCATTTTTCCACGCTGTTAGGGTATAATGTAACAAATCATTAACAGTCTTAGTGAATTACCGTTTAATCTCGTTACCCTTGCCATTTACTCGCAATATAAGGAATTTCAATGGGAACACCTTTTAAGATGGAGCGCGGCGTTAAATATCGTGATGCCGCCAAAACCTCTATTATTCCGGTAAAAAATATCGATCCTAATCAGGAATTACTGAAAAAACCGGAATGGATGAAAATCAAAATTCCCGCCAATGGCGCGCGAATTCAAAGTATTAAATCCGGTATGCGCCGTCACGGATTGCATTCCGTCTGTGAAGAGGCCTCTTGCCCGAACCTGCATGAATGTTTTAATCATGGTACGGCAACCTTTATGATTCTTGGCGCGATTTGTACTCGTCGCTGTCCGTTCTGTGATGTGGCACACGGCAAACCGCTAGCCCCGAATCCCGATGAGCCGCGTCAATTAGCGGAAACTATTCAGGATATGAAGTTACGTTATGTGGTGATCACTTCCGTTGACCGTGACGACTTACCTGATCGCGGTGCCGGTCACTTTGCCGATTGCGTACGCGAAATTCGCGCTTTAAATCCAAACATTAAAATTGAGATTTTGGTGCCGGATTTCCGTGGACGCATTGAATTGGCATTAGAAAAATTAAAAGACAATCCGCCGGATGTGTTTAACCACAATTTGGAAAATGTGCCACGTTTATATCGTGAAATTCGTCCGGGTGCGGATTATCAATGGTCGTTACGTTTGCTGAAAGAATTTAAAGCCATGTTCCCGAATATTCCGACCAAATCAGGATTAATGGTGGGCTTAGGCGAAACCAACGAAGAAATTTTAGAAGTCATGCAGGATTTACGTGATCATGGCGTTACTATGCTCACGATCGGTCAATATTTACAACCAAGCCGACACCATTTACCGGTTGCCCGTTATGTGCCTCCAGCAGAATTTGATATGTTCCGCGAAAAAGCACAAGCCATGGGCTTTGAACACGCTGCTTGCGGCCCGTTCGTCCGTTCTTCCTACCATGCCGACTTGCAAGCCAGTGGTGGATTGGTGAAGTAACGTCCCCATTTAATAAATAAAATAAATCTGCGCATTAATTCACTCGTCTTAATGCGCAGATTTTTTTATCTATTCTCTATGCGTAACAATATAACCCACTGTGTTGGCAAAAAAATCCTTCCGCCCGGAAATATCTATTTTCATATTTCTATTTTAGTGAATCGTAGCGTGCAACTTGTTGCACGAAATCATGAATACTCAAAAGGTTAAATAACATTTTGTGGGTGGTTTGGTCGTGCATCAAGATGCACGCTACACACGAAATCGTGAATGTCCGAAAGGGTTAAATAATGTTCCGTGCGTGGTTGGTTGTGCATTAAGATGCACTCTACGTACGAAATCGTTACGGATCGAAGTTAATAAAAAAGACCGCAATTTTGCGGTCTTTCTAAGTTGGTGCTCTGGGCGAGACTTGAACTCGCACGACCTACGGTCACTACCCCCTCAAGATAGCGTGTCTACCAATTCCACCACCAGAGCTTAATTCGATAAATTTTATTACTGAGGAATATCGCTATTTTTTGTATCTAACACAGCCGGTGCTTTTTGCTGTTGTTGCTGAATTTGTTCAGCTGTACCGGATAAATCATCAAATGCACCTTGCTTTACATTGTTTTTGTGTGAATTGATGTTGCCGATAACGATACTAATAATAAAGAAAATTGTTGCTAAAACTGCCGTTGTTCTAGAAAGGAAGTTACCTGCACCGGCTGCACCGAACACGGTACCGGATGCGCCACCACCAAAAGATGCACCGGCATCTGCGCCTTTACCTTGTTGTAACAAGATAAACGCAATAAGGGCAATGGAAACAACCAAATAAAGGATTAACAACGCTGAATACATTTTATCTTCTCTAATTTAGCAAATTCTAATGAAAAATAACGGCGCAGATATTAGCGAATATCTTAGCACTTCGCAAGCTGTTTTATGTATTTTTACGCTATTTGGTGCAAATTCACTCAGTAAAAACATTTTGAAAAACGACCGCACTTTTAACTTCGTTAACTTTTCTGGGATCTCGGCGCTCGCTTTTTCATATCTTGATTATGCCGGCTTAACTCGCGTAACGCAGAAAAATTAATATAATGCAATAATTCCGGCAAAAGCTGTGTGAGGTTTTGCATAAATTGCTGATAACTCGCCTGTTTACGGCTAATACCATCAAGCTGTGACTCCCAATGTGCCGTCATGTCAGGCTGTGTTGCCACATCCGGCAACGCATTAATTAAGATTCGTCCCGCCTCGGTGCTGTGAATATTACGCCCTTTTTTATAGAGAAAACCACGCTTAAACAACAATTCAATAATGCCCGCACGCGTCGCTTCCGTGCCTAAACCATCGGTTTCCCGCAAGATTTTTTTCAACACTTTGTCTTGCACGAAGCGGGCAATGCCTGTCATGGCGGAAAGCAAGGTGGCATCGGTAAAGGGTTTCGGCGGTTGCGTTTTTTTACTGATAATTTCACCCTTTTCACAATGCAACATTTGCCCTTTTTTGACGACCGGCAGCAGCGTATCTTGCTGTTCATCGTCGCTGTCTTCTTTGCCCCAAAGCTGTTTCCAACCGGCAATTTGCAAATTGCGAGCATGCGCCACAAAAGTCCCACCGGCAATATTCAAAGTAATTTTACATTTACGGTATTCTGCATCCGGGCAGAACTGCATGAGGTATTGTCGAGCAATCAGAAAATAAATATGTTGTTCCGCCGGACTCAAACTCACCGGGCGGTTCTTTGCCGTCGGGATGATGGCATGGTGCGCTTCGACTTTTTTATCATTCCAACAACGATTTTTTTGCTCAGGATCGATAATTTCAGGCAAGGGCTGAAATGGGGTTAAATGGGTAGAAATAGCATTCATCACCGTCATGCGATCCGCAAAATGTTCTTTTGGCAAATAACGACAATCGGAACGCGGGTACGTAATTAATTTATGGGTTTCATACAAACGTTGACAGGTGTCCAGCACTTCCTGTGCGGACATGCCAAAACGCTTGGCGGCATCAATTTGCAACGCGGATAAGGAGTATGGCAACGGTGCCGTTTCTTTTTCCCGTTTATCCGAATAATCCGTTACTTCCGCTGGTTGCTCGGTAATGCGTTTCACCACATTTTCTGCCAACGCATGAGATAACACGCGCCCATCCTCATCCTGATAATCTTCACAGGCTTTGCTCGGCTGCCACAACGCAGAAAAAAGTGCGGTAGCTTTCTTCGGTGTTTCTTCCTCTTTTGGGTCACGCAACCAAGCCAACACTTCAAAAAAATCTTTTGGTTGAAAATGTTCAATTTCCAAATCACGGCGTACGATAAGGCCAAGTACAGGCGTTTGCACTCGCCCAACGGAAAGCACTCCATTATAACCTGCCTGTCTGCCTCGAATGGTATAAGCCCGTGTCATGTTAATGCCATAGAGCCAATCGGCGCGCGCACGTGCCAACGCGGAGGTGGCAAGGGGCACAAAATCACGATTCGGTTGTAATTTTTTAATGGCTTTTTCTACCGCACTTGGGTTCAAGTCGCTGATTAAACAACGCTGAATGGCATTGCGTTTTTCAGGCGGTAAATTGAGATAACTGAATACTTCGTCCACCAGCAACTGCCCTTCACGATCCGGGTCGCCTGCGTTGACGAGGATGTCTGCTTGCTGCACCAACTTTTCAACAGTCTTTAGCTGCTTATAGGTTTCTTTTTTCGGAATTAACTGCCACTTTTGAGGCACAATCGGCAAATCCTCTAAGCGCCATTGTTTGAAATGCGCATCATAGGCATCGGGTTCTGCCTGTTCCAGCAAATGCCCTACACACCAGGTCACACAGTCGTTATCACCACATTTGATAAAGCCGTCACCGCGTTGATGCGGTTTCGGCAAAACATCCGCAATCGCGCGTCCAAGGCTCGGTTTTTCTGCTATAAAAAGTCGCATAAACAAGAAAACGCAGAGGAGAGAAAAGATTAGCCGATTTCACGGCGACCTAAGAAAGAATGGGTCAATGTGGTGCCATCCACCATTTCCAATTCACCGCCTACCGGAATGCCGTGGGCAATGCGGCTGACTTTGACGTTTTGTTGCAAACACAATTCTGCAATGTAATTCGCCGTGGCATCGCCTTCAACTGTAGGATTTGTCGCCAAAATCACTTCCTTGAAGGACTCTGTTTGTAAACGTTTTTGCAATAAATCCAAGCCGATCTCTCGTGGGCCAATGCCGTCCAATGGCGATAAATGCCCCATAAGCACAAAATAACGCCCGGAAAATTGCCCGGTTTGCTCAATGGCAAGAATATCTGCCGGCATTTCCACCACACAAAGCAACCCCGAATTTTGACGACGAGGGTTGTTGCAAATATGGCAAACCTCTTCTTCCGTGAAAGTACGACAATGCTCACAATGCCCGATTTTTGACATAGCTTCAGTTAGTCCTTGTGCCAAACGCATACCGCCACTACGATTACGTTGCAATAAATGATACGCCATACGTTGTGCGGATTTCGGGCCGACGCCCGGTAATACACGTAAGCTTTCGATCAAATTTTCTAATAATGGACTGGTTTGCATTGCGTTCTCAATCGATTTGATAAAAAAAGAAACCGCACTTTTAGGATCAATAAACCCAAAGTGCGGTCAATTTTAGAAGTGTTTTTAGAATGGCATTTTGAAGCCCGGTGGCAATGGCATACCGGCGGTAACAGACGCCATTTTTTCTTTTTGTAACTCTTCCGCACGGCGTACTGCATCATTAAATGCCGCAGCGATTAAATCTTCCAACATTTCTTTGTCGTCTTCCATTAAAGAAGGATCAATGTCAATACGACGGCAGTTATGCGCACCGTTAATCGTGATTTTCACCAGCCCTGCGCCTGACTCGCCGGTCACTTCTAATTGTGCAATTTCTTCTTGCATTTTTTGCATTTTTTCTTGCATTTGTTGAGCTTGTTTCATTAAACCGCCCAAACCGCCTTTTCCGAACATAAATTTTCTTCCCTTATTTACACAAAAAAGTGGTCGCATTTTAGCGAAAAATTTCTGACTTGAAAACGATCAATTTCGGATTAAATTGCGCCCCACGGTGATTCATATTATTATCCGTTGCCTTAAAAATACACGAAAAAACAACCGCACTTTCCACTCTCAAGGAACATAAGGAAAATTATGGAAATCCGACACTACATCACCACGGCTGTCGCCATACTGGTCTTACAATTCATGCTGTTCGGTTTTAGCCGTACCCTCGGCTGGCTGTTTAATCTCAACCCAAAAACACGCACCAAGCTGACTATCATCCTCTTTTTGCTCTTTAATGCTCTGATTGCAACCGCCCCCTTGCGTCTGTATGCCGAAAGTTTTCGCGTCAGTGCCTTGCTTCTCACCTTGTTGCTCTTTTCCACGTTTAGCAGTGCCATCGTGGGCATACTGCATCGCTTTTTTAAACCGTGGGATAACGCGCTAAAATTACTCTATCCGATACTCTTTTTAGGGTTTATTGGACTGGGTTTATATAACGCTTACACACCGGTGATACGTCATTATCAAGTCAAGCTGGATAAACCCATGCAACCTTTACGCATTGGTATGGCAAGCGATTTACATTTAGGGCGTTTGTTCGGTTCAACGCAGTTAGATACCTTGGCTGACATCATGCGGCAGGAAAAAGTAGATATTATTTTGCTCCCCGGCGACATTATGGATGATAACGTCAACGCCTATTTAGCAGAAAAAATGCAACCGCACTTAGCCAACCTGCAAGCCCCACTTGGCGTGTATGCCACCCTGGGAAACCATGATTTCTTTGGCGATCAACAACGCATTGAAGCAGAAATGCGCAAAGCGGGGATCACTCCCGTGATGGATGAAAGTATCGTGATTGATGGACGTTTTACCCTCATTGGGCGCAATGACGACCTCGTTAAAAACAGACCAACAGCGGCGCAATTACTAAAAGATGTCAATACGGCATTACCGGTGATTTTAATGGATCATCGTCCAACAGAGATTGAACAACACGCCAATTTGCCAATTGATATTCAGCTTTCCGGCCACGCCCATAATGGACAAATTTTCCCGGCAAATTTTATTGTAAAACTGATTTATCGCTTAAGTTACGGCTATGAAAAAATCAATCAAGGACACTTTTTTGTCACGTCAGGTTATGGCTTTTGGGGCGTACCGATGCGATTAGGGTCGCAATCAGAAGTGATGATTATCGACCTGGTCGGACATTAAAAAAGAACTATTCTCAATACCGAACAATGTGTATAATTTAACCCATTATACTTATGTTTTTATGATGACAGAGGACTCGAAAATGAAAAAATTCGTCAACGCAACCCTTACTTCTCTTTTCCTTATGGCATCTGTGACGGCAAGTGCTGTGACCGTCACCGATGCTAAAGGTGAATTCACTATAGATAAAACCCCAAGTCGCATTGTCGCGTTAGAATATTCTTTCGTTGATGCCCTTGCTCAAGTCGGTGTTAGCCCGGTCGGCGTTGCCGATGACAACGATAAAACCCGCATTTTGCAGGAAGTGCGCGATAAGATTCAACCTTGGCAATCTGTCGGTACCCGTTCGCAACCAAGTCTTGAAGCCATTGCCGCATTAAAACCTGATTTAATTATCGCCGATCCTTCCCGTCACACCGCAGTGTATGAAGAATTGAAAAAAATCGCCCCGACCATGATGTTTGATTCCCGTCATGAGAGCTATCAGGAGAATCTTGATACGGCACAAAAAATCGGCGATGTTGTCGGCAAAGGCGGTGAAATGAAATTGCAAATTGATAAACACAATAAAATTATCGAAAGCATTGCGCAAAATATCAATGTGAAAGGCAAAAAAGCAATTTTCGGCACCTCACGCGAAGACAAATTCAATTTACAAAATGACAGTGGTTATGTCGCCAGCTTCCTTGGTGTTCTAGGTTTTAACTCGCCAAAATTACCAAACGCCACTCAAGCCTTTGCTGAAATCAATCTTGAGCAATTAGTGATGGAAAAACCGGACTATATGTTTATCGCCCACTATCGCCAAGAAAGTATCGCCCGCAAATGGGAAGCAGAACCATTATGGCAAGCCATTCCTGCCGTAAAAGCCAAACATGTATTTAGCGTCAATGCCGATATGTGGGCGCGCGGACGCGGCATTACAGCCAGTGAGATCATGGCAAAACAAGTTGAACAATTCGTTAATCAAAAATAATGTTTGGTACGGCTTTTCGTTGGGGCTTTCCCCTGCTAGGACTGGCTTTCCTGTTATGGGGAAGCCTGTTTTTATACTACCCTATTGAAATTTCACCATTAGATGCGCTAAACGCCTTTTTCCCCAATGGCGATGAATTGGCCAAGATCACCGTGGTCGATTTACGTTTCCCTCGGGCGTTAGTGGCGATCGCATTAGGAGCCAATTTGGCGGTAGCCGGGGCATTATTACAAACCATCACCCGCAACCCACTAGCCTCACCAACGCTATTAAGCGTCAACTCCGGCGCAAGTTTGGCCATGGTAACGGCGAGTGCCATTAGCCCTGCCTTATTATCAGGCTATAGCATTGCCTTGGTGGCAAGTATCGGCGGTGGAATCAGCTGGTTGGTTGTAATGTTGATCAGCAACGCGTGGAAAGACAGTAGTGGCGATCGCAGTCGCGTGATTTTGGCAGGGATTGCCGTGTCGTTATTATGTACTGCCCTCACCAAATTAGTGTTAATTATGTCGGAAGATCATGCCTTTGGCGTAATGAGTTGGCTTGCCGGCGGCATTTCTCACGCCCGTTGGAACGAATGGCACGCTATTTGGCCGTTTCTGCTATCGAGCGCTCTCTTTTGCCTCTTTTTTGCCAGCCGCTTAAATTTACTCAATTTGAGCGACGAATCCGCTCAATCCTTGGGAATTAACCTGTTCCGTCTGCGTTGGTATGCCAATATCATAGCATTATTAATTGTGGGTTCAGCCGTTAGCGTAGCAGGCCCTGTCGCCTTTATCGGTTTGTTAATTCCACACTTAGCGCGTTATTGGATAGGCTATGATCTACGAAAATCATTACCCATGTCCATGTTATTAGGCGCTATTTTAATGTTGGCGGCGGATACCGTTGCCCGTGCTGTTGATTTCCCAAGTGAAGTGCCTGCCGGTGCCATTTTGGCCTTAATCGGTGCGCCAATCTTTGTATTATTTGCCAGAGGAAAACACTAATGCGCCGTTCTCATTCAGGATTCCGTGCAATCGGCTTTTACTTATCGGCACTCTGTACGGTCGCGCTATTATTTGTATTAAGCATTCGCTATGGCACTTACACGCTATCCTTTGATGAAATTAGCCAGGCCTTTCACCCTGACGATAAAAACTATTTCACGTTAATGGAATACCGTCTGCCACGCGCACTACTCGCCATTATTATCGGCGGTGCATTGGCTATTTCCGGGGTATTGGTGCAAAGTGTCGTGCGTAATCCGTTAGCCTCTCCTGATATTTTAGGAATCAATAACGCCGCCGGTTTAGTCGCCGTCACCGTATTAATCTTCCTACCGAATTTGGCCTTTTACTGGCTACCGATTTTTGCCTTTATCGGCGGTGTCCTGTCTTTCATTTTGTTATGGATGATATGTGCTTTTAACTTCCGCCCGATCAAAATGGCCATTATCGGCGTAGCGCTTTCTGCCCTATGGGCGGCAATCAGCCATTATTTAATGCTAACCAATCCGGTAGAAATCAACACGGCTATGCTTTGGCTAACCGGAAGTTTGTGGGGCAGAAGCTGGGCTTATGTCAATGTCGTTTTGCCTTGGTTGTTGGTGTTATTGCCGTTACCGTTTATTTTCTGCCGAGATTTGGACACTTTAGGTTTAGGTGAAAACAAAGCGGCCACCTTGGGAGTAAGCGTAAATAAAACGCAAATCTTGGTATTAGTGCTGGCTGTTGCACTTTCCACCACAGCCGTCGCCATTTGCGGCCCCATCGCATTTCTCGGCTTAGTTGCACCGCACTTAGCACGCAAATTGGTCGGTGGACGTCACCGCACATTATTGCCGGCGGCCATGCTAATCGGCACGTTGTTGTTACAAATTTCCGATATTTTAGCGCGGGTTATCGATCCACCGACAGAACTGCCCGCCGGTATTCTCACCGCTATTATCGGCGCCCCTTACTTCTTCTATTTATTGATGAGAACGAAATAATGAGCATTGAGATCAATAAGTTACAATTAGGCTATCAAGATAAAACTATCGTACGAGATTTATCTCTCACCTTTCCTAGCAACCAAATCATTGCCTTAATTGGCCCGAACGGGTGCGGCAAATCCACAACACTAAAAGCGGTGGCCCGTTTACTCAAGCCACGTCTAGGCACAATTACTCACAAAGGCAAAGATATTTGGCAAAGCACACCGAAAGAATATGCCAAACAATTAGCGTTCTTGCCACAACAACATTTGGTGCCGGAAGGCATTAAAGTACGTGAATTAATTGCTTACGGCCGTTCGCCTTATTTGAATTTATGGGGCAAATTGAGTGATAAAGATGAGCAATTAGTGGCTTGGGCTATGGAGCAAACCCACACTACAGAATTGGCGGAACATTTGGTATCGGATTTATCCGGCGGGCAACAACAACGGGTTTTCTTAGCCATGACATTAGCGCAAGATGCAGAGCTTGTTCTGTTGGATGAACCCACCACTTATTTGGATCTCAACCGCCAGGCAGAACTCATGGGCATGATGCGTCAAATGCAACAAAACGGCAAAACCGTCATTACGGTACTCCACGATTTAAATCAGGCTTGTCGTTATTGTGATTATTTAATCGTTCTCAAAGACGGCAACCTTATGGCCCAAGGGACGCCTGACGAAGTGATGACAGAGGGGCTGTTAAAAGAGGTGTTTGATTTAGAAGTAGTGATTCACCGCGATCCAATTAGCCAAACACCCATGTTTATTTTGAAGTAAACAAAAGTGCGGTCATAATCTGGGGGCAAGTATGATAAGTTGCCCCTATTCGCACTTTCTAAAATCATATTCTGTAATCACATTCTATTATGTCATTTCGCTATAAAACCCCATTCATTTTTTGTCTCACTTCCGTTAAAATAGTTGAGAATTGTTTTCAATCACATATACCAAGGAGGCTTATGATGTTAAAAAAAGCATTGTTAACACTCACCTGTATTGCGATGGCAACGTCCGCATTGGCAAAAGAGGTTACGATTCCCACGGCACGCGGTGATGTCACGTTAAGTGCGCCGCCCGCCAAAATAGCAGTGTTTGATACCGGCAGTTTGGATACATTGCAAGCCTTAGGTGTGAAAGTGGATGGCGCAGCAGATGTGGCAAAACTCCTTCCGTATCTGAAACCAACCTTAGATTCGGCAAAAAATGTCGGTACTATTTTTGAGCCCAATTTAGAGGCTTTAAATGAATTAAAACCAGACTTAATTATTGTCGGCACCCGCACGGCGAAAAAATTTGATGATGTCAGCGCTATTGCAAAAACGATCGATTTAACCGATAACGGCGATAAATTAGTGGAAAGCGGCATTCAACGCATTGACAGTTTCGGTCGTTTATTTGATAAACAAGCGGCAGCAGACAAGTTAAAAGGTGAATTGGAAACCTTATTAAAAGACACTAAAGCCGCCGTGAAAGACAAAGGCAACGGTTTAATTATTTTAGTCAACGGTAGCAAAATTTCCGCATTCGGTAGCGGTTATCGTTTAAGTTTTATTCATGATGAACTTGGCGTACCAATGGCAGATCCGAGCATTAAAGGTACCGGCCATGGCCAGCCGGCGAGCTTTGAGTTTATTGAAAAAACTAATCCTGACTGGTTGTTTGTGTTAGATCGCATTTCTGCTATTGGCGAAGAAGGTAAAACCGCCAAAGACGTGTTGGATAATGAATTGGTTCGTCGCACTAAAGCCTGGAAAAACGGGCACGTCGTTTATCTCAGTAGCGCTTCCTACCTAGCCCCGGGCGGTGCGGAACAATTAAAAACGGACTTAAACGCGATTAAAACCGCTTTCGAGAAAAAATAATCACGCTTATCGTTCTCTTCATTGTGTCAAACTAAGGCAATAATGAAGAGAACTTTTTATTGCCTAAAAAAACGCCATGTCGAATATTTTTACCCTAAATCGGATAAATTTTTTCATTCTTGTATTACTCGCCGCATTAAGCATTACCGTGGGCGTAGCCGATTTCCATTGGTCTCAATTTTTTTCTCAGCCGGAACAAATGCAAGTCCTGCTAGTCAGTCGATTACCTCGTACCTTCGCCGTGATTTTAGTGGGAGCGACCCTTGGTGTAGCAGGCATGGTATTACAAATTGTCTTAAAAAATCGCTTTATTGAGCCGGGCATGATCGGCGCCAGTCAAAGCGCAGCATTGGGGATTTTATTAACCAGCCTGTTATTTCCAAGCGCCGCCTTGCTTATCAAAATGTCCTTCGCCACCGTCTCCGCACTCATTGGCATGGGCATTTTCACCTTATTGTTACAGCAATTGCCGCCACATCAACGTCTCATGGTGCCGTTGGTGGGGATTGTGTTCGGCAATATTATTGAGGCGATGACCACCTTTCTTGCCTACGAAACAGACAGCTTACAAACCTTGTCCATTTGGTTTTCCGGCGATTTTTCCGGCATCTTGGCAGGACGTTATGAATTATTATGGCTTACCGCCGCCCTTGCTGTGGTGGTTTATATTATGGCCGATCGTCTGAGCATTACCGGACTGGGGAAAAATATCAGTACCGGCTTAGGGATTAATTATCGTCAAATGACGTGGTTTGCGTTAATTGTGGTGGCGATGATTACTGCAGTAGTCGTAGTCACCGTCGGGCAAATTCCCTTTATCGGCCTGGTTGTACCAAATATTATTTCCCGCTTAGCCGGTGACCGATTACGCCAAAATCTGCCTTCGGTTGTATTGCTCGGCGCCAATTTGGTCTTGATTTGTGACATTATAGGTCGAGTCATTAACGCACCTTATGAAGTACCAATTTCGACCATTTTCGGCATTGTCGGCACATTGATTTTCCTCTATTTGTTATTTAAGGGGAAACCCAATGCAAAATAATCGTGTCATGTTATTACTCGGTGCCTTACTCACGCTTGCCTGCGCCTTTTTTATGACCTATCACGCCAATGGTAACTGGGATTTCATTTTGCCGTTTCGTGGAAAGAAACTGTTGTTATTGCTGATAATGGCTTACACCATTGGCATATCTACACTACTGTTCCAAACCCTAACCAATAACCCGATTCTAACCCCCAGCATTTTAGGCTTTGATTCCTTATATTTATTGGTACAAAGCATTTTAGTGTTTCTCTTCGGCGGGATTGGATTTACACAACTCAATGTGGCCGGCAAATTTGCTTTTGAAACTTTGCTTATGTTGCTTGGCGCACTCCTGTTATTCCGTACACTCAGCAAAAACAATAGCGATCTCGCCCGCATGATTTTGGTGGGGATTATTTTCGGGGTGCTTTTCCGCAGTGTAAATAACCTGCTACAGCGCATGATCGATCCTAATGAATTCGCCGTTGCACAAGGATCTTCCTTTGCCAGTTTTAACACGGTGAACCCAACCTTATTATGGATTGGTACTGTCATTACGTTGGTCAGCGCCCTGTGGATTTGGCAACAACGTTTTAAATTAGATGTACTCCTACTGGGGCGTGAACGCGCTATCGGATTAGGCTTGGAATATCATCAATTCAGCCGCCAATTACTCATTTGCTGCGCATTTTTAGTGTCAATTTCCACCGCACTTGTGGGACCGATTCTGTTTTTAGGCTTATTGGTGTGTGCCATCGTCAATGCCATCAGCCCGACCATGCACCACAGCATTCGCATCCCAATGACGTTTATGGTGTCGGCCATCACATTAGTAAGCGGTCAAGCCGTGTTCGAACAGGTAATGAAGATGCAGGGTGTGCTTAGCGTGGTTATCGAGTTTGTCGGTGGGTTAGTCTTTATCTACCTGATGTTAAGACGGGCAAAATAAGGGAATTTCTTGTGATAAAAATTGAAAATATAACCTATAAAATTAATCAGGCGACGATTTTAAATAACATTAATCTCACCATCCCAAACGGTGGCATTACCGCATTGATCGGCGCTAATGGTGCCGGTAAATCCACGCTACTCTCTTTGGTTGCGCGCTTAAATCCGATTCAACAAGGGCAAATTTGGCTAAATGATATGGATATTGGCACCACGCCATCACGCACAATTGCGCAAAACCTGGCAATTCTGACCCAAGATAACGTGATTCATAGTCGCATTACGGTAAAAGATCTGTTGATTTTCGGCCGTTACCCACACCATCAAGGGCGTCCAACGGAAGAAGACAATGCCATCATCCGCGATGCCTTACAACGTTTTGAATTAGCCCCCTTAGCTAATCGTTTTCTTAGCGAACTTTCCGGCGGTCAACGTCAACGCGCCTTAATTGCCATGACGTTCTGTCAAAAAACCGATCATGTGCTACTTGATGAGCCGCTCAATAATCTGGATATGTTCCATGCACGCGAACTCATGCGTCTATTACGTCAACTCACTGATGAACTCGCGCTAACAACCGTTATGGTGGTACATGATATTAATATGGCTGCCGCCTACGCCGACACCATTGTCGCCATGAAAAACGGTGAAATTGCCATGATCGGCACACCGGAAGAAATCATTACCCAAGAAAATTTAAAAACGGTATTTAATTTGGAAGCGGAAGTGTTAAGCCATCAGGGGAAAAGGCTGGTTGTACACCATATGTAATGTGATGATTTGAAAAGTGCGGTAGTTTTTCATTCTGTTTTAAAACAGCCCAAAAATTCACCGCACTTTAAGGGAGAAGTCTTTATCTTTCTGCCTTTAATAATCCGGAAGAACCTTCCGAATAATCTTTCGGCTGATCATCCGATACGGCTGTCGAAGTCTCATCTGCGCCACCCACATTCTGCGCTTGGAACAACGCCTTCTCATCTAATTCAGGCAATAATTGAACAGAAGCGCCGGCAAAATGCTGATATAAATGTTGATAATCCTGCGCTAACGTTTTTAAGAGATTTGCGCTTTCCGCAAAATGTTTTTCAAGTTGCTGCTTTTGATTCTCTAATTGTGCTTTTAATTGGCGTAATTCCGTTTCGGTTTTCACCTGTTTTTTCACAGAACCTTTGGTAAAACGCAATAAAAAATACCCTATCGCGAATCCCACAACCAAACCAAGTAACGCGGCTCGCCACATCTCCGGTGTCCAAGATTGCATACATCACTCCTTTATCATTGAATAGAAAAAAACCGCTATTATCATAGCTTGAACGTTTTTATATTTCTATGGGCAAGATCACATAACGATAATATTATGCATACTGTTTTAGCCACGCCCTCAGTTTTTCCACATCCTCTTGCCATTCTTCGCTCAGTTGTTGGCACCAAAGGGCAATATTCTCCTGCCATTGTGCTGTCTCAGCATTTTGTGAGAGTGATGCAATTTCCTGCAAGCGTTTTAACCCAACAGAAGCCAACGCACCTTTAATTTTATGCGCCGAGGAAAGCACATTGGCTTGCCGTGCCGGATCCTGTAAATAGGCTTGATAGGCCTGCTGTAATTCAATGGCGTATCCTGCCATGGTTTGTTCAAATAGGGTGAGATTATCTTGCACAAATTTCACCCCCAGCATTTCCACCAATTCGCCCAACATTTTCGTGTCAAAATCGGCAGAGGCTTGGGGTTGCTTGGTGTCGGTGAGTTCAAATTGCGTGATTTCTTCGCCGAAATAATCGAACAGACACTGATTCAACTCATCCAACGACAGCGGTTTGTGAATCACATCATCCATGCCTTGCGCGACATATTCTTCTTTTTTCTGCACGACATTTGCCGTCAAGGCAATGAGCGGTGGCAGGAAATCATAAGTGCCATTTTCATAGTTTTGGCGTAAGTGATGGGCAATATCAAAGCCTGACATATCCGGCAACTGAATATCCAAAAACACCAAATCATAATAATTTTGCTCAAATTTTGAGATCGCCTGCGCACCGGTCATCGCGACATCAATTTGGTAACCCAATTTTTCCAGCAAGGATTTCGCGACCACCACATTCACTTCAATATCTTCCACCAACAAGATATTAAGCTTTAATGGCAACTTGCTGTCGTTTTCTGACGGACGAAAAGCCTCTTCTGCCTTAAACGTTAACAAAAAGGTGGAACCCTGACCCATTTTGCTGGTAACGGTTAAATCACCTCCCATTAATTGAGCTATGGCTTTGGACACCGATAACCCAATGCCGCTCCCCAAGGATTTATTACGGTTAGAACTCACTTGATAATATAGCTCAAAGATTTTTTCTAAATCGGCTTCACCAATGCCAATGCCCGTATCCGTCACGCGAATCGCAAATTCATTATTGGCAATTTGTTCAACCGATAAGGTTACGCTGCCTTGTTGGGTAAATTTCACCGCATTGGTAATCAAGTTCCATAAAATTTGATTTAACCGCACACCGTCCAACATCAACCAGTTTGGCAAAGTTGGTGGGCAATCTAAGTGAAATTCAAGACGTTTTTCTTCCGCCATTAATACAGCGAAATTGCTAATGTCATTGAGCAAGGCATAAAAATCCGTTTCTTTGCGATGCAATTCGATTCGGCGAGCGTCAATTTTTTCCAAATCAATAATATCGCTGAAAATATGCGACAAAGAAATCGCACTGCTATTGATGGTTTTTAAATAATTGCGTTGGCGTTCGGTAGGATGCTCTTCCAACAAAATGCGGCTTAACCCAATAATGCCGTTTAACGGGGTGCGTAATTCGTGACTGATCGTCGTCATCAAGGTGGTTTTGTCGCGGCTAATTTTTTCCACTTTGTCTAACGCTGCCGACAAACGACTTTCGACTAAAAGTCGCTCTTTTACTTCGCTTTTCAGTTCTGCAACAGAATGGGAAAGTGCCTGCCGGGAATATTCCAGTTTTTCCACCAATAACGTGAAAAAATAAATTACAAAGGGCGCTGAAATCATTCCGAATACGATCGAGCGGAGCAAATCCTGCCAGTAGATTTTTCCCACAAAAATCAGGCTGAGCACCATTTGGGTACACAACGCCAAAATTGCCAAAATCATCACGCCTAACAGCGAGAAACGGATTTTCCCTAAACGAACGACCCACTCCACATAGCGATGGGCAAAACTACCAAAATGTTTGATTTTTTTCATAAGATCCCGTTCCCTCAAATAATGCGCATTGTACCTGAATTGCGCCATTTGCGCGGAAAAGTTTTCTTACAGCACGAAAGTGCGGTCAAAAAACACCGTATATTTCGACCGCATTTTTCTGCCAGCAGCACGCAATTCTTCCTAACAAAAGCACGAAAAATCAAGTACAATACGGCAATTCTATGTTGCTGCAAAAAAGGATAAGACCATGGCGCGCAAACCGGCTGAAAAAAACGAACCGGATTTTGAAAATACCTTAAAACAACTGGAAGAAATCGTCTCCCGTTTGGAAAATAACGACCTTTCTCTTGAAGAGGCATTAAAAGATTTTGAACAAGGCATCAAGCTGGCTCAGTTAGGTCAAGAACGCTTACAGCAAGCGGAACAGCACATCCAAATTTTGTTACAAAAAAACGAAAGTGCCAAACTTAGCGATTATCAAGCGGAAGAATAACGGGGCGGCAATGTATCAGTTCTCAGAAGATTTACAGCAAGTTCAGCAGCGAATTAATCATTTTTTAGCAGAGCAATTTGCCCACCTTGATAGCTCGCCGGCGCCTTTAGCTGACGCCATGAAATATGGCTTATTGTTGGGTGGAAAACGCATTCGCCCCTTTTTAGTTTATGCCACCGGCAGAATGCTCGGTGCCGATTTAGCACAGCTTGATTATGCGGCAGCCGCCATTGAAGCCATTCATGCTTATTCATTGATTCATGATGATTTGCCTGCCATGGACAACGACGAATTACGTCGTGGCCACAAAACTTGTCACATTGCGTTTGACGAAGCCACCGCGATTTTAGCCGGTGATGCGTTGCAAGCCTTTGCCTTTGAAATCTTAACGGATATTCCAACGCTATCGGCGGAACAAAAGCTAGCACTCATTAAAACCTTAAGTACCGCCTCCGGAGTCAAAGGCATGTGCTTGGGACAAAGTTTGGACTTAATGGCAGAACAAAAAGTCATCAGCCTGCAAGAATTAGAACACATCCATTTAAATAAAACCGGTGCCTTGCTCACTGCAGCGCTCACGATGGGCTTTATTTGCTCGCCTCATTTTGCAGACAAGGCTTTAGCACAACAGCTGGAACGCTACGCCACGGCAATTGGTCTCGCCTTCCAAGTGCAAGATGATATTTTAGACATTGAGGGCGACAGCGAAACCATCGGCAAAACGGTCGGCTCCGACTTGACGGCAGATAAAAGCACTTATCCGAAATTATTGGGGCTGGAAGGTGCCAAACAAAAAGCACAAGAACTTTACGAAATGGCATTAGCCGAACTCAAAGATTTACCTTTTGATACCACCGCACTTTATGCGTTGGCGGAATTTATCATTAAACGAAAAAGCTAATGCGCCCCCAAAGTGCGGTGGAAATTAGCGCTGTTTTAAACGTAGTGATATATAAATTTTAACGTTGGAATTGATTGACCCTTATGCAAAACTACCCCCTTTTATCATTGATTAATTCGCCTGAAGATTTACGCTTATTAAACAGAGAACAACTCCCTCAAGTGTGTCAAGAGCTACGCGAATATTTGCTGGAATCGGTGAGTCAAAGTAGCGGACATTTAGCGTCCGGTTTAGGCACGGTGGAACTTACCGTTGCACTGCATTATGTCTTTAAAACGCCTTTCGATCAGTTAATCTGGGACGTTGGTCATCAAGCCTACCCTCATAAAATCTTAACCGGTCGTCGTGACCAAATGTCGACTATTCGACAAAAAGGCGGGTTACATCCCTTCCCTTGGCGTGGTGAAAGCGAATTTGACGTGTTAAGCGTAGGACACTCTTCCACCTCGATCAGTGCAGGGTTAGGCATTGCCATTGCCGCAGAACGAGAAAATGCCGGAAGACAAACGGTTTGTGTCATCGGTGACGGCGCCATTACGGCAGGTATGGCATTTGAGGCATTAAACCACGCCGGTGCATTACACACCAATATGTTGGTGATTTTGAATGATAACGAAATGTCTATTTCGGAAAATGTCGGCGCATTAAACAACCATCTTGCCCGAATTTTCTCCGGTTCGTTCTACTCTACCGTGCGCGACGGTAGCAAAAAAATTCTCGATAAAGTGCCAACAGTGAAAAACTTTATGAAAAAAACCGAAGAACATATGAAAGGCGTGATGTTCTCACCGGAAAGTACCTTATTCGAAGAATTGGGTTTCAACTATATTGGCCCTATCGACGGACACAATATTGATGAATTAATCGCGACATTGAGCAATATGCGCGATCTAAAAGGCCCTCAATTACTCCACATAAAAACCAAGAAAGGCAAAGGCTATACACCGGCAGAAAACGATCCTATCGGTTTCCATGGCGTGCCAAAATTCGACCATTTAAGCGGTCAGTTACCTAAATCCAATGCAACCCCAACCTATTCCAAAATTTTCGGCGATTGGTTGTGTGAAATGGCAGAACGAGATCCAAAACTTATCGGCATCACCCCGGCAATGCGCGAAGGTTCCGGCATGGTGGAATTTTCTCAACGTTTCCCACAACAGTATTTTGATGTGGCGATTGCTGAACAACACGCGGTAACCTTTGCAGCCGGTTTGGCAATTGGTGGATACAAGCCTGTAGTTGCTATTTATTCAACTTTCTTGCAACGCGCTTATGACCAACTCATTCATGATGTCGCCATTCAAGATCTGCCGGTTCTCTTCGCCATTGACCGTGCAGGCATTGTCGGCGCTGATGGGCAAACCCACCAAGGTGCATTTGATATCAGTTTCATGCGCTGTATTCCAAACCTTATCATCATGGCCCCAAGCGATGAAAATGAATGCCGCCAAATGCTTTATACCGGCTATCATTGTGGCAAACCTGCTGCCGTGCGTTATCCACGCGGAAATGCCATGGGCGTTACCTTAGAACCGTTACACCCCTTGGAATTAGGGAAATCAAAGCCTGTTCGTGAAGGGAAAAAAATCGCCATTTTAAATTTTGGTACGCTTTTACCAAATGCCTTGGTTGCCGCGGAAAAACTGGATGCCACCGTGATTGATATGCGGTTTGTCAAACCGTTGGATGTCGCCCGTATTAACGAGATTGCCAACAGCCATGAACTCATGGTGACATTAGAAGAAAATGCGATTCAAGGCGGCGCAGGAAGTGCAGTGGCGGAAGTATTGAATCAGCAACAACGCCAAGTGAAATTGTTGCAATTAGGCTTACCGGATTTCTTTATCCCGCAGGGTTCACAAGCAGAAACGCTCACTGATTTAAAATTGGATGCTGCAGGCATTGAACACCAAATCGTGGATTTTCTGGCTGAGAAATAGCACTCCCAATCAAAAACGACAGAGGATTCAACCCTCTGTCGTTTTTCTTTTTGGTCGTTATTGAAAAAAGTAAAGAAATTTTCGCTTTTCGTTGAACTATTTTTCAGATGTTCAGTCTTAACAAATGCTAGTGCGCTGCAAATGCAGTCGTCTTTTAACGTTTTCTTATATTTAAGACCTCCCCGCTATTCAGAAATTGGATAGCGGTTTTTTCTTTTTTGGGAAAAGGGAAACAAGGAAAAGGAAAAAGTGCGGTCGATTTCTGACAGATTTTAAGTCAAGGAACAATAAAAAAGCCATTAATACAGTATTAATGGCTTATTAATGTTGAATTTTTGAGTTTGCGCTTATCGGCTGCCTTCTTCAATCACACGTGGAAATAGAATATTATTTTCTGTATGAATATGCATCATTAAGTCATCCATAAATTCTTTAATGCCGCTATAGAGTGCGCGCCAAGTGTTGCAAGCATCTGCCGGTGGCGTTAAGTTATTAGTCAAGGCTTTTAGCACCTCTAAATGTTCGCCATGTTCAGCGTGTTCATGTTCCATTACCTGAATCGGCATTCTTGCCATGGCGTAATTGCCCATTTTGATCATTGGAAATAAAATTTGCTCTTCTTTCATCATATGGCTGCTTAAATCGGCATAAACATTGTGTAATTCAGCTGCCACACCGACCGGGCAATCATCACGATCGCCATGTACAGATTCTACGCGTTCAGCCAGTACAATAAGCTCTTGTAGCTGAGCACGATGACGCTCATGATAACGATGAATAATATGATCGATGATCTCGGCATAAGGTGCAGTCAACCAACGTTGCTCATCATCTTGCTGTTTGCTCTCTTGTAGTTCGGTTAAACGCGCTTCGATTTCTGCTAAATTTAAATTTTTCTCGGCAACCGCAGCACCCAAGGTATCCGCACCACCACAACAAAAATCTAAATCATATTCACGTAAAAGTGCGGTAGATCCCGGAATTGAAATCGCAATTTCACTTAATTTTTTATCGGCAAAAGACATTCTAATTTCCCCCATAATGTGTTAATAACAAAAAACCTAGTAAAATAGTAAACTATCCTCTAAAAAGATAAAGGGCTTTTTTAAAAAAATTTGTTTTATATGATTCAGGTCAAAGGTCATACCTTAAAATGGGAAGACGGAAAAAGTCGAAAAGCGGTATCCTAAATAACATCACTTTACAAGGACACACCATGAACCGTTTATTGACCACGCTATTTGCCGTCTGGCTACCTCTTTCAACCCTTGCCTTAGAAAAAGAAGCTCGTGAAATGCCGAAAGGCGGAATTGATAAAGCCCTATTGGGACAAATTTTATTTTTTGACAATAACCTTTCTTTTCATGGTAATCAAAGCTGCTCCAGTTGCCACAGCCCGGATACCGCTTTTGTTGACTTACGGGAAAACAGTGCAGACAAAATGGTCTCCCAAGGCGATGATCCAAAACTGTTCGGCACACGCAATGCACCAACCATGCTTTATGCCAGCTACGCGCCCGAATTTCATTATGATGAAAAAATTCAAGATTATGTAGGCGGTCAATTCTGGGACGGGCGTGCCAAGAACGTCGCCGAACAAGCCGGAGGCCCCCCAATCAATCCGGTAGAAATGGGGATGCCGGACAAACTTTCTGTGGCTAAACGGATCTACAATACACCGATGTATTTCATGCTCTTAACCCAACATTATGGCGAAGCCACGTGGGACAGCGTAGATAGCGTTTATGCCGCGATGGAAGATGCTCTTGCCGTATTCCAAAAAGAAAAACGCTTATTACACCCTTTTGATAGCAAATACGATAAATCGTTGCAGGGCAAATATGCGATGACTGCGCAAGAAAAGCGCGGTCAGCAGTTATTCTTTGATAACACCAAAACCAACTGCAGCAACTGCCACCAAGCGCAGCATGCCGAACACAAAGAGGAAACCTTCACCAACTATCGCTACTACAACATGGGTGTACCGAAAAATCAGCGTTTAATTGCACATAATCAGCTCAGCCAGGATTTTATCGATAACGGTTTGTTGGATAACCCAATGGTCAACGGAGATCAACGCCAAAAAGGCAAATTCAAAGTGCCAACCCTGCGCAACATTGCCGTCACCGCACCTTATATGCACAACGCCGTGTTTAAACATTTACGTACCGTGTTGGAATATTTCGATCATTTCAACAACCCGGCACGTAAACTGAATCCTGAAACTCAGCAACCTTGGGACGCACCGGAATATGCTGCGACAATGAATCAGGACGATCTTAAGGCGCCAGCGTTAAGCGATGAACAACTAGACGACCTTGAATCCTTTTTAAAAACCTTAACAGATGAACGCTACGAAACGTTGCTGAGACAATCTGAAAAACTCCCGTCAAAATGACCGCACTTTTCGCGCTTTACCTTGACAGGCACTTAGTCGGCATGAAACGCCTCGATACTGGGAAGACTAACCCAAAATTGAGGCGATTAATCTCTTCCGCTTGTTCACACTGCTAACCGTTGACGGACGATTTCAAACAAACAAACACCAGTCGCCACGGAGACATTGAGCGAAGACACCGAACCGGCCATTGGAATGCTGATGAGTTGATCGCAATGCTCTCGGGTTAAGCGGCGCATGCCTTCGCCTTCTGCCCCCATGACCAATGCCAAGGCACCAGTGAGTTTGGTTTGATAGAGGGTTTCGGTGGCTTCACCGGCGGTGCCTACAACCCATACATTGTGTCGTTCTTGTAGATCACGTAACGTGCGGGCAAGGTTAGTCACTCGAATAAGCGGTACATTTTCTGCTGCGCCACACGCCACTTTTCGTGCAGTAGAATTGAGTTGCGCAGATTTATCTTTTGGCACAATCACCGCAGTTACGCCCGCCGCATCGGCAGTACGCAAACAAGCGCCTAAGTTATGTGGATCTGTCACACCATCCAAAACTAACAATAAAGGTGCGTTTTGAGTTTCTAATAAGCGATCCAAATCATGCTCATTTAATTCCGGTAATGAGTGTACTCGCGCAATAATGCCTTGATGCACTTCGCCTTCTGCTTTTTTATCCAAGGTTTGACGATTTAAAAATTGAACGGAAATACCAAGTCGTTGAATTTCATTAATCAAAGGCTGTAAACGTTGGTCGTCTCGGCCTTTTAACGCCAAAACTTCAATTAAACGTTCCGGATGGTTAGAGACAAACGCTTTGACTGCGTGGATGCCATAAATTGTTTCACTCATGTTTTTTCTTTACCTTTTTCGTTTTGGCGGCTTTCGGTTTCATTTTAGAAACGTGACTTTTTTTGACCGCACTTTTGTTTATTTTTGCCTTTTGGTTTGTTGTTTTCTTAGGCGCTTTGACTTCCGCTTTCTTGG
The DNA here is from genome assembly GCF_017798005.1 of Aggregatibacter sp. 2125159857. NCBI lineage: Bacteria > Pseudomonadati > Pseudomonadota > Gammaproteobacteria > Pasteurellales > Pasteurellaceae > Aggregatibacter > Aggregatibacter sp. 2125159857. The sequence continues at coordinate 1,767,854 of NZ_CP072548.1, forward strand.
CTTTTGTTCGTGCCGTTTTACCATTACGTTTCGGCTTGCGTTCACTTGAAATTAAGGAAAAATCAATTTGTTTTTGTTCTAAACTCACGGCTTCTACACGCACTTTGACCGCATCACCGAGACGGAAAATCATGCCGCTGTTTTCGCCGATCAGACGTTGTTTAGGCATATCGAATAAGTAGTAGTCATTTGCCAAACCGGAAATATGCACTAAGCCATCGATAAACAGATCATTCAAACGAACAAAGAAGCCGAAACCGGTGACGGAAGAAATGACGCCTTCAAATTCTTCGCCCACATGATCTTGCATATATTCGCATTTTAGCCAATCCGCCACTTCACGGGTGGCATCATCGGCACGGCGCTCCGTCGAAGAACAATGCGCGCCAAAGACATCCATTTCATCAAGTTGATAATGATATCCGCCGGTGTCGGTCGTTTTACGTTTAGAACCCTTTTGTTTCGCCAATAAATATTTGATGCCACGATGTAACGTCAAATCGGGATAACGACGAATCGGCGAGGTGAAATGGGCATATTCTTCTAATGCCAACCCGAAGTGACCGATGTTGTCGGCGCTGTAAACCGCTTGGCTCATAGAACGTAGCAACATGGTTTGAATTAATTCGTGATCTGGGCGTGGTTTAATCTGTTCAAGCAACTGCGCATAATCGGTCGGTGTCGGTTTATTCCCACCGGATAGACTCAAGCCGCATTCTGCCAAGAAACTGCGAAATGCCGTGAGTTTTTCTTCACCGGGCACGGCATGAATACGATACAGCGCCGGTTCTTGATGTTTCTCCATGAAGTTGGCAGACGCAATGTTTGCCAAAATCATACATTCTTCAATGATTTTATGGGCATCGTTACGCACAACCGGCTCAATACGTTCAATACGTCCCAACGCATTGAAAATAAATTTGCTTTCAATGGTTTCAAATTCAATGGCACCACGCTGTTGGCGTGCTTTTACCAACGCCTGATACATGTCATGCAGATCTTGCAAATGAGGCACTAACGAGGCGTAACGTTCACAAAGTGCGGTATCTTTTTCCAGTATTTTTGCCACTTTGTTATAAGTTAAACGGGCGTGGGAATTCATCACCGCTTCGTAAAATCGATAATCTGTCATTTTGCCTTTAGCAGAGAGCGTTATTTCACACACCATGCATAAGCGATCCACTTGTGGATTTAACGAGCATAGACCGTTGGAGAGTTTTTCCGGTAGCATCGGCACGACGCGATTGGGGAAATAGACGGAATTGCCTCGATTATAGGCTTCCGTGTCCAATGCGCTTTTCGGTCGAACGTAATAGCTTACATCAGCAATGGCCACCCAAAGTTTCCAGCCTTTGCCTTGTTTTTGGCAAAATACCGCATCGTCAAAATCACGTGCATCTTCGCCGTCAATGGTCACTAACGGCAAGTCACGCAAATCTACACGGCCACGTTTAGCCTCTTCAGGCACGTCTTCAGCCCATTTTTTAAGTTGTTTTTCTACCGCACTTGGGAAACTGTGGGGAATATCATGTTTACGAATGGCAATTTCCACTTCCATGCCCTTCGCCATATTATCACCCAGTACTTCGGTGATTTTGCCGATAGGCTGGAAGAACGGCGCTGTGCGCGGGTGGAGTTCTACGACCACGACTTGCCCCATGCGGGCACCAAGACGGGCGTTATCGGGGATTAAAATATCACGTGTAATACGACTGTCGTCCGGCATCACATAACCAATGCCTTGTTCGATAAAAAAACGACCGACAATTTGCTTTTTATTCGCTTCCAATACACGCACAATGCGCACTTCCGGACGACCTTTGCGGTCAAATCCGTTAGGTTGCGCCAACACATAATCGCCGTGCATGACTTTCTGCATTTGCACGTTGGGAATAAAAAAGTCGTCTTTTTTTCCTTCGACTTGTAAAAAACCGAAACCTTCTCGATGTCCAATCACCATGCCTTTAAGTAAATCCAGTTTTTCCGGTAAGGCATAGCATTTACGTTTGGTGAAAACTAACTGACCGTCATTTTCCATGGCGCGTAAACGACGGCGCATGGCTTCTTGTTGTGTTTCATCCGTGATGCCCAACGCGACAAAAATTTCTTCTTTCGTCATGGGCGCATTATGCGTACGGATAATCTGCAAAATAAATTCCCGACTGGGAATAGGGTTGTCGTATTTGGCTAATTCTTTTGCATAATTCGGATCTTGAGGAGGGGATTTTTTGGCCATGGTATTTAAATTTATCGAAATGAAAGTGCGGTTCATTTTAAAAAGATTTTCTTATTAGGCAAGGGAAAATGTGATTGAGGCGACATTTTTTAGCTTTTTCTCAGCAACCCGAAAACTGACTTGCTATAATCCTTTCTAGTTAATATTACATTGAGGTCGTTATGAGCGATATTGCGATTACCATTAGCCTACTCGCCTTGGTTGCCGTGATCGGTTTATGGATCGGTCATTGGAAGATCAAAGGTGTTGGTTTTGGTGTAGGCGGGGTGCTCTTTGGTGGGATCATTGTGGCGCATTTTACCAATCAATATGGATTGGCATTAGATACGCATACATTACATTTCGTGCAAGAATTCGGCTTGATCCTGTTTGTTTACACCATCGGGATTCAAGTCGGCCCCGGATTTTTTTCCTCGTTGCGCCGTTCAGGGTTGAAACTGAACGGTTTTGCATTTTTGATTGTCTTGCTGGGTGGGCTGACCGTGATTGGTATCCACAAATTCGCCAATGTGCCGTTAGACATTATTTTAGGGATTTACTCCGGTGCGGTAACTAACACGCCTTCTCTTGGTGCTGGACAGCAAATTTTGTCGGAACTTGGGGTCAACAGCACCACGGCAACTATGGGGATGGCCTATGCCATGGCGTACCCTTTCGGTATTTGCGGCATTTTGCTGACCATGTGGTTAGTGCGTTTGTGTTTCCATGTGAAAATTGATGAAGAGGAACAACATTTTCAACGTGAAAGCGGACAAGACAAAGAAACCTTGACCACGATGGACATTAAAGTCACAAATAAAAATTTGGATGGCTTGCGTTTAATTGCCGTGCCGGGATTTGGCGCCGGCGATGTGGTTTGTTCCCGTTTAAAACGTGGGGACAGTATGTGCGTCCCGAAAGCAGATACGGAAATTCATTTGGATGACGTATTGCATTTGGTGGGGGAAAATGAAGCCTTACAAAAAATGCGATTAATTATTGGCGATGAGCTTTCCGTTAAAATGACGACCGCCGGTGGCGATATTCGTTCCGAGCGGGTGGTAGTAACCAGCGAAAAAGTCTTAGGGAAAAAAATCAAATCACTGGGCATTCATCAAAAATACGGTGTCGTCATTTCTCGTTTAAACCGTGCCGGTGTGGAATTGGTGCCGACCGCCAATACGACTTTGCAGTTCGGTGACGTATTACACATGGTCGGACGCACCGATGTGATGAACAATGCCATTTCGGTGATCGGCAATGCGGCACAAAAATTACAACAAGTCCAAATGTTACCGGTATTTATCGGTATTGGCTTGGGTGTGCTTTTCGGCTCTATTCCTTTTTATATTCCCGGTTTTCCGGTGGCGTTAAAATTGGGCTTAGCCGGCGGGCCGTTAGTGATTGCCCTGATTTTGGCGCGTATCGGGACGATTGGTAAGCTATATTGGTTTATGCCACCAAGCGCTAACTTGGCGTTACGTGAGTTAGGGATTGTCTTGTTCTTGGCCGTGGTTGGGTTGAAATCCGGTGGCAGTTTTATGGACACCTTATTAAACGGAAGCGGGTTGGAATGGATGGGCTACGGCATCATTATTACGTTAGCGCCATTACTCATTACTGCGGTTATCGCTCGTTTATACAGCAAATTGAACTACCTTTCTTTGTGTGGCGTGCTTGCCGGCGCCATGACTGATCCTCCGGCATTAGCATTCGCGAATGCGATTAAAGAAGATAGCGGTGCCGCAGCGTTATCTTATGCCACCGTGTATCCGCTGGCGATGTTCTTGCGGATCATTTCTCCGCAGTTATTGGCCTTGTTACTGTGGAGTTTCACATAACGAGAAACGCGCATTTTTATGACCGCACTTTGTTTCACAAGATTTTATCGGAGCAAAAGTGCGGTTGTTTTTTTAGGTGATTTTGGGTCGTTCACTTCACAGAACAGGTAAGATCCAGTAAAATAAGCCGATTTTTTGCTAATACAAAAGGAAAAAAGATGAGCCTACCTATTTATAAAAGAATTTTGTTAAAACTCAGCGGAGAAGCCTTACAAGGCGATGAGGGTTTCGGCATTGATGCGTCTATTCTTGATAGAGTTGCGTTAGAAATCAAAGAACTGGTTGAAATGGGTGTTGAAGTGGGTGTCGTCTTAGGCGGGGGCAACTTATTCCGCGGTGCTAAATTGGCCAAAGCAGGGATGAACCGTGTGGTCGGCGACCATATGGGGATGCTTGCCACCGTCATGAACGGTTTGGCAATGCGTGATTCGCTTTTCCGTGCGGATGTGAATGCAAAATTAATGTCGGCATTTCAATTAAACGGCATTTGTGACACTTACAACTGGTCTGAAGCGATCAAAATGTTGCGTGAAAAACGCGTTGTGATTTTCTCCGGTGGTACAGGCAGTCCGTTTTTTACCACGGATTCCGCCGCATGCTTACGTGGCATCGAAATTGAAGCGGATGTCGTGTTAAAAGCAACGAAAGTGGATGGTGTATATGATTGTGATCCGGCAAAAAATGCAAATGCCATGCTTTATCCGCACCTTACTTATGCTGAAGTGATTGATAAAGAATTACAAGTCATGGACTTAGCGGCCTTTACCCTAGCTCGCGATCACGGTATGCCGATCCGCGTGTTCAATATGGGGAAACCGGGGGCGCTACGTCGCGTGATTACCGGCGAGCAAGAAGGCACACTCATTTGTGCAAAAGACTAGTTTAACGGTTTGATTTATTTAATAGAGAAGGAATTATCGTGATTAACGACATTAAAAAAGATGCGCAAGACCGCATGGAAAAAAGCCTTGAAGCGTTAAAAGGCCATATTGCAAAAATTCGTACCGGCCGTGCGCAACCAAGTTTGTTGGATGCGATTCAAGTGGATTATTACGGTTCTGCGACACCATTGCGTCAATTAGCCAATGTGGTGGCAGAAGATGCCCGTACTTTAGCGGTAACTGTGTTTGATCGTTCATTGATTCAAGCGGTAGAAAAAGCCATTTTAACCTCTGACTTAGGCTTGAACCCATCTTCTGCAGGTACAACGATTCGCGTGCCACTTCCACCGTTAACAGAAGAACGTCGCCGTGATTTGATTAAAATTGTGAAATCAGAAGGCGAGCAAGGCAAAGTCGCGATTCGTAACGTTCGCCGTGATGCGAACGATAAAATCAAAGCCTTGCTAAAAGACAAAGAAATCAGTGAAAACGATCAGCACAAAGCTGAAACCGAGATTCAACAAATTACCGATAAATTCATCAAAAAAGTCGATGAAGTGTTAGCGGAAAAAGAAAAAGAATTACTCGATTTCTAATCATAAGAACAGGTTAACATCAGACGCAGTGCCTTACTGCGTCTTTTCTTATATGGGCGGATGAGGTTTTCATGTTGCCCGAAAAATTGACAAAGTGCGGTCGAAATTTTATGCAAAAAAAACAAAAGGTCGTGATTCTTGGCGCGACAGGTTCCATCGGTAATAGCACCCTTTCGGTGATTGAACACAATCCGGAAAAATATGAGGCGTTTGCTTTCGTCGGGGGTTCCAATGTGGATGCGATGTTTGAAAAATGCGTGAAATTTCGACCGCACTTTGTTGCTTTGGCAAATGAAAGCGCAGCAAAACATTTGCGTGAGAAAGTGGCTGCGCATCAGCTTCCGACGCAAGTGTTAGCCGGCCAACAAGCGATTTGCGAATTAAGCGCACATCCTGATGCAGACATGGTCACGGCAGCGATTGTTGGTGCAGCCGGATTGTTGCCAACGTTGTCAGCAGTGAAAGCTGGCAAAAAAGTTCTGTTGGCAAATAAGGAAGCGTTGGTCACTTGCGGCCAGATTTTTATTGATGCGGTGAAACGCTATGGCGCGCAGTTATTGCCGGTAGATAGCGAACATAATGCGATTTTCCAATCTTTGCCTCCGCAGGCCCAACAACACATCGGATTTTGCCCGTTGGCAGACTTGGGTATCAGCAAAATTGTGTTGACGGGTTCCGGCGGGCCTTTCCGTTATACGGATTTAAGCGAATTTGACGGTATTACACCGGAACAGGCAGTGGCGCATCCTAACTGGTCTATGGGCAAGAAGATCTCTGTGGATTCCGCAACGATGATGAACAAGGGGTTGGAATATATTGAAGCCCGTTGGTTGTTTAATGCGACCGCCGATGAAATGGAAGTGATTATTCACCCGCAATCCATTATTCACTCCATGGTACGCTACATTGATGGTAGCGTTATTGCGCAAATGGGGAATCCTGATATGCGCACACCGATTGCGGAAACCATGGCATATCCGCACCGCACTTTTTCCGGCGTAGCTCCGTTAGATTTTTACCAATTAAACGGGCTGACTTTTTTAGCACCGGATTACCAACGTTATCCTTGTTTGAAACTGGCGATAGAAGCTTTTGCGGCAGGACAGTATGCGACTACTGCCATGAATGCGGCGAATGAAGTGGCCGTACAAGCCTTTTTAGATCGCCAAATTAAATTTACGGATATTGCCAAACTGAATCAGGCTGTCGTGGAACAAATGCCGTCGCAACAAATCAAACAGATTGATGATGTGCTGGAGGTGGATCGTGCTGCTCGTGAATATGCACGACAACAATTGGCACATTGGTCACACTGATATTTTGCATTGAGAAGGGATAATGACAGAATTAGATCGGAATAATATTCCGCAACACGTTGCCATTATTATGGACGGCAACGGGCGTTGGGCAAAGCAACAAGGAAAAATGCGCGTTTTTGGACATAAAAACGGCGTGGCGGCAGTACGTGAAGCTGTGTCTTATGCTCGCAAAATTGGGGTGAAATATTTAACCTTATATGCGTTTAGTAGCGAAAACTGGAACCGCCCCGAGCAGGAAGTGAGCGCATTGATGAATTTATTTATGCAAGCGCTTGATTTTGAAGTGAAAAAACTGCATAAAAATGACATTCGTTTGAAAATTTTAGGCGACATTTCCCGCTTTAGTGCTGGCTTGCAGGAAAAAATCAAAAAAGCGGAAAAATTAACGGAAAATAACACCGCACTTACGTTAAATATTGCCGCGAATTATGGCGGGCGCTGGGATATCGTTCAAGCGGCACAGCAGTTGGCAGAACAGGTTCAAGCGCAACAGCTCAACGTCGCAGACATTAATGAAGCTTTATTGCAACAACATTTGGTGACGAAAGATGAGCCTGAAGTGGATTTATTGATTCGTACCAGCGGTGAACAACGCATTAGCAATTTCTTATTGTGGCAAACAGCCTACGCAGAGCTATATTTTTCTGATGTACTGTGGCCGGATTTTAATGAAGCTGAGTTTCATCAGGCGATTTTATCTTATCAACAACGTCATCGCCGTTTTGGCGGAACCGAATAATTGAGGAATATATTGTGCTTAAACAACGAGTTATTTCGGCAATTGTGTTAATTGCCCTTGTCTTTACGGCGTTATTTTTATTCTCACCTTATTATTTTGCTCTCGCCTTGGGCGTTGTTGTGGTATTAGGTGTTTGGGAATGGACCCAGTTCTTTAATTTCAAACAACCAACCTTTTGGCGCTATGCCATCACAGGTTTAAGTGCTGCCTTTTTATTCCTCTGGATCTATGGGGAAGGCAATTATTTAGATGCCGGCCGGGTATTTGAACTGTATGCGCAGCCGATTTTATTAGGCGCAGTTATTTGGTGGCTGGTGGCCTTATTTTTTGTAGTGACCTACCCGAAAAGTAGTGCCGTTTGGGGAAAGCATTCCGTTTTACAATTCTTTTTCTGTTTCTTTACCCTTATTCCATTTTTAATTGGCGTATTATTACTACGTTTAGATCATTATGTGGCAGCGCCTTATCACGGCATTATGCTGTTGTTGTATGTGTTTGTTTTGGTTTGGGTGGCAGATTCCGGTGCTTATTTTGTCGGTCGTAAATTTGGTAAACACAAACTGGCACCAAAAGTTTCTCCGGGAAAATCTTGGCAAGGGGCGATTGGCGGTTTAGTGATGGCAGGCATTGTTGCAGCCATTTTTGTGAATATAGCACAACAACGTTTGACTGCGAATGTCTCATCTGAAGCCTTTATTGCTTTGTCAGTGGCAACCGTTGCCATTTCTATTTTAGGCGATTTAACGGAAAGTATGTTTAAACGCCAAAGCGGTATCAAAGATAGCAGTCATTTAATTCCGGGGCATGGCGGCATTTTGGATCGCATTGACAGCTTAACCGCTGCCGTTCCATTCTTTGCCTACTTCTATTTCTTTGTCTTATAGGATTGGCGATATGTCATTTTTGTGGTCAACCGTTTCATTTTTGATTGTGATTGCCGTTTTAGTGACGGTGCATGAATATGGCCATTTCTGGGCGGCACGAAAGTGCGGTGTAAAAGTCCATCGTTTTTCTATTGGTTTTGGCAAAGTCATTTGGTCGCGTACCGATAAACAAGGGACAGAATTTGCCGTGTCGGCCATTCCTCTAGGGGGCTATGTCAAAATGCTGGATGGACGCAATGAGGAGGTGCCTGAGACCTTAAAATCACAGGCCTTTGATTATAAAACGGTCGCTCAGCGCGCATTTATTATTGCCGCCGGTCCGCTTGCGAATTTCTTGTTTGCGATTTTTGCTTATTTTCTCGTTTATTCCATTGGCATTCCGAGTATTAAGCCGGTAATCGATGAAGTTCGCCCCCAATCGATTGCTGCAATGGCGAAAATACAGCCGAACACTCAAATTACGGAAATTGATGGCGTTTCAACCCCTGATTGGGAAACCATTAATATGTTGTTAGCCACCAAGTTAGGGGAAAGCAAAGTTGATCTGACATTAGTGGAATTTGGTTCTAACATTGAACAGCATAGAACGTTAGATTTATCCAACTGGACGTTTGATCCTGAGAAACAAAGTGCGTTCGGATCCCTCGGTATTGTACCGGTGAGAAGTAAAGTGGATATGATACTCTCTAAGATTACTGAAAATTCACCGGCAGAAAAAGAAGGATTGCGAAAAGGCGATAAACTCTACTGGTCGGATAACAGTAAAATTGAGTGGCATACGTTTCTAGAAAAGGTTCAAGAAGGAAAGCCATTAACTCTAAAAGTAGAACGTGATGGTGTGTGGTTTGATAAAACACTTACACCAGAACTCAATGAAAAAAAACGCTGGTTTGTGGGAATTTCCCCGACTTTTTATCCCTTGGCTAATGAATATCGTACTGAATTAAAGTATGATATGCTTGAAGCCTTACAAAAAGGGGTAGAAAAGACCTTTCAACTCTCTTGGTTAACGATTAAAGTCATTGGGAAATTAATCACCGGCAATTTGTCTTTGAATAACTTAGGCGGTCCAATTTCCATTGCCAAAGGGGCAGGTGCCTCTTCTGAAATTGGCCTGATTTATTACCTGAGTTTTATGGCATTAATTAGTGTTAATTTGGGCATTATGAATTTATTTCCATTGCCAGTCCTGGATGGGGGGCATCTTGTCTTTTTGGTGATGGAAGCGTTGAAAGGAAAACCAGTTTCCGAGCATGTGCAGAATGTGAGTTATCGAATTGGTGCTGTCTTGTTATTGATGTTAATGGGACTTGGACTAATTAATGATTTTTTACGTTTATAACTAATTACGTATTTTATACAGGATAAAATTTACGATGAAAAAACTCTTAATTGCAAGCCTCTTATTTGGTTCGACGAGTGTTTTAGCCGGCACCTTTGTCGTACAAGATATTCGTGTTGATGGCGTTCAATCCACTACTGAAAACAGTATTATCGCCAGTTTACCGGTACAGGTTGGGCAAAAAATCAACGATGCCAACATTGCCGATGTCGTACGTACGCTTTTCTTAAGTGGTCAATATGATGATGTTCGCGCTTCTCAACAAGGCAATACGCTTGTCATTTCAGTCATACCGAAATCCATTATTTCCGATGTAATTTTAGAAGGAAATAAAACCATTCCGGATGAAGCACTAAAACAAAATTTAGATGCTAACGGCTTCCAAAAAGGGGAGCTATTAAATCGTGAAAAATTAGAAACATTCCGTGCAACATTAGAAGATCACTATCACAGTGTTGGTCGTTATAATGCGCAAGTGAATACGATTGTCAATCCGCTACCGAATCATCGTTCCGAAATTAAATTGCAAATTAAAGAAAACGATGTGGCGTTGCTTAAAGAGCTCAATTTTGTCGGCAACCACGTTTTTAGTAAAAGCAAACTGCAAGATCAAATGGAATTACAACCGGATGCGTGGTGGAAGCTTTTCGGTAATAAATTTGATCCGAGCCAATTCAACAAAGATCTCGAAGCCATTCAAAACTATTATTTTGACCATGGCTATGCCAAAGCGAAAGTCACCGGCACCGACGTACAGTTAAATGATAAGAAAACAGAAGCCCGTGTCACCATTAATATTTCTGAAGGTGATAAATACACGGTGAAAAACGCGCGTATTCTCGGTGATTTAGGCGGTATGAAAGATCAGTTGGCACCAACATTAAATCAAATTCACCTTGATCAATATTTCCGTGGCAGTGATGTACACGCTGTTGAAAACAGCATTAAATCTATTTTAGGTGAAAAAGGCTATGGTAGTGCCCAAGTGAGTGTACAGCCGGATTTTGACGATCAAGATAAAAGCGTTAATTTAAGTTTCGTTGTTGATGCCGGCAAACGTTATTCTGTGCGCCAAATCCGTTTTGAAGGAAATACTGTCACTGCCGATAGCACATTACGCCAAGAAATGCGTCAACAAGAAGGCAGTTGGTTATCCACCGACTTAATCGAACTCGGTAAAGTGCGGTTAGATCGTACCGGATTTTTTGAAACCGTAGAAAGCCGTACCGAACCGGTTGAAGGCAGCAGTGATGAAGTGGATGTGGTGTACAAAGTCAAAGAGCGTAACACCGGTAGCATTAACTTCGGGGTTGGTTATGGTACGGAAAGCGGTTTAAGCTATCAAGCCAGCATTAAACAAGAGAACTTCCTTGGTATGGGATCATCCTTAAGTCTTGCCGGTTCCCGCAATGACTACGGAACCAGTGTTAACTTAGGTTATACCGAACCGTATTTCACGAAAGACGGCGTGAGCTTGGGTGGAAATGTCTTCTTTGAAAACTATGACAACTCAAAAAATAGTAATTCCGCTGCTTATACAAGAACAACTTACGGTGGCAATGTCACCTTAGGTTTCCCAGTGAATGAAAATAACTCCTATTATGTGGGTTTAGGCTATGTTTATAATAAATTGAAAAACATTACGCCGGAATATAGCCGCGCGCTCTACCTAGCCTCAATGAATTATGATAACTGGGCATTCCGCTCCCATGACTATGATTTTTCTTTCGGTTGGAACTACAACAGCTTAAATCGTGGTTTCTTGCCGACCGAAGGGGTCAAAGCCACCTTTGGCGGAAGAGTGACCATTCCTGGTGCTGACAATAAATACTATAAACTCAATGCAGACGTTCAAGGATTCTATCCGCTAAATCGCGATCAAACTTGGGTATTATCCGGTCGTTTAGGGGCATCCTATGCTAATGGCTTAAGCGGTAAACGTTTACCGTTCTATCAAACCTATACGGCAGGTGGTATCGGTAGTTTACGTGGTTTTGCTTACGGTGCAGTAGGTCCACAAGCGATTTATATCAATCCACGCGCTTGTAACCCGGCTAGCGTAACCACCAAATCCGAGTGTTATAGCCTACTTAACGGCGATATCGTTGGAGGTAATGCAATGACATCTGCCAGTGTAGAATTGATCATGCCAACACCTTTTGTTTCGGAAAAAAGCCAAAACTCCGTGCGCACATCATTATTTATTGATGCCGCAAGTGTATGGGATACGCATTGGAAAGCTGAGAAAAATCAATTTGCTCACTTAAGTACCAAACTACCTGATTATGGCGATCCGTCACGTATTCGTTCTTCTGCCGGTATTGCCTTCCAATGGCAATCACCAATCGGTCCGCTAATCTTCTCTTATGCTAAACCGATTAAGAAATACGAAAATGATGACATTGAACAATTCCAATTTAATGTCGGTGGTTCATTCTAATTTAATGAACTTAAGTTAATTAATAAACTCTAATCACTTGTTTGTGCCAATGTTGCATTGGCACAAATTAATTTTTTTAATCTATAAAAAAGGAAATTTTACTCATGAAAAAAGTCATCAAACTTGTTCTTATTTCAGCCATCTTAATTTTCACTTCTCGTTTAGCCATGACAGAAGAAAATATTGCATTTGTGAGTGCAGATTATCTCTTCCAAAATCACCCTGAACGTAAAGCAATCGCAGCAAAATTAGAAACAGAATTTAAAGCGACTGTGGAACAATTGACAGAAAACAAGAAAAAGGTCGATGCAAGAATTGCGGATGTACAGAAAAAAGTAGAAGCAAAAGTCGCTGCATTACAAAAAGATGCACCGAAATTGCGCGCTGCCGACATCAAAAAACGTGAAGATGAAATTAATAAATTCGCCAGCACCGAACAAGCGACAATCAATAAGTTAGTGGCAGAACACGATCAACAAGTTCGTATCTATCAAGATAACTATGCAAAACGCGAAAACCAAGAAACCTCTAAATTGGTTGAAAGCATTCAAGCCGCAACTAACACCGTGGCAAAAGAAAAACACTACACCATCGTATTAGATGATCGTTCCGTTGTCTTTGCGGCAGACGGTAAAAATATCAGTGATGATGTTCTAAAAGCGATTTCCGCAGCAGCTGCGAAGGCTAAATAATGAGATCCTATTCTCTTTCAGAATTAGCACAACAAATCGGCGCTACCATTCATGGTAACGCCGATGTTGTTGTGAGTAATATCGCTCCCTTAGATAAAGCGGATGAACATCAGCTAACATTCATTTCTAATCCCAAATTCCGTGAAAAACTGGCACATTCAAAGGCCGGTATTTTGGTGGTATCCGAAGCAGATGTGGAATTTTGTTCATCGGAAAGTAATTTGTTGATCGTGAAAGATCCTTATGTTGCCTATGCAAAATTAGCGCAATATATGGATACCACCCCAAAAGCGGCAAGCGGAATCGCAAAAAGTGCGGTTATTTCTGACGATGTTTTGTTAGGTGAAAATGTCTCTATCGGTGCAAACAGTGTCATTGAATCCGGCGTTGTGCTGGGTGATAACGTGGTAATTGGCGCAAATTGCTTCATTGGAAAAAATACCAAAATTGGCGCGCACACCCAACTTTGGGCGAATGTGTCCGTATATCATGAGGTCGAAATTGGTGAACACTGCCTAATTCAATCCGGCGCAGTCATTGGGAGTGATGGCTTTGGTTATGCCAATGAACGCGGTAAATGGATTAAGATCCCGCAAGTAGGACAAGTGATTATCGGCAATCACGTGGAAATTGGCGCTTGTACCTGTATTGACCGTGGCGCATTAGATGCAACCGTGATTGAAGATAACGTGATTATCGATAATCTTTGTCAGATTGCCCATAACGTGCATATCGGCACGGGGACCGCGGTTGCCGGCGGGGTGATTATGGCAGGCAGCTTAACCGTGGGACGTTATTGTTTAATTGGCGGTGCGAGCGTGATTAACGGGCATATGGAAATCTGTGATCAAGTGACAGTCACCGGCATGGGAATGGTCATGCGTCCGATTACCGAACCGGGTGTGTATTCTTCCGGTATTCCGCTCCAAACCAATAAAGAATGGCGCAAAACAGCGGCATTGACGCTTGGCATTGATGGTTTAAATAAACGCATTAAGGCCCTTGAGAAAAAGCTTAAATCAGATGAGTGACGTTTCGTTCATTTTGTGTTGATGCGTTAAATCACGTATAATCTAACGTGTATTTTTGTCTCTTATTTAATATTAAAAGGTAATCCCGTGACTGAACAAACTTCAAGAATTATCGAATCTCATGAAATCATGCAATTATTGCCACACCGCTATCCTTTTTTGTTAGTGGATCGAGTGCTTAATTTTGAAGAAGGCAAATGGTTGACTGCGATTAAAAATATCAGTGTGAATGAGCCTTGTTTTACCGGTCATTTCCCGGGAAATCCCATTTTACCGGGCGTGTTAATTCTTGAAGCCATGGCGCAGGCTATGGGCATCTTAGCTTTCAAAACCCATGAGTTAGCCGGTGGTGAGATTTTCTATTTCGCTGGTGTTGATGAAGCTCGCTTTAAGCGTCCGATTGTTCCGGGCGATCAAATGGTATTGCACGTTGAAGTGATTAAAGAACGCCGTGGTATTACCGCTTTTACCGCTACAGCAACCGTTGATGGTGAAGTGGCCTGTGAAGCGAAACTAATGTGTGCTCGTCGCGCAGCATAATTCAGACAAGGGGATAAATATGATTCACCCAACAGCCAAAGTTCATCCGCAGGCCATTGTTGAAGAAGGTGCAAAAATTGGTGAGAACGTGGTTATCGGCCCGTTTACCATCATCGGCAAAGATGTTGAGATCGGCAAAGGCACCGTCGTCCACTCCCATGTTGTGATTAATGGGCATACACGAATCGGCGAAGATAATGAAATTTATCAATTTGCCAGCATCGGTGAGGTGAACCAAGATCTTAAATATCAGGGTGAGCCGACACGCGTTGTGATCGGTAACCGTAACCGTATTCGTGAAAGTGTTACCATTCATCGTGGTACCGTACAAGGTGGCGGTGTGACGAAAATCGGTGATGACAACTTATTCATGATTAACGTCCATATTGCACATGACTGCGTGATTAAAAACCGCTGTATTTTAGCCAATAACGCGACCCTTGCCGGACACGTGGAATTGGACGATTTCGTTATCGTCGGCGGAATGTCGGCGATTCACCAATTCGTTGTCGTAGGTGCTCATGTAATGTTGGGCGGCGGTTCCATGGTCAGCCAAGATGTGCCGCCCTATGTCATGGCGCAAGGCAACCATGCTCAACCGTTTGGTGTCAACATCGAAGGGTTAAAACGTCGCGGTTTTGATAAACCGACAATGCATGCGATTCGTAACGTTTACAAAATGATTTATCGTAGCGGTAAAACATTAGATGAAGTGATGCCGGAAATTGAACAAATTGCCGCAACTGAATCGGCGATCAGTTTCTTCTTGGATTTCTTTAAACGTTCTACTCGCGGCATTATCCGTTAACTCTTTTAATCAATTCATCCATTGCCGACCGCTCTTTTTCATGACCAAAAGAGCGGTCGTTTTTTTCAGAGTTTTTACTATGCTAAATTCACTTTCTATCAAGGATTCTCCCACTATCGCGATCATCGCCGGCGAGGTATCCGGTGATATTCTCGGAGCAGGTTTAATTCACGCCCTTAAAGCGCGTTATCCGCATGCCAAATTTATCGGTATTGGTGGCGAACGCATGATTGCTGAAGGATTTGAAACCCTGTTTGATATGGATGAATTATCCGTGATGGGTTTGGTGGAGGTGTTGAAACATCTGCCGCGCTTACTCAAAATCCGCCGTAGCATCATCAAGCAATTATCGGCATTAAAACCGGATGTTTTCATTGGCATTGATGCGCCGGATTTTAACTTAGACGTAGAACTGAAACTCAAACAGCAGGGCATTAAGACCATTCATTATGTGAGTCCATCCGTGTGGGCGTGGCGTCAGAAACGTGTGTATAAAATCGCTGCTGCAACCAATTTGGTGCTTGCCTTTTTGCCTTTTGAAAAAACCTTTTATGATCGTTTCAATGTGCCTTGTCGTTTTATTGGTCACACCATGGCAGATGCTATTCCGTTGAAACCGAATCGTGATGAAGCCTGCCAATTATTGAATTTAGAGCCTGCGCAGCGTTATGTGGCGATGCTGGTGGGGAGTCGTGGTTCAGAGGTGGAATTTCTGAGTGAACCTTTCTTACAAACTGCGCAACTGCTACATCAACGTTATCCGGACGTTAAATTTCTTGTGCCGTTAATTAATCAAAAACGTCGTCAGCAATTTGAACAAATCAAACAACGCGTTGCGCCGGAATTGGACATGATTTTATTGGATGGCAATGCGCGTGCCGCAATGATTACAGCCGAGGCAACCTTGCTCGCTTCCGGCACAGCAGCGTTAGAGGCCATGTTATGTAAATCCCCGATGGTAGTGGGGTATCGCATGAAGCCTTTCACCTATTTCTTAGCCAAACGCTTGGTGAAAACTAAGTACGTTTCTTTACCTAATTTGCTGGCAGACGAAATGTTAGTGCCCGAATTGATTCAAGAAGACTGCAATCCGACGAAGTTGGCAGAAAAATTGTCCCTGTATTTAAGTGAGGATAAAAGTGCGGTGCAAAATCGCCACGTTTTATTACAGCGTTTTGCTGAGTTACACCAAAGGATCCAATGCAATGCCGATCAGCAAGCCGCACAAGCAGTGATTGATTTATTGGAGCCATCTCATGGATAAGTTTGTGTACCCACAGGGCTATGAACTCATTGCCGGTGTAGATGAAGTAGGACGCGGGCCGTTAGTCGGTGCCGTGGTGACGGCAGCAGTGATTTTGGATCCGAATAAGCCTATTGAGGGACTTGCCGATTCTAAAAAACTGTCGGAAAAAAAACGTGTATTGTTGGCGGAAGAAATTAAGCAAAAAGCACTGGCGTGGGCGCTTGGGCGAGCGGAACCACATGAGATTGACGAGTTGAATATTTTGCATGCTTCCATGCTTGCTATGGAACGGGCGGTAAAACACTTGAAAATTCAACCGCACTTCGTGTTGGTGGATGGTAATCGGATTCCGCCGAATTTGTCGATACCGGCCCAAGCCGTTGTTAAAGGGGATGCTTTAGTGGCGGAAATTAGCGCGGCGTCTATTTTGGCAAAAGTCGCACGGGATCAGGAAATGTTGGAATTGGATCAACAATATCCGCAATATGCCTTTGCGCAACACAAAGGCTACCCAACGAAATTGCATTTGGAAAAAATCGCCGAATTTGGCCTTTTACCACAGTATCGCCGTAGTTTTGCGCCTGTTAAAAAATTATTAGAATCGCTATAATTTAACCTGTATTTGCACACTTGAGCACGGAGGGCGCCATGAACCAATTCACCAGCTTAGTTGATTCTTTCCGTCCGGAACCTTGGGTATGGGTGCTGTTGTTGCTCATTGCTTCCGTGATTCTCTTCATTCGTAACCGCATTCGCATGGACGTCGTCGCTATTTTGGTGATGTTGGCGTTCAGCCTCAGTGGCATTTTAACCGTACAAGAAGTGTTTGCCGGTTTTAGTGACCCCAATATTATTCTAATTGCCTTATTGTTCATTGTTGGGGAAGGTTTGGTTCGCACCGGTGTGGCGTATCAAGTGAGCGAATGGCTGTTAAAAGCTTCTCATAACAGTGAAGCACGTGTATTGGTTTTCATGATGTTAGCCGTGGCAGGGTTAGGCGCTTTCATGAGTTCCACGGGGGTTGTTGCTATTTTCATTCCCGTGGTACTGATGATTTGCAGCCAAATGAATATCTCTCCGAAACGTTTGATGATGCCACTGAGCGTTGCCGGGCTTATCAGCGGCATGTTGACTTTGATTGCGACAGCGCCCAACTTAGTGGTGAATGCCGAGTTGGTACGCGAAACGGATATGCGTTTGAAATTCTTCGATTTTACGCCTATTGGCTTGGTGATTTTGTTTATGGGGATCGGCTATATGCTGGTTGCCCGTCGTTGGTTAAAGTCCGATAAAGAAAATGAAACCAACAGCATGGATAAACGTTCCATGAGTGATTTGATTCATGAATATGGTTTGCAACAACGCACGCAGCGTTTTGTGGTAAGAAAAGGTTCACCGCTTATTGGTAAAAATCTGGATGAATTACATTTACGCTCTAAATTTGGTTTGAACGTGTTAGCAATTGAGCGTTGGAAGCGTTTTCGCCCGATATTTATTGCTGCGCTTGGTTCCTCAGAAGTCCGTGAGAAAGACATTTTATTAATGGATAGCAGCGATCCTGAATTTAATTTGAGAACCTTTTGTCAGGAATATCATTTAGAGCGGGCGGAAATTCGTGCGCAGTTTTTTTCGGAACAAGCCAGTTCGATTGGCATGGCGGAATTGATTTTAGTGCCGGATTCCGACTGTATCGGAAAATCGACTGAAGAACTAGCTTTCCGTTCCAAATACGGCTTGAACGTTGTGGGCATTAAGCGTGACGGTGAAGTACTTGGTGGGCATTTTGTCGAAACCCCCTATAAAGCAGGGGATTTATTGCTGGTGATTGGCGACTGGAAACTCATCCAGCAAATGCGTAGCCACAGCAAAGATTTTTTTGTGTTGAATTACCCAAGTGAAATCACCCGTGCGGTGCCGGCGCAAAGCCAAGCACCTTATGCCTTATTGAGCATTTTAGTGATGGTGGTGCTGATGGTAACCCGTGTCGTGCCAAATGTGGTGGCTGCTCTCATTGCTTGCTTAATGATAGGCTACTTCCGTTGCGTGGATAGCAAAAGCGCCTATGATTCAATTCACTGGTCAAGCCTTGTGCTGATTGTCGGGATGATGCCATTTTCGTTGGCTTTACAGAAAACCGGCGGGGTATCGGTAATTGTCGAGTTAATGCTGAATTTAGTGGGCGGCATGGGTAAGCATTGGATTTTAATTAGCCTATTTATTCTCACTGCCGTTGTCGGTTTATTCATTTCTAACACGGCTACCGCAATTTTGATCGCACCGATTGCCATTACGATGGCGCACCAACTCAATTTATCCCCGATGCCATTTGCGATGGTGGTGGCCATCGCTGCTTCAGCTGCGTTCATGACGCCGGTATCTTCACCGGTGAATACCATGGTTTTCGGCCCCGGTGGTTATAAATTTGCCGATTTTGTCAAAGTCGGTGTGCCGTTCACTCTTTTAGTCATGTTGGTGAGCGTGTTTCTTATTCCTTTACTCTTTCCTTTTTAAGATTTAAGGAGAATGTGATGAGCATTTATGATCTGAAACCCAAATTCCAAAATCTATTACGGCCTCTCGTGATAAGGCTGGAACAACGTGGTGTGACTGCCAATCAAGTCACCTTAACCGCGTGTGCCATTTCTGTCATTTTAGGGTTAATTTTGACCGCACTTTCCGGCTATCACTGGCTTTTTATTTTGATTCCTATTTGGTTGTTCGTGCGCATGGCACTTAATGCCATTGATGGTATGTTGGCGCGTGAATTTAACCAAAAATCTCGTTTGGGCGGATACCTAAATGAAATCACCGATGTCGTGTCTGACGCTGCATTATATTTGCCTTTTGCTTTTGTCCATCCTTTTGATTCGTTACAAATCGGCTTGATCATTTGGTTGTCGGCATTGACGGAATTTTGTGGTGTGCTCGGGCAAGTGCAAGGAAAAACGCGTCGTTATGATGGCCCGTTAGGCAAAAGTGATCGGGCATTTTTGTTCGGTGTATTGGGCTTGGTTTATGTTTTTGTCCCTACTTTGCCGGATTTTCTCTATTGGCTGCTTTGGGTTGCCATCATTCTGTTAATTGTCACCTGTGTCAAACGTGTGAAGTCTGGCTTAGCTGAAGTGGGTAATAAATAGGAGCGTCATTATGTTAGCCAAATTGATTGATTTTCTCTTATGTCGTTTCACCTCCTTTATCACCGGTGTGCGTCCGCAAAAAAATGTGGAACAGCAATCCGCGGATAAACATCGTTTGTATTTTGCCAACCATAACAGCCACGGTGATTTTATTTTGTTGTGGGTCTCTTTGCCGTATCAAGTGCGCAAAAACACCCGCCCGGTTGCCGATGCTGATTATTGGACGAAAGGGCCGATTCGTCGTTTCTTGGCATACAAAGTATTCAATATGTTGTTGATTGAGCGGGGCGGCAATAATCCGCAAGCCATTACCGAACAAATTAGCGATGCCCTGCAACATCATTCTCTGATTATTTTCCCTGAAGGCACCCGTAAAATGGATGACGATGTGGCGCTACAACCGTTCAAAAGTGGTTTGTATTACGTCGCAAAGCAAAACCCACAATTAGAACTTGTACCGGTATGGATTAGCAACATGCATAATGTGTTGCCAAAGGGCTTTGTAGTGCCGATTCCGTTGTTGTGTGATTTATATATGGGAGAGCCGCTCTTCTACCGTGAAGGGGAAGATAAGGCCGATTTCTTAATCCGTGCCGAACAGGTATTATTAAGTTTAAATTTAACCGAAAAAGGGAAAGCATAATGGAAATATGGCAACTGTTTGGCGGGTTAATCATCACCTTAATTATTGCGTCATCAATCGGTTATGGATTGAAATTCAAAGTCGGCTTTTCCACCCCTCATGCGGTAATTGATAATCTTAACGCACGCATTAATGCCTGGTGGGTGATGATTCTGATCATCTTTGCCGCCGCGGCATTGGGTTTTTATGGTGTGATCGGATTATTTTTTGTCATTTCTTTCATGGCATTGCGTGAATTTTTATCGTTGCTTTATATTCGTCGTGGCGATCATCTCGCACTTGCCGCTTGTTTTTACGTCATTCTGCCTCTTCAATATTTTTTAGTGGCAATTGACTGGTTCAGTATGTTCACCATCTTCATTCCGGTGTATGGCTTCCTGTTTTTGCCAATCCTTTCCGCCTTGTTGGGCGACACAGCGCATTTCTTAGATCGTTCCACCAAAGTGCAATGGGCATTGATGATCAGCGTCTTCTGCATTTCCCATATCCCGGCAATCCTGACATTAGACATTGAAGGTTTTGAAGATAAAAAACTGCTATTGATGATTTTCTTGATTTTAGTGGTGCAATCCAGTGATGTGTTGCAATACGTATGGGGCAAGTTATTCGGCAAACACAAAATTGCGCCAAAACTCTCGCCATCCAAAACCGTAGAAGGCTTTGTAGGCGGTGTCGTCAGCGCTAGTGTGCTGGGAGGCTTACTCTATTGGCTTACTCCGTTTAACCCGGTTCAAGCGGTGTTAATGAGCTTATTAATCTGCCTCATGGGCTTTTTAGGCGGCTTAGTGATGTCCGCTATGAAACGCAGCATGGGGGTAAAAGACTGGGGGAATATGATTAGTGGCCACGGCGGTATGCTAGATCGCATGGATTCCCTTTGCTTTGCTGCGCCGATTTTCTTCCATGTGGTGAGATATTATTGGGCTTAGCACGTTAAATTTCATGCTTTAGGTTTGGTTGTGTATGCTGAGGAAAGGCTATCGGCAACGTTTGTCGGTACATTGAGCGCCTTTCCCTTTTTCGTTACAATAGGTTACCGTTTTATTTATATACGCGTATGAAGCATGAACAAGCGAAAATATGGTGAGCAATGTATTGCCATTGAGATCGCAAGTTGGCTAAATCGCGTTCATATTTACGCTAAAAGTGCGGTTAAAAAATACGGTAAATTTTTACCGCACTTTCATTTCAGTGAGAGGAATGATTCCTTTTCGTTTCGTTCCATTTTTATTTCATAAAAGGACACAACTATGATTATCGTAACCGGCGGCGCAGGCTTTATTGGTAGCAATATCGTCAAAGCATTAAACGACATGGGTCGTAAAGACATTTTAGTGGTAGATAACTTAAAAGACGGCACAAAGTTCATTAATTTGGTGGATTTAGACATCGCTGATTATTGCGACAAAGAAGACTTTATCGCCTCCATTATCGCTGGCGATGATTTAGGTCACATTGATGCCGTTTTCCATGAAGGTGCCTGTTCCGCTACCACCGAATGGGACGGCAAATACATCATGCATAACAACTACGAATATTCCAAAGAGTTGTTGCATTACTGCTTAGATCGCCAAATTCCATTCTTCTATGCCTCCAGTGCCGCCACTTACGGCGACAAAACCGAATTCCGCGAAGAACGCGAATTTGAAGGTCCGTTGAACGTGTATGGCTATTCCAAATTCTTATTTGACCAATATGTGCGCGCGATTTTACCTGAAGCCCAATCACCGGTGTGCGGCTTCCGTTATTTCAACGTGTACGGCCCACGTGAAGGCCACAAAGGCTCTATGGCAAGTGTCGCGTTCCACTTAAATAATCAAATTCTCAAAGGTGAAAATCCGAAACTCTTCGCCGGTAGCGAACACTTCCGCCGTGATTTCGTGTATGTAGGCGATGTCGCTGCAGTAAATATTTGGTGCTGGCAAAACGGCATCTCCGGCATTTTCAACTGCGGTTCCGGTAACGCCGAGTCTTTTGCTGAAGTAGCCAAAGCGGTGATTAAATTCCACGGCAAAGGCGAAGTGGAAACCATCCCATTCCCGGAACATTTAAAATCCCGCTACCAAGAATACACCCAAGCGGATTTAACCAAACTCCGAGCTACCGGCTACGACAAACCGTTTAAAACCGTCGCGGAAGGCGTAGCAGAATATATGGCGTGGCTAAATCGTCGATAATAGATAAAAAATCGTGCTACGTCTGTAAAACGTAGCACGAGAATTATTTCCGTAAAATTGCACAACGTGCATCATCTCAATAGGCGTGATGGCATTAAATATCAATGAATGCTTTATGCTAACGCAACTTCTAACTCAAACACCATTTTGTGTGGAATCGCCCTAAACCCTTCATCTTCCAGCAAATGATGTTGTTGAATATCCTGTTCTACGGTGAGCCTTGTGGACTGCGTATAACTGACGAATTCTTTGGCTTTGGCGATAAGTGCGGTATAAATTTCATTCGTTTTCTCACTCTGACGAACAAAAATATCCGTTAATTGCCAATAACGTTGTAATTGCAAAGAAGATAGGCGGGGATATAACTGGATAAAACCGACCGCATGCTCATTTTGATCTAAAGCCAAGAAAAAGATGCTTTCACTAAAACGAATGCGATTGGTTAAGAAAGCCAATGTGCGCTCAGGGTTTTCTGCCATGCCATGAGCCAGACGATATTCTTCAAATAACGGCAGCAGAATTTCTAGGTTCCATTGTTCAGCTTTAAAAATTTTAATCATGAGAAAATCGGTCATTTTTTGTTAAATTTATACAGTAGATTGTATCTTTTTAGTGCAAAAGAATCATCTGTTACTAAGAAAATTTTTTAGAACGACGCTCTTTTTTACCGAAAAAGAGGGATTTTTTTGCTATAGTAGCCACAGTTTTTATTCAATCAGATTAAGGAGAAACAAAATGGCTCGTCGTCCTCTCGTTATGGGTAACTGGAAATTAAACGGTAGCAAAGCCTTCACTCGTGAATTGATCACCGGCTTAAAAGAAGCATTACACGGTGTGACCGGTTGCGATGTGGCAATTGCCCCACCGGTCATGTATTTAGCGGAAGCAGAAAAATTATTATCTAACTGTGGCTGCAGTTGCGGTGGTCAAAATATCATCCAATTAGGCGCACAAAACGTGGATGTGAATGTAAAAGGTGCTTTCACCGGTGACATTTCCACTGAAATGTTAAAAGATTTCGGCGCGAAATACATCATTATCGGTCACTCCGAGCGTCGTACTTATCACAAAGAAAGCGATGAATTTGTGGCGAAAAAATTCGGTGCATTAAAAGAAGCAGGCTTAGTGCCGGTATTATGTATCGGGGAATCTGAAGCGGAAAACGAAGCGGGTAAAACCGAAGAAGTCTGCGCACGTCAAATTGATGCCGTCATCAATCTCTTGGGCGTAGAAGCCTTTAATGGTGCGGTTATCGCTTATGAGCCAATTTGGGCTATCGGTACCGGCAAATCTGCCACTCCGGCACAAGCGCAAGCTGTGCATGCCTTCATTCGTGGTCACATTGCGAAAAAATCCCAAGTCGTTGCTGATCAAGTGATCATTCAATACGGCGGTTCTGTAAATGATGCGAATGCGGCAGAATTGTTTACCCAACCGGATATTGACGGTGCATTAGTGGGTGGCGCGTCCTTAAAAGCCCCTGCCTTTGCCGCAATCGTAAAAGCCGCAGCAAACGCGAAGAATTAATTTATTCTCGCTAAAAGAAAATCGCGAAAGAACCGCACGTTAATTGAATTTAAAGTGCGGTTCTTTTTTATTTTAAAACACAAAAAATATTGAAAACTTAGCAAAAAACGGTTAATTTTGCGCCCTTTTGAATTTATTTCTATTTTAGGGGAAAATCATGCAACAAACCACGATAAAACAAACAGATACACAACAAACCAAATCGCATTATGAGCCAACCGCAATCAGCAAAATTATTTTTGCCAGCCGTTGGTTACAACTACCAATTTATCTTGGCTTAATTATCGTTCAGGGGATTTATGCGTATAAATTCATGAAATCGTTATGGGAGTTAATTGTCAACCTGAACGAAATGGATTCCAATACCATCATGCTAGCGGTGTTAAACCTGATTGATGTGGTAATGATTGCGAATTTATTAGTCATGGTGATTATCGGCGGTTATGAAATCTTTGTCTCCAAACTCCGCACACGCGGACACCCGGATCAGCCGGAATGGTTGAGCCATGTCAACGCCTCCGTGTTGAAAGTCAAATTAGCCATGTCGATCATCAGTATTTCATCTATTCATATGTTACAAACCTTCGTTAACGCAACGAATATGCCGGAAAAAACGATGATGTGGCAGTTATTGTTGCATTTAGGTTTCTTGGCGTCAGCGATTGCCATGGCATATACGGATAAAATTCTTTATAGTACAAGCCACAAATCACATTAATAAATCAAAAAAAACGGTAAGACGAATGACGGAATGTATTGAAATTACGCCACAACAAGCTTGGGAAATGCTTCAACATGACGATGCGGCTATATTAGCCGATGTGCGTGATGCGCAAACCTTTAGTTATGCCCATCCCAAGGGCGCATTCAATTTAACGGAAGCCACTTGGCCAAACTTTGAGGCGTTGTATGATTACGATCAGCCGATCATTCTCAGTTGCTATCATGGTATTAGTAGCCGTAACGTGGCAGCCTTTTTACTGCGTAACGGCTATGAAAAGGTGTATAGTCTGCAGGGCGGTTTCGCCGCGTGGGAAAAGGCGAACCTGCCGTTAGAGACAGGTTATGCGTTAAACCCAACAGAGGCGATGTAATAGAAAACGCCGTAAAAAATGACAGCACTTAACGCCAAACCTCTACGGGCAAAAGCTGGGCGGCGTTGATGGAGTTTATAGAAAACGCGCGCCACGATGCCAAGGAGAAAAGGATAGACCCAAAGAAAAACGGACATGGCGGTGATTTGGTTGTCGCTGAGATGCGTGTTATTCAATAAGTGCGGTGAAATTAGCATCGCCAACGGCCACAAGAATATCGGGAAACAAAAGGCCGCAATTGCCCACGTAAAGGGGCTGAACCCTGATGGCAAATTTTGATTTCTCATTTTTTCTCCATACGTAAAATTTTGGAACAGGAATATAGCAAATGCAGCATTTGTTTGGTAGTGAAATCCCGTCGTTAGCACAGCATTTCCGTGATGAAATTGCAAAAAAATATCACGTTGAACTCGTCATTCAAGAAACTCAAGATGCACAAGGCAATGTGGTTTATGATGTATTTCTCCCACAAAATTCACCGCACTTTGACGCCATCATTGCGGAAAGCGAAAGCTTCTTACAGGCATGGTTGGCACAACAAAACGCCCGTGCATGGCAACAAAGTAACGACAACACTCACGTTCATGCGGTATCACATCCCTCCTCTCACTTAAATAAGGCTTCTATTTTTTCTTATCTTCAACAACAAAAAATCACTGTGATCATCACCGCACTTTGTGTCGTCATTTATTTTTTTATGCTTTTCGGTTTTGCCGAACCCATTTTGTTGGCAACCCATTTCCCCGAAGAGACGACGCAAGAAAGTGAAGTTTGGCGTTATTTCACACACACCTTAGTGCATTTATCCAATATGCACATTTTGTTTAATCTTACTTGGTGGTGGATTTTTGGTGGTGCCATTGAGCGTCAATTAGGTTCTTTAAAACTGCTGCAAATTTACTTCTTTGCCGGCGTGATAAGCGGCATAGCGCAAAATCTTGTCAGCGGCCCGGCATTTTTCGGCTTATCGGGTGTTGTCTATGCGGTGTTAGGCTATGTGTTTGTGTTGGATAAAATCCATAAACAAACTGCTTTTGCATTGCCGGACGGTTTTTTCAATATGTTGCTCGTCGGGATTTTAATCGGCTTTGCCGGCCCGTTAATCGACATTCAAATCGGCAATACGGCACATATTTCAGGATTGTTGGTGGGCATGGGACTTGCTTGGATGGATCGAAAAATTCGCATTAAGTCGTGATTTCCCCCATTAAATACGCTACATTGGCACGCAAAATCTTGCGAAAGAAGGAAAAGTGATTATGAAACAATCTCTTCGTCATCAGAAAATTGTTGAGCTGGTCAAACAAAAAGGCTATTTAAGCACAGAGGAATTAGTGGCTTTATTTGGTGTGAGTCCGCAAACCATTCGGCGAGATTTAAACGAACTGGCGGAAACCAACTTTATCCGCCGTCATCACGGTGGCGCAGCCTCGCCTTCTACGGCGGAAAATAGCGATTATCACGATCGCAAACACTTTTTTTCTCAAGAAAAAAACCGTATTGCAAGACAGGTTGTACAGCTCATCCCAAACGGTGCATCGTTATTCATTGACATCGGCACTACCTCCGAAGCCGTTTCCTTTGCATTATTAGGGCATCAACGATTACGCATTGTGACCAACAATCTTAATGCCGCACACATTCTGATGCAAAATGATTCCTTTGATATTACCATCGCCAGTGGCTCCCTACGCCAAGACGGGGGCATTATCGGCGAATCCACTGTGGAATTTTTATCGCAATTTCGCTTAGATTTTGGCGTGTTAGGCATTAGCGCCATTGATTTAGACGGTACCTTATTGGACTATGATTATCACGAAGTGCAAGTGAAACGTGCCATTATTGATAATTCCCGCAACACCTTATTAGTCACCGATCATTCTAAATTTAGTCGCCGCGCGATGGTGAAACTGGGGTCGATTACGGATGTCGAATATGTGTTCACCGACGCAGATGTGCCGTCAGGTATTGATGAATTATTAAAAAATAAAAACGTCAATCTTGTGATTTGTTAATGCGACATCCTCCCCTAGAAATTCGGCGAGACACGCAGAGAAAATAGCCATGAAAAAGACCGCACTTTTTATCAAGTGCGGTCTTTTTCTTTTGTGTTTTTATCGTCTAACCTTTCTTATCTAACAAACGAATATAACGTGTTGCCGATAACCATGCGCCGATATAGCCCATCATCATACAAACAATCAGCAAGAAAAGAAATTCGGCAAAACTGAGGCCGTTTAAATGAAAGCTCACGGCGAAAATGTCAGTCACATATTTCACCGCACCGGTGAAATAGCCAATCACCAAGCTACTGAAAATCGCCGCCAAAATACCACCTAACACTGCATAAATCATGCCGGTATAAAGAAATGGACGGAGGATAAATTGATCGGTCGCACCGAGCAATTTCATCACTTCAATGTTCGCTTGATTGCTGTAAACGTCAGCACGAATGCTGTTGCCGATCACCAAGAAAACGGCAACTGCCATCAGTAGCGTACAGAAAATCGCCACATGCGCCACTAACCATGTCAGTGCGGTCAATTTTTCCAGCCAATCGTTATCTAAACGCACTTCTTGGACGCCTTTGATTTTATCCAAGTTTTCCCGTAATTCATTGCGTTTTTGCGACTCGTTAAAAGCTTTAGTTGGTTTAATCATCACTACCGCCGGCAATGGATTGTCATCTAACACATCCAGTTCTTCGTTAAAACCCGACCATTGACGAAACTCGCTTAAGCTTTCCTTGCGGGAAATGTAATTGAGCGACTCTACGCCCTCTTGCTGACGGATTTTTTCCACCACCAAATTGGCATCGTCTTCTGACAAGTTTTTATGTAAATACACGGTCAGTTCACTTTCCGGATAAAACTGCGTAGTGGCGTCATGAATATTTTTCCAAAGCAGGTAGCTTACCGTTGGAATCGTTAACGACACAGCGATCACTAACACGGTGATGAGCGTGGCAAATTTACGTTGATATAAATCGGCAAACACGGCACGCAGGGAATACAGGGCTTGGGCGCCAAAAGGCAAACTAAAACGACGAGAATTCATGTTACCTCCTAACGCAAATAACCTTGCTCAAGCACAAGGCAAGGCTTAGGTTTTTGTTGAACAATGCTAATGTCGTGCGTGGCAATTAAGACGGTCATGCCAAGACGATTAAACTCTTCAAATAAATTGAAAATCTCAAAAGACAGTGCGCTGTCTAAATTGCCGGTCGGTTCATCGGCTAACAATAATTGCGGTTTATGCACGATAGCGCGGGCAATATCCACCCGTTGTTGCTCGCCGCCCGACAAATGCGCCGTGGAATGATGCGCGCGATCACGCAATCCCACACGATCCAATGCCGCCAACGCACGGCTATTGGCATCTTTCGGGTGTTGTCCGGCAATAATCAACGGCAGCGCCACGTTATCCAAGACGGAACGATCAGACAATAAGCGATAATCTTGATGCACCATGCCGATTTGGCGGCGTAAAAACGGCACTTCATGGCGGGATAAACGGGTAATGTCGTGTCCGTTAAACCAAATTTGCCCGCCATTGGCACGTTCCATGCCCATAATTAATTTCAGCAGGGTACTTTTCCCCGCACCGGAATGCCCCACCAAATAGGTCATACTGCCCACCGATAAATGAAAGCTTAACCCTTGCAGCGCCGGTTTTCCGCCCAAATACGCTTTACTCACATTTGCAAATCGAATCATTTTTCTTCTCTAAAAAACACGTCATTTTTGAACCGCACTTTATTCCTCTTCATGAGCAAATAAAGCGTCAATAAATTCTTCTGCGTTAAATTCGCGTAAATCTTCAATTTTTTCGCCTACGCCGATATAGCGGATCGGCAAATTAAACTGGTCGGCGATGGCAAAAATCACGCCGCCTTTTGCGGTACCATCCAATTTGGTTAAGCTAATGCCGGTAAGCCCAACGGCTTCGTTAAATAACTTAGCTTGGCTAATGGCATTTTGACCGGTGCCCGCATCCAGGGTGAGCATAATTTCATGCGGTGCGCTTTCATCGTATTTTTTCATCACGCGCACGATTTTTTTCAGCTCGTCCATCAAGTTATTTTTATTTTGTAAACGACCGGCGGTGTCGGCAATGAGCACATCAATATTACGTGCCGCCGCCGATTGCATCGCATCAAAAATTACCGATGCCGAATCGGATCCGGTGCTTTGTGCCACCACCGGAATGTGATTACGCTCGCCCCACACCTGCAACTGCTCTACTGCGGCGGCTCGGAAAGTATCGCCCGCCGCCAACATGACGGATTTACCTTCCATTTGGAATTTACGCGCCAGTTTTCCGATGGTGGTGGTTTTCCCTACGCCATTCACCCCCACCATTAAAATCACATAAGGCTTTTTACTGCCATCAATACGTAATGGTTGCGCCACCGGTTTTAAGATCTCACCCATTTCCAATTTAAGTTGTTGGTATAAGGTATCTGCGTTTTGTAACTGCTGACGGGTCGCATGTTGCGTTAAGTTGTTGATAATTTTTGTGGTGGTCGGCACACCGATATCAGCAATGAGAAGTTGTTCTTCCAATTCTTCAAACAATTCATCGTCGATTTTTTTACCGAGGAAGAAACTGCGGAAGCCTGCCCCAATATTTTGTTTGGTTTTTACCAAGCCTTTGAGTAATCGGCTAAAGAAACCACCTTCGCTTGGCTTTTCCTGTGTTTCTACGATGTCGGCAACGGCGCTTTCTTCTTCGTGTTCTTCCGTTTCCACGACAGATCCATCTTCAATATCCACCGCACTTTCGACTTGTACTTCTGCTTCGCTCTCAGAAAGTGCGGTTGAATTTTCTAGCGTTTCTTCAATAGATTGAGTTGACTCATCTGATGGCGCAAGCGTCCACGCTTGTGCCGTTAAGTTTTCCTCTTGAGAGGTCTCTACCTCAACTGATGGCGCACGCTTCACAGCGTGTGCCCCACCTTCTTCCGATTGCGTTATTTCAGATTGAACTTCATGAAGTTCAGGCACAAGCGTGGACGCTTGCGCCATTGATGTATCTTCCGTTAATGTATTTTCGGTCTCTGCTTCATCTGAAAGTGCGGTCGTTTTTTCTGCCGTTTCTTGCGCTACATCTTGCGTTTCGGGTTCATGAGAAAGCGGTTTTTGTGATTCCGGTGCTTTCGGTTCTGTTGATGTTTCCTGTTTATTTTTGCCTAATCCGAACCAAGACCAAAATCCGCCTTTTTTCTTTTCATCTGACATAAATTGCCCACTCTTGTTTAAACTTGATAAAATGCCGCTCATTCTAGCAAAAAAACACATCATTTTCCTGCCGATTTATATGAAAAAAGCAACAACACAACAAAGCACAAAAGGCGAAGTGCGCATTATCGCCGGTTTATGGCGCGGGCGAAAATTACCTGTGCTACCATCTCAAGGTTTGCGCCCTACCGGTGATCGTGTAAAAGAAACCCTGTTCAACTGGCTAATGCCCTACATTGTTGACAGTGAATGCTTAGACTGTTTTGCCGGTAGCGGTTCTCTTGGCTTTGAAGCGCTTTCGCGCCAAGCGGCAAAAGTTACCTTTTTGGAATTGGAAAAAGCCGTGGCACAGCAGTTAAGCAAGAATATTCAAACCTTGAAATGTGCTGATCGTGCGCAAATCGTGAATCAAAATAGCCTGCACTTTTTAAATCAGCCGCAAAAACAACCGCACTTTGATGTGGTCTTTCTCGATCCCCCCTTTCATTTTAATTTAGCCGAGCAAGCCATTGCCTTGTTAGCGCAAAACAACTGGCTGCGTCCGCAAGCCTTGGTCTATGTAGAAACGGAAAAAGGCAAAAATCCGAACGTACCGGAAAACTGGCATGTATTAAAACAAAAAGACAGCGGGCAAGTGAGTTATCGACTCTATCAAGTTGAAAATACGGTAGTCTGACTAAACGCCGTTATTCAGAACGTACCTAAACAAAAACGCCGCCCTCAATCTGCTTTACCATGTGAGGGCGGCATCCGTTTAGTTAAGAAAAGTGTTCATTATTTTGCTAAGCATTGTGCATAGCTATCTGCGGTAAATTGAAGGAACGCGGCATAAGAATTAACACCCAGTTTAACGGCATCGCCCATCGGGTCAAGACGACCGACATTCACTTGTGTCCCTTTGCTTAAACTTTCAATCACTTTTGGCGTGAACTGTGGTTCAGCAAATAAGCAGTTGACTTTGTGTTCGGCAATTTCTTCTTTAATTTTTGCCAAGGTTTTTGCACCCGGTGCCACCAACGGATTAATGGTGAAATAACCGGTTTGGTTCAACCCATAGGCTTGGTTGAAATAACCGTAAGCATCGTGGAACACATAGAAACCTTTATCTTTTACGCTTTCTAATTGAGTTTTGATTTTCGCGCTTTGCTCATCTAAAGTGCGGTTAAATTCCGCCACGTTTTTTTCAATTTGTTCTTTTTTCTCCGGATATTGTTTGAGCAGTTTTGCCGCAATGCGTTGTGCAACGGATTTACTGATGTCAGGAGAATACCAAACGTGCCAATTTACGCCTAAGTCTTCATGATCGTGATCATGATGATGTTCATGTCCGGCGTGTTCATGTTTGTGATCCTGTTCTTCGTGTTTATGCTCATGTTTCTCGTGATCGTGGTGATGTCCTTCGTGGGCATGATCATGATCCTCATGGGCTTCGCCTTCGCCATGATGATGGTGATGGTGTTCACCTTTTAATAAGAACGGTTCAATGGCGGCAATGTCTTTGATGGTTAAGACTTTTTTATAGTCAAGATCATCAATGGATTTATCTAAAAAGGCATCCACATCCTCGCCGATCCAAACGACCATTTCGGCTGATTTGAGTTTTTGCACATCAGAGGGTTTTAAGCTGTAATCATGTGGTGACGCACCGGCTGGGACTAACACTTCCGTGTCGGTAATGCCGTCGGCAATCGAGGAAGCAATAAAACCTAAGGGTTTAACAGAAGTTACGATGGTTGCAGAAGCCACGGCGGAGAAAGAAAGAATCGCTGCGGCAATTGCCGTTTTTTTCAAACCTTGTACGAATTGAGTCATTGTATTTCCTTTTATAATGGGACAGATAAATTGAACAAAACGCGACTAGGTTACTCTTTTTTTGTTTAGATGACTATCTTTTTTTATGAAAAAAAATAAGTCAGCTATTTTTCTGCAATAACTTGTCAATAACACGAGAAACCGCAAAAAATCCAAAGGTCGCGGTAATCATCGTTGCCGCACCAAACCCATTGGCGCAATTCATGGTGGCTGACGTAGAACAGCTTTCGCCCATTTGAGGGAATATCAGTGGCTGAGTCGAAAATACCGCCTCAATGGCGAACTTCCGTTTTGGATTTTGCGTGAAATGATAATCCTTGCGTAAAACTGACCGCACTTTTGCTAACAGCGGGTCTTGAATGGTGCGACTTAAATCGGCAATTTGAATTTGACTGGGATCTGTTTGCCCGCCGGCGCCCCCCACGGTGATCATCTTGATTTTGTGACGTTTACAATAAGCAATTAACGCCGCTTTCGTTTTCACATTATCAATGGCATCAATGACATAATCATACTCAGCACGAAGGTATTGGGATAAATTCTCCGCAGAAATAAAATCATCAATGACATTGACATCACATTCGGAGTTAATCAATTTCACCCGTTGCTGCATGACCTCTGTTTTGAGCTGACCGATATTGCCTGTCAAGGCATGAATTTGGCGGTTAATATTCGTCACGCAAATATCATCCATATCAATCATCGTGATTTTTCCCACGCCTGAGCGAGCGAGCGCTTCTACCGCCCAAGAGCCCACACCGCCAATGCCAATAACACAAATATGTGCTTGGCGTAAACGGGCTAAAGCCTCGATGCCATATAAACGACCAATACCGCCGAAACGTTGTTCGTAATTATCTACGCGAGCCATTAGCGTAACACCCAAACGCGACCATAATGTTTTGACAAGCCGGCAATATGCCCCGCCTGATCACCGATACCACGATATAAATCGAAATGGTGTCCGTTTACCGCACCGCCTACATCTAATGCCACCATCAAATGCAGTTTATGTTCACCCGTCCAATTACCCTCATTGTCAATTTGCGGCACTTCGACAAGCAATACGCTGCCTAACGGAATCACACCACGGTCAGAGGCCACCGAAGCCATTGGCACTAATGGCACGCCTGCCGCGCCTTTCACTTTGCCATTCGGATCATTTTTAAAGAAGACATAAGACGGATTGCGTTCAAGCAAACCTTGAACCCGAGATGGATTTGCATTCGCCCAATCACGAATCGCCTGAATAGACATTTTTTCTTTCGGAATCTCACCGTCTTCCACCAACAAGCGACCCACGGCGGCGTACGGGTAACCATTTTGACCGGCATACGCAAAATAATTCAAATTGCCTTCACCAAAATCGACGTAACCACTGCCCTGCACGCCAAGCAAGAAGTTATCGATCATGGAATCACTGTACGCCAGCTCCAATCCTTTTCCCTTCAATGCGCCGGCATAAATTTCAGCACGAGAAAAACGCTTTTGTGACGGCAGCGCATAAATCGGTTGGTTATATTTGCCTTGCTGTGTACGGCGCGCATGAATCACCGGGGAATAATAGCCTGTCATTAACACGTTTTGATAGCCATCGAAGCCTTTCATCACTTGCGGATTAATGCCGAAATCAATAAGTTCGCTCACATTGGCACCGGCTAATACCCACGCGGTAATTTTTTCATAAGTTGGCGCAAAATTGCGGCTGAGTTTGCCGGAGTACGTATTCACATTGGAAAGTTGGGTTAAAAAATCGCCTTGATTTACCACCGCACTTTGATTTTCCACACGAGATACCGGACTAAAGATTGCTTGTTGATAGGTCCGTCCTTTGTATATCGCACCGAATTTTTGCGGATCAATATCCGTACTCGTTGATTGAGCGCTGCGTTTTGAAGTATTTTGATGTTCCGTTGGTGAACACCCGGCTAATATCACCGCCACGGAAAGCGCTAGAAGTTTATAAAGAGAAGATTGATTCAATCGCATACACAACATCCTAGAATAAACGAAAAATAAAGGCCGAATTCTACCCTAATTTCGCTTGGATGAACACGGGGAACATCCAAGCGTATAAAGTGCGGTCGTTTTTTCCGACAAAATAGGCGTACGTATGCGATAAAGTGTCCTTTGACTATTGCAACCAGAAGAGGTAACCGAAGGTTGCGATAACAAAGATACACACGATATTTAAAAGAATACCGGCTCTGACCATTTCACTTTGTTTCACTTCACCGGTACCGAACACAATGGCATTCGGCGGTGTTGCCACCGGCAACATGAAGGCACAAGACGCACCTAAACCGATGATTAAGGCTAAGCCAATTTCCGGCATACCAAGAGATTGTGCGATAGAAATGAAAATCGGCACTAACAAGGCTGCACTGGCAGTGTTGGAGGTGAATTCCGTTAAGAAAATAATGAACGCAGCGACCAATAAACCGATGAGATAGAAGTGACCACCTTCAATCAGGAATACGATGCCGTCAGCCAAGATTTTGCTTGCGCCGGAATTTTTTAAGACCGCACTTAAAGTTAAGCCGCCACCAAACAGCATTAATACGCCCCAATCGGTGTTGTCTTGAATTTGTTTCCAGTTTGTTACACCGGCAACACAAAGGATAACAGCGGCAGATAAAGCAATCACGCTATCGAAGCTGGCAATTTTCCCCTCTAATCCTAATGCGCCTGCAAGAATCGGGTTGATTTGGCTACTGAAAACCCAGCTCAATGCAATAAAGACGAAAATCGCTAAGGTAATCCAACGTTGTTTATTCATTGGAATGGCTTCAAATTGTTGGTCAAAACGAATATTGAGTTTTGGTTTGAAGACAATATACAGCGTTCCGATCATGATTGGCATTAAGATAATCATGATAGGCAAGCCATACCACAACCAATCAGCGAAGGTGAGGTGCAATTGCGTTGCAACGATGTTGTTTGGTGGGCTTCCCACTAAGGTTCCCATACCACCAATACTGGCACTATAGGCAATCCCTAACAGCACGAACACATAGGTGTTATGTTCTGAATTACGATCTAAACGGCTGAGCACGCCCATGGCAAGGGGTAACATCATGGCTGCGGTCGCGGTGTTACTTACCCACATGGATAAAAATGCGGTAACGGAGAATAAATACATCACCGCGACAAATAAATTGCCTTTCGCCAAGGCCATAATTTTGTTGGCGATCATTTTATCTAACTGTTGAATATGAAGCGCTGTCGCTAAAGCAAAGCCCCCAAAGAATAAGAAGATATTCGGATCGGCAAAGGTGGCTAGTGCCGTACTGGTTTTGACTAATCCTAAGAAAATGGCAAGTAGCGGAACAATTAACGCCGTGATCGTGACGTGTAAGGCTTCTGTTAACCACAAAATGGCAACCAAAGCCAATAATGCCAACCCACCATTGGCATTTTTATCAAAAGGCAGTGTATTGAGTAAGACAAAAAAGAGAATAACTGCAGAAATCAAGATAATCACGCGCTTGTTGATCCCATTTTTATTTAGTGTTGTGTTGCTCATGGTTTCATCCTTTTAAATAAAATAGAAGATCGACATATTGCCTAACAATGTAAACAATATGTTAGAAAACTATCATTGTATAAATAAAAAGCAACGCCTTTTTTGTGGATTTGTGAAGTAGCGCAAAAAAAAGTGCGGTTGAAATAATAAAAATTTCAACCGCACTGAGGAGAATTTAATGCTTCTGTCTATTCTTGTTCCGGATCGTCTAAATCTAACGGCTCTTGCGACAGAATAATGCCGGTGAGATCAGCATAAACAAAATCTTCCGGGAAGAAGGTTACCCCACCAAAGTTGACCGGAACATCGGTTTCGCCATGATTGCTTTCATCCGCGCCCACCGGAATTGGCGCTAAGGCATGAATGCCGATGTCGATATTTTCCAACTGCTGGATTTGACGAACTGCACCATAAACAATGATGCCTTCCCAGTGATTGTCTGCGGCTAATTGTGCGAGTTCCGCATCAATTAATGCACGACGTACTGCACCGCCGCCATCAACGACTAATACGCGTCCTTCACCGTTTTCTTCTAAAATTTCAGCTATTAACCCGTTATTTTCAAAGCATTTTACGGTGGTGACTTTGCCATAAAAAGAACTTAACCCGCCGAAACTTGAGAAAACAGGTTCGACAACATCGACTTGATCGAGATAAATATCACAAAGTTCAGAAGTATCAATGTACATAAAAGACCCTATTTTTAAGATAAATACTGCGAGCTAGTATAGTCCGTTTCAGCCTAGAAGCAAGCCAAAACTAAATAGCCCATTGATCAGTAACGCAATCAACGACATTTGCGCTAACATCGGGCGCAAGGCTACCGGCTCTTTATGAGAGAAAACAAAATAAGCATGTTTGAACAAGAGCGGATAAGTGAGCAAAAAGACGAAACTCAACGGATTACGCAAATTCATGAGGGCAAACAAGAGATAAAACAACGCAGCAATGGAAAGCAGCAAGCAATGATAAACCCGCCCATTATGCGGACCTAAGCGCACGGCAAGGGTGTTTTTGCCAGCTTTGCGATCTTGTTCAATATCACGCAAGTTATTGATATTTAATACAGCTGTCGCAAGTAATCCGCTGGCAATGGCAGGCAGTAAAATGACAGCAGAGAAATCATGTACTTGAAGATAATAGGTGCCGCCGATGCCCAATAACCCAAAGAAAATTAACACGGAAATATCGCCTAAGCCCAAATAGCCGTAAGGCTTGCTGCCCACGGTGTAGGTGATAGCTGCCACAATAGCCAATATGCCGAGCATGGAAAACGCAATTAAATCACTGATATTTTGGTAAGCCATGCTGATTAAGAGTGCGCCACAAAGAAAACTCAAGGCGATCATTACATAAAGCCCTTTTTTCAGTTGTGCCGCAGAAATCGCGCCTTGTTGAATGCCGCGTAACGGCCCAATACGTTCTGCCGTATCGGAGCCTTTTTGATGATCGCCGTAATCATTGGCGAAGTTGGAGAGAATTTGCAGAAACAACGTGGTGAGTAAACATAACACCGTGATTCCCCAATGGAAACTGCCCGCCCAATAGGCAAGCGCAGAACCGGTTAAAATCGTTGCTAAGGCTAACGGCAAAGTTTTCGGCCGTGCCGTCTCAATCCACATTTTTATTGTATTTTTTGTCATAATGGCTACTCGAATAACGAAAAATAAGGCGATTTTTTACCGCACTTTTAGCTAAAATAGGCGCCATTCTACAAGGTTATTCTGCAGATTTTAACTGTTTTAAGGAAAATATGTCCGATTCTCTCACATTGCAG
This sequence comes from Aggregatibacter sp. 2125159857, assembly GCF_017798005.1. Taxonomy (NCBI): domain Bacteria; kingdom Pseudomonadati; phylum Pseudomonadota; class Gammaproteobacteria; order Pasteurellales; family Pasteurellaceae; genus Aggregatibacter; species Aggregatibacter sp. 2125159857. The sequence goes on from NZ_CP072548.1 coordinate 1,805,361, forward strand.
CCCGTGGCTGTGATTCACACGCCTTACAAAGAAAAATTTTCGGTACCGCGTCAACCCAATTTGGTGCAGGATGGCACTGGCATTGTCGAATTGTTGCCCCCTTATAACCAAGCGGAAGCTGTACGCGGTTTAGCGCAATTCAGCCACCTTTGGCTGATTTTTCAATTTGATCACATTCCGCAAGGTAAGTGGCATCCTACCGTGCGCCCACCCCGTTTAGGTGGCAATCAGCGGGTTGGCGTGTTTGCCTCGCGCTCGACACATCGCCCGAATCCCATTGGGTTATCCAAAGTGGAATTGCGCCACATAGAATGTAAAAACGGCAAGGTTTTATTACATCTCGGCGCCGTAGATTTAGTGGACGGCACACCGATTCTCGACATCAAACCTTATCTTACCTACGCGGACAGTGAACCGAACGCGATTTCCGGTTTCGCCCAAAGCGAACCGAAACCGTTGCTACGCATAGAATTTACTGCGGAAGCGGAAAGTGCGGTCAAAAAACACAGCAAAAATCGACCGCACTTACAACGTTTTATTACCGAGGTGATCCAACAAGATCCCCGCCCGGCGTATCAACAAGGCAAAGCCACCGATCGCCTTTACGGCATTTCGTTGTATGACTTGAATGTGAAATGGCGGATTAAAGCGGATACGGTGGATGTGGCGGAAATCGTGCAAATTGAAACCTTAGTAAATCATCAGGAAGATTAACCAGCGGACTTTTTGAAGTGTATTTCTGATGAGAAAATATTTTAAATTCTCACCGCACTTTTCCGCTTTCCTATTCACTCAACCCCGCCAAAATCGAACATTCCGGGCAGTCGTTGCCTTGGCAGTTGTCGTGCCAACGTTGGAGTTCAGCCACCATGTTTTGTAATGCCTGAATTTGCGCGTTGAGGGTTTCGATATGTTGTGCCGTAAGTTGTTTCACTTCACGGCTGTTGCGATGTGGGTTGTCTTGTAATTGGAGTAATTGGGCGATTTGTTGCAGGGAAAAACCCACGTCTCGTGAGTGGCGGATAAAGCGTAAACGGGCAAGATCGCTCTCTTCATAATAGCGATAACCTGAAAGGGTGCGTGTGCCCGCTTTGAGTAAGCCTCGTTTTTCATAATCACGGATTTGTTTAGCTGATAAGCCGGTAAGTTTGGCTGCTTGACTGATGTTCATAAAAAGTGTTTGACCTTAACCTAATGTTAAGGTTTATAGTAATCTTACTGACCAAGGTCGGCAAGGTTTAACTTAACAAAGGAGCAAATAATGCAAAACGTAACCTTAAAAATTGATGGCATGACCTGTGGTGGTTGTGTGAAAAGCGTGACTCGCGTATTGAGCGAATTGGACGGTGTAGCGCAAGCTGACGTCAGTTTGGAAAAAGCGCAAGCGGTCGTGAGTTTTGATGAAAATAAAGTGCAACCTGCCACGTTGGTGGAAGCGGTGGAAGATGCAGGGTTTGATGCGGCAGTGGTATGAGTTTTGTTTATTGCTTATTCATTGATGGCGGCGTCTCCTGATACAGCCTTTTGATTGTTGCTTTGTTGTAAGCAGGCGTCGGGAGACGCGCGCTATGATTATGAATAAGCACAAGCGTGGACGCTTGCGCTAGCTGTTGTGCTAGCTGTCGTTTAATATCGATGATAAAAAACATTTCCAAAACCCACCGCACTTTTCTGTGAAAGGAAATAAAAAAGAGGATGTTATGCAAAAAGTCTCCATTCAAATTGGCGGTATGACGTGCCAGTCGTGCGCCAGTCGGATTGAAAAAGTGTTGAATAAAAAGGATTTTGTGCAGCAGGCGGGCGTCAATTTCGCCAGTGAGGAAGCACAGGTTACTTTTGACGAAAAGCAAACTTCCGTTGAACAACTGATCCAAATTATTCAAAAAACCGGTTTCGCCGCCCAATTAAAGCAAGAACAGACAGCATTGCCGCAAGAACGTAAACTCTCGTGGCGGTTGATTTTGTTATGGCTGATTAACGTGCCGTTTTTAATCGGTATGCTCGGCATGATGCTGGGACGGCATGATTGGATGTTGCCGCCGATGTGGCAAATGGTGTTAGCCACGATTGTGCAATTCGGCCTAGCGATTCCCTTCTATAAAAGCGCTTGGGGTAGCATTAAAGGTGGCTTGGCAAATATGGATGTGTTGGTCAGTCTTGGCACGCTTACCATTTATTTTTATTCCGTCTTTATGCTGTTTTATCTGCCGCATATGAACCATGAACATGGCTCGGCGAATGTTTATTTTGAAGCGTCCGTCATGGTGTTGGGGTTTGTGAGTTTGGGAAAATTCTTAGAAGATCGCACCAAAAAGCACAGCCTAAATAGCCTGGGTTTATTGTTACAGCTGACACCAAAACAAGTGCGCGTGCAACGTAACGGAGAATGGCAAACCGTGCCGTTAAATCAAATCCAAGTGGGCGAACGGTTACGCGCTAACCAAGGTGAGCGCATTGCGGCGGATGGCGTGGTGGAAGAAGGTTCGGGTTGGTGTGATGAAAGCCATTTAACCGGCGAATCCGTGCCGGAAATGAAGAAATTGGGAAGCCAAGTGTTGGCAGGGGCGATGGTGACGGACGGCAGTTTGGTTTATCGCACGCAACAGCTTGGCAGCCAAACGTTGCTTGGCGATATGATGAACGCCCTTTCTGAAGCACAAGGCAGCAAAGCGCCCATTGCCCGTTTTGCCGACAAAGTGGCGGCGGTGTTTGTGCCAATGGTGATCGGCATTGCCTTGCTGACGTTTTTACTCACTTGGTGGCTTCAACAAGATGTAGTGACGGCGTTGATTCATGGGGTTGCGGTATTGGTGATTGCCTGCCCTTGTGCGTTGGGCTTGGCAACGCCAGCAGCGATCATGGTGGGTATGGGCAAAGCCGTGAAACAGGGCATCTGGTTTAAAGATGCCGCTGCTATGGAAGAAGCCGCTCATGTGAACGCAGTGGTGTTGGATAAAACCGGCACGCTCACGGAAGGCAAACCCGAAGTGGTGGCTTTTTGGCAGGCAAAAAATGCGGTCTATTCTGAAGATGAAATTTATGCCTTAACCGCCGCCATTGAACAAAGCGCAACGCATCCGTTGGCAAAAGCCCTTGTACAAGCGGCAGAGATGAGAGGCGTGGCGTTGCCTGCGGTGCAACATATTCAGGCAGAGGTGGGGCAAGGCATTCAAGGTGAGATTGAACATCTCGGCACGGTGAAAGTGGGAAAACCTGCCTATTGTGGTTTAACGTTACCGACCGATCTTGATCCCGTATGGCAAATCGCCAGCATTGTGGCGGTTGCCGTAAATGATCAGCCCGTTGCAGCCTTTGCGTTAGCAGATACCTTAAAAGCGGATAGTCAAAAGGCGATTGAACGCTTAAAAGCAGACAATATCGACGTCTATATCATGAGCGGCGATAACCCAAATGTGGTGCAATACATTGCCGATCAGCTTGGGATCCAACATGCACAGGGCAATATGTCGCCACGGGATAAAGCAAGTGCGGTTAAACTTCTCCAAGAAAATGGCAATGTGGTCGCCATGGTAGGCGATGGCGTAAATGACGCACCGGCACTGACTGCAGCAAATGTGAGTTTCGCCATGCACGATGGCGCGGATGTGGCACAACACAGTGCATCGGCAACGTTGATGCAGCATTCGGTCAATCAGTTGGTGGATGCCTTACTGATTTCCCGCGCGACGCTAAAAAACATTAAACAAAACTTGTTTTTTGCGTTTATTTATAACGTGTTAGGCATTCCGCTAGCAGCATTGGGCTTACTCAGTCCAGTGGTTGCCGGCGCGGCGATGGCGATGAGTTCAATTTCCGTGTTAAGCAATGCATTACGCTTGAAAAAGACGAAAATTACATAACCACAATGGCTTAGCATAAAAACGTAACGAATCTTGCTAAAAACTGCTATATTACAAGTCGTTATATTCTCAATATTGAAAGGAGAAAGTATGTCTATGCAGGTTTTGCTTTCAAACCAACCGGCTTCGGCGGCTTGGGGTGAAAAGGCACTCATCAGTTTTAATGAAGATAAAGCGACCCTTCATTTAACTGATTTTTCCGACCGCACTTCTATACAAAAAGCCGCGCGGAAGTTACAAAATCAGGGGATTTCTGATATTTCGTTAAGTGGGGAAGGCTGGCAATTGGAAAATTGTTGGGCCTTTTACCAAGGTTTTTACAATGCGAAAAAGCAGTTTAAACTCCAGTTTCCGACGCTATCTGACGAGCAACAACGAGAGCTAAGTTATCGCATTCAATGCGGCGATTTCGTGCGTGAAATCATTAATCTGCCAGCAGCCATTTTAACGCCGGAAGAGCTTGCCCAACGCGCGGCGAAGTTTATCGGGCAGACGGCAGAGCAAGCCGCGAAACAAAGTGCGGTCAGTTTTTCCATCGTTTCTCGAGAAGCATTGCTAGAACGTGGTTACCACGGTTTATGGCAGGTGGGGAAAGGATCGCAAAATCTGCCGGCCATGTTGCAGTTGGATTTCAATCCAACCGGCAATCCGGACGCGCCGGTGTTGGCCTGTTTAGTGGGCAAAGGCATTACGTTTGACAGTGGTGGTTACAGCATTAAACCGAGTGATGGCATGAGTACCATGCGTACTGATATGGGCGGCGCCGCGTTATTGACGGGGGCGTTAGGCTTGGCAATTTTACGTGGTTTAAATCAACGGGTGAAATTATTCCTTTGCTGTGCAGAAAATTTAGTGAGTAGTCGTGCCTTCAAATTGGGAGATATCATTCAATATCGTAATGGCGTTAGCGTCGAAATTCTCAATACGGATGCCGAAGGGCGCTTGGTATTGGCAGATGGCTTAATTGATGCAGATGCGCAACAACCTCAATTTATTGTGGATTGTGCTACGTTAACCGGTGCGGCAAAAGTGGCGGTGGGCAATGATTATCACAGTGTGTTATCCATGGATGATCAGTTAGTCGCCGATTTATTCCACGCTGCCGAACAGGAACAAGAACCATTTTGGCGCTTGCCTTTCGCGGAATTACATCGCGGACAAATTAAAACGGCGTTCGCTGACATTGCGAATATCGGCACAGTTCCGGTGGGCGCAGGTGCCAGCACCGCAACGGCATTTTTATCTTATTTCGTGAAAAATTATCAACAACATTGGTTACACATTGATTGTTCCGCCACCTATCGCAAAACCCCAAGCGACTTATGGGCGACCGGTGCGACCGGTATCGGTGTGCAAACCCTTGCCAATTTATTATTAGCTAAAGCAAAACAACAGTAAGAGGATGTGAAATGAGCTTACAACGAACCTTATCTATTATTAAACCGGATGCCGTAAAGCGTCATTTAATCGGCGCGATTTTGGCACGCTTTGAGCAACAGGGATTCAATATTGCTGCCGCGAAAATGGTTCAGTTGAACAGAGAACAAGCAGAAGGCTTTTACGCCGAACACCAAGGCAAGCCTTTTTTCGAGTCATTAGTGGAATACATGATTTCGGCGCCGGTATTCGTGAGTGTGTTAGAAAAAGAAAATGCCGTGCAAGATTACCGCACTTTAATGGGAACGACCAATCCTGAAACGGCAGCAGAAGGCACGATTCGTCGTGATTTTGCGTTAAGCCAACGGGAAAACTCCGTGCACGGTTCCGATAGCCCGGAAAGCGCGGCACGTGAGATTGCTTATTTCTTTGCCTCGGAAGAAATCTTTTAATTGCATGGCACTCAAACCAAATAACAATCCGCACGTAAAACGTGCGGTTTTTAGGCTCCCCTATAAGGGCCTATACTTCACAAGCCCCTCAAGGGGCTTGTGAAAACTGACAACCGTGTCTAATGACTTCCTTGACTACCCCTTAAAGGGGTCAATATGTTCTTTCGTTGATAAATTATCTTGAACCATATCTTCTTTTTCTTGATTCCTTATATAGATCTTCACAACTTTTGTATTTAAGCCCACGATGCTGACAAAAAATCCTTTCACTCGGAAATGTCTATTTTCATATCTCTATTTTAGTGAATTGTAGCGTGCAACTTGTTGCACGAAATCGTGAATGCCAGAAAGAGTTAAATAACGTTCCGTACGTGATTCGGTCGTGCATCAAGATGCACGCTACGCACAAAATCGTGAATTACGCATCGAGGTTAATGCTTTAATCATTCGTGCAACAAGTTGCACGCTACGAGGGGTAAATAATCCTCCTATATGTTGAATTTTGGTTGTCAGCCTTGTTCATTATATAGTGAGGATTTTTTTCTGTTCATCGCTTAAGCTATTTGACTCCATACGCATAGCGTATGGTTTTTATAGCCAGACTTTGGCTGGCTATAAGAAAAACGGATTAGCTTGTTAGGCTAATCCGTTTTTTTTATCCGTGTGGATAAAATCACTTATTCCACGCCAAATCGTTCACGCACGAAAGCTTGAAAGTCAGTGCAGCCTCCAATTGGTTTTTCATCCACTAAAATTTGCGGCACCGTTTGTACCGGTTTACCGATAATTTTTGCAATATCCTCTTTGCTCATGCCTTGTTCAATAATATCAATATAACGATAATCAAAATCTGTTAATGAATTTTTCAACTTTTCGGCTAATGCTTTGGCGCGTACGCAATATGGGCAGCTTAGACGACCATAAATAGTTACAAACATGATGTTTCCTTTTGTCTTGTCAATAAATGCATCAATTTTATAGCGGATACACAAAAGAATAAAGAGTTCGCCAAGTGTTTGAGGTAGAATGCGGTGAATTTAGCAATAGGTAAATGAATCTAGGCTATGTGATTGAGGTTTGTTATCCTCATCGGATAACAAGCCAGTGAGAATTAAATACGGTAAAAAAACACTCCCTATGAAACTATTAATGTTGTGCCGTGAGCCACGTTTGTATAGCTGTCGACGTTTAAAGCAGGCGGCGGAAGCAAACGGCCATCACATGGATATTCTCGATCCGAATCGTTGTTTAATAAAACTCCAACAAAATCCACCGCACTTTGCGCTTTATTATCAGCCGGATGTGGAAAGCCCGCCTTATCTGTTACCCCAATATGACGCGGTGTTACCCCGCTTTGGTACCGGCAGTATGCAAATGGGCTGTGCGGTGTTGCATTATTTTCAGGCGTTAAATGTGCCTTGTTTGAATCATGCCGATAGTTTTGCCAAAGCGCGTGATAAATGGTTGAGTTTGCAGTTATTACTGGCGAATGGCATTGCAGTGCCAACCTCGTTGCTTGGTGGGCTGGAAACCAATGCGAATGATGCGGTACGGCATATTGGCGCACCGGTTATTTTGAAAACCCTGAGTGGTTCGCAAGGGATTGGCGTGGTGCTCGCAGAACGACCACAAAGTGCGGTCAGTATGTTGGAAACATTGAAGCAGGCAAATGTGCCGACGTTAGCACAGGAATTTATTGCAGAGGCTCAAGGTGCGGATTTGCGTTGTTTTGTGGTGGGCAATCGCATTGTCGCGGCAATGCAACGCATCGGGCAAGCGGGTGAATTTCGTGCGAATTGTCATCGCGGTGCCCGCGCAGAAAAAGTCATCTTAACCGAACAGGAAAAACACGTTGCCTTAAATGCAACGAAAGTGCTAGGCTTAGATGTGGCTGGCGTGGATTTAATCCGTTCCGCCAACGGTCCGTTGGTGTTGGAAGTCAATGCCAGTCCGGGGCTTGAGATGATTGAGAAAACCAGTGGCATTGATATTGCCTTGCAGATGATCTTATATTTAGAGCAAAAGCACTGTTAGGTTGGAGTAATAAAATGATTATTTATTTGCATGGTTTTGATTCCAGTAGTCCGGGCAATCACGAAAAAGTGTTACAACTAAAATTCATCGACGATGATGTTCGCTTTATTAACTACAGCACATTGCATCCACGCCATGATATGCAATTTCTTTTAAACGAAGTGCATAAATTGGTCTCCGAATCCAAAGACAACAAACCTTTAATTTGCGGTGTTGGGCTTGGCGGATATTGGGCGGAACGCATTGGTTTTTTATGTGGCATTAAGCAGGCGATTTTCAACCCGAATTTATTTCCGCAGGAAAATATGGGAGGCAAGATCGATCGCCCGGAAGAATATGAAGACATTGCCACCAAGTGCGTGGAAGGTTTCCGTTTGAAAAATAAAGGTCGCTGTTTGGTGTTCTTGTCGGTGGAAGACGGTGTTTTAGATTCCCAACGTAGCGCAGAGGTATTATCGCCTTATTACGAGGTGATTTGGGATGCCGTAGAAACGCACAAATTCAAGCAGATTTCGCATCATTTGCAAGCCATCAATGCCTTTAAACAACGTGAGTTATAAATGACAACCAAAGGGAGCAATTACGCTCCCTTTTCGTTATGACGTTTATCATGATGGATGTGCATTGCCTTGTTAAGCGTCAAGGTAGGTTAACTTAATCCTAGACGACGGCGGAGGCTTCGAAGGAGTAAAAATAACCACGGCCATAAAATACCGCTAATCATGGCACCAAAAATCTCTCGCCAATCGAAGGTGGCGCGATGCACTAAAAATTCAATTAAGAAGATGCTAAAACGGATCGCAAAGACAAAGAAAATCACCAGCAAGCTTTGCATCCAAAGTGAAAGATTACGAAAAACAAGGTGATTTTTGGTAATTAAGTAGGCAAAGATAGACAACACCAGTGCGTGCGCGCCCAAGATCGTGCCTAATACCACATCCCACAGAATACCAATCATAAATGCCCAACCAATACTTACACGGTTGGGAATCGACAATCCCCAATACATGAAAATCAACACGACCCACGCCGGTTTAACACTTTGAAAACCGTTAGGCCACGGCATGATTTCCATCACCAAGGCAAGTAGAAATATTGCGGTTAACGCAATGTATTTAAAAATAACACGACTTTGCATTAATCCTCCTCCCTTGGCGATTTATCCTCTACTGGCACGGCTTCTACAGGATTTTCATGGGGTGCCTCTGTCGGCAAATCCGATGTCGCTTCTGAAGGTGTCTGTTCTGCCGGTGGAACATCAGGAACAAGGGCTTTTTTCACTTTTTGTGCTTCATTGCCTTGTGTCGCTAATCGTTGCTCAACCGCTTTACGCACATCTGCCGGTGTGATTGGGCTTGCTTTTCGTGTATCTTCATTTGTCGGCCACAGCAATAAGACGTAGCGTAATTTATCAATAAAGGCTAATGGCTTGGCTGTGACCGTAGCAAAATAATTTTGTCCGTCACGCGATACCGATTCGACAATCGCAACCGGATAGCCCTCTAAAAAACGTCCTCCCAGCCCGGAGGTCACCAGTAAATCGCCTTTTTCAATATCCACTGATCGTGGAACGTTATCTAAAACCAATTCGTCATTATGCCCGGTGCCACTGGCAATCATGCGAACATCATTGCGCAACACTTGAACTGGAATCGAATGGGCGATATCCGTAATTAATAACACTCGGCTAGTATGCTCGCCCACCGAAATAATTTGTCCGACCACGCCTTTTTCATCAATTACCGGCTGACCAATATAAGCGCCATCTTTTTCACCTTGATTAATCACCACTTGTTGGCGATAAATATCGGTCTCCGCCGTCAGAACTTCGGCAATTTTCTTATATTCATCAATCCGTAGTGGCGAATTTAGGAGCAGTCGCAAACGTTGGTTTTCGACTTTTAATTGATCCAGCAATAAAAGATCCGCGTTTTTTTCTCGTAATTGATCTTTTAATGCTTTATTTTCGATTTGCAATTTATTGGTATCGACCAAATTATCGGAAACCCCATCCAACACCGTGCGTGGCGTATTGGCTAAATAATACAATCCGCCAACAGCCGTTTCTAACAATGAACGGGCTTGAATCATCGTTGTCGTTTGTCTATCTGAGGCAATTAATCCTAATGAGGCAATGACAGCGAGAAAAAGCTTGAGTCCTAAAGGCGGGGTTTTTCCAAAAATAGGCTTCATGATAAGAGCATTCCTCAAAACAAAAGTGCGGTCAATATCAACGGCAATGCCGGTCAGTTAAGCAACAGGCCGGCATTAAGAGATAATTATGTTTTATCGTATGAAACGATTTACCCGGTGATTAACATTGTCTGGGTAAAAACATCAAAATGATTCACCGCACTTTTTAAACATGATTAGATTTCTTCACTAAAAATGTCGCCACCGTGCATATCAATCATATCCAATGCCTCACCACCACCGCGTGCAACACATGTAAGTGGCTCATCAGCAACGATGGTCGGCACACCGGATTCTTTGGAAAGTAGCACATCAATATTACGCAATAACGCACCACCACCGGTTAGGACCATGCCACGTTCAAAAATGTCCGCGGCGTGTTCCGGTTGACATTCTTCCAAGGCAGTTCGTACTGCCGCCACAATGCCACTTAACGGTTGTTGAATAGCTTCTAAAACATCTTTTGACGTTAACGTAAAGGAGCGTGGCGCACCTTCCGCAATGTTGGAGCCGTGCACTTCCATTTCTTTAATTTCGTCGCCGTCTTGAATGTAGGCGGTACCAATTTCTTGTTTAATGCGTTCTGCGGTCGGCTCCCCGATAATCGAACCAAAATTTTTGCGCACATAGGTCACAATCGCTTCATCAAAGCGGTCACCACCAATACGCACGGAAGAAGAATACACGATGCCGTTCAAGGAAATCACCGCAACTTCGGTCGTACCGCCGCCGATATCAATCACCATGGAACCGATTGCCGTTGAAACCGGTAACTTCGCCCCAATCGCTGCCGCCATCGGTTCTTCAATTAAATAGACTTCACGTGCACCGGCACCAATGGCAGATTCTCTGATCGCACGACGTTCTACTTGCGTTGCGCCTGCCGGCACGCAAATCAATACACGTGGGCTTGGGCGCATGAAATTGCCGCTATGTACCTGTTTAATAAAATATTGCAGCATTTTTTCGGTCACGAAGAAATCGGCAATGACACCGTCTTTCATCGGGCGAATCGCTTCAATGCTTTTTGGAGTACGACCTAACATTTGTTTCGCTTCGCGACCCACTGCCGCAATACTTTTCAGCGAGCCACTGCGATCTCGGCGAATCGCCACCACAGAAGGTTCATCCAACACGATGCCTTGCCCTTTGACGTAAATCAACGTATTTGCTGTACCGAGGTCAATAGAAAGATCGTTAGAAAATAAACCGCGAATTTTTTTAAATAACATATGTGTTCCACTAATTTGTATTAATCATGGCTCTTTTGAGCGTTAAAAAAATTGGGCTAAATTTACCAAAAAATGGGCGTTGATAACAGAAAATTTTAGCCTAATCACATAAAAATCTTCGCATTGAAAGAATACGCTTGCAGTGTTGTTCATATCTTCATCATCTTCTTGATTTGATCAAAACACCGTGTAAACTTACCGCACTTTTGTCTATGGGAATACGTTATGGATTATACTCAAGAGATCATTACCTCTTCACTTTGGATCGCCCGCACACTGGCGCTCACAGTTATTTTCTTCAGTCTCGGCATTTTTCTATTAGTTCGCCTGACCCATTGGGGCAAACAATTTTGGATGTTTGCCGGCGGTTATCTTTCGCCAAAACGCAGCATTAAACCATTATTATTCTTCGTCTTGATCGTGACCCTCACCCTCTTTAGTGTACGTCTGAGCTTGGTGCATTCCACGTGGTATAACAATATGTACACCGCATTGCAGGAATTTAACCAAACCGTCTTTTGGGAGCAGATGATTTTGTTCTGTTTTATTGCCGGCTTTTCTGTGGCAGCTGCACTTATCAGCTATTATTTAAACCAGCGCTTTTCCATTAACTGGATTGAATGGCTAAATACAGAACTCTTAGAAAAATGGATGGATAAGCGGGCTTATTATAAAAGCCAATACATCGGCAACAATCTCGATAACCCGGATCAACGGATTCAACAAGACATACAATCTTATGTAAAAACCACGCTTTCCCTCAGCACTGGTGTGATTGATGCCGTGACCTCCATGATTTCTTACACGATTTTATTGTGGGGCTTAGCAGGGCCAATGACCTTGCTAGGTATAGAAATTCCGCGCGCTATGGTCTATTTAGTATTCGCTTATGTGATTTTCACCACGCTGATTGCTTTCTGGCTTGGTAAACCGTTAATTCGCCTTAACTTCGCGAACGAAAAATTAAACGCGAATTACCGTTATTCCTTAATCCGTGTTAAAGAATATGCGGAAAGCATTGCATTCTACGCCGGTGAAAAAGTGGAAAAAAGTCGGTTATACAAACAATTCCGCGCCGTTATCGATAACATGTGGGATATTGTCTTCCGAGCTTTAAAATTCTCAGGATTCAACTTGGTGGTCAGTCAGATTTCCGTGGTCTTCCCATTACTTATTCAAGTGGGCCGCTATTTTGAAAAACAAATTAAATTGGGCGATCTGATGCAAACCTTGCAAGTCTTTGGCAAGTTGCATTCCAATCTTTCTTTCTTCCGTAACACCTACGACAGTTTCGCCGAATACAAAGCCACGTTAGACCGTTTAACTGGCTTTCACTACAGCGTCGAAGCCGCGCAAAAACAAAGTAAAACCGACATTACTGATCACCCTACGGATGTGATTTTCCAACACCTTAGCGTGAAATCGCCTATGGGAAAAATCTTAATTAAAGATTTAAATCTCACCTTAACACAAGGGAATTCGTTATTAATTCAAGGTCAATCCGGTGTCGGGAAAACTACCTTATTACGCACCATTGCCGGTTTATGGTCCTATGCGGAAGGCAAAATATTCTGCCCGCAACACAATACCTTGTTCTTGTCGCAACGCCCTTATTTGCCACAAGGCAATTTGCTCACCGCGCTCTATTATCCGGATACCACTGAAAACGTGGATTTGGCTAAGATCACGCGGGTATTAGAACAGGTTCAATTAGCTCATTTACAGGATCGTTTAGAACAGGAACAAGACTGGAGCCGCATTCTCTCTCTTGGTGAACAACAACGTTTGGCGTTTGCCCGTTTGTTACTACACAAACCGAAAGTTGCTTTCCTTGATGAAGCCAGCGCCAGCTTAGACGAAGGTATGGAACACGCCATGTATCGCTTAATTCGTGAAGAATTGCCAAATACCACCATTATCAGCGTGGGGCATCGTTCTACCCTCGTGCCATTACATCAGCAACAATTAGAATTGCACACGGATGGAAGTTGGGTATTTAATCCCCATTAGTGGCAGCAAGATTCGCCTCTAAAGTGCGGTGATTTTTCGATGTCTTTAAAAACATTGAAAAAACACACCGCACTTTTTTTTAGATTTAAACTAAAAAAGTCGATTTTTTCAGTAAATAAATTTCTATCAGAATAAAAACTGGCTTCAAACATCAAAGTTAGAATATTTCTCTAAGATCTATGCTTAATACAAAGTTTATCTCTCACTAAATTTCATAAAATCGGCAAAAACAGAGAGAATATGCTGATTTATCATTTGACAGACTAGCTTAAATCCGTAATATGTGACGCACGTTTACAGATTTTTATACACTAGGATTTTTCATGTTTCACACTGTTTCTTTCTCCCTCAACCTGCTGCTCTCACATGCTTTGTGCGGCTAAGTTGTGGATGAAAAACAGTCAAATGTAAAACCCTCAAAATTTAAACCCGCACTCTAATTTGCGGGTTTTTTCGTTTTAAAAATACCGTAAAAAATGACCGCACTTTGAGTGATTGAAAGAAGGAAAATGTTATGACAGATCGCGTTATTATTTTTGATACCACCTTGCGTGATGGCGAGCAAGCGTTAAAAGCAAGCTTAACCGTTAAAGAGAAATTACAGATTGCTTTAGCACTTGAACGTTTAGGCGTGGATGTGATGGAAGTGGGCTTTCCGGTTTCCTCACAAGGAGATTTTGAATCTGTGCAAACCATTGCGCGCCATATCAAAAATAGTCGTGTCGCAGCACTTTCCCGTGCGGTAGAAAAAGACATCGATGCGGCGTATGAAGCCTTAAAAGTGGCGGAAGCTTTCCGTATTCACACATTTATCGCCAGCTCGGCTTTGCACGTGGAAGCCAAATTAAAACGTACCTTTGACGATGTGGTTGAAATGGCGGTGGCGGCAGTGAAACGCGCACGTAACTACACGGATGATGTTGAGTTCTCTTGCGAAGATGCCGGCCGTACAGGTATTGATAATATCTGTCGTATTGTTGAAGCCGCAATTAATGCGGGTGCAACCACAGTCAACATTCCGGATACCGTTGGTTTCTGCTTACCAAATGAATACGGCAATATCATTGCTCAAGTGCGTAACCGCGTACCAAACATCGATAAAGCCGTGATTTCCGTGCACTGCCACAACGATTTAGGTATGGCGACCGCCAACTCTTTAACCGCCGTACAAAACGGTGCACGCCAAATTGAATGTACCATCAACGGCATCGGCGAGCGCGCAGGTAACACCGCATTGGAAGAAGTGGTGATGGCAATGAAAGTTCGTCAAGAATTTATGGGCGTGGATACACGTATCAACACGCAAGAAATTCATCGCGTCAGTCAAATGGTGAGCCAACTTTGTAATATGCCGATTCAGCCTAATAAAGCGATTGTGGGTTCCAATGCTTTTGCACACTCTTCCGGTATCCACCAAGACGGTATGTTAAAAAACAAAAATACCTACGAAATCATGTCTCCGGAAACTATCGGTTTGAAGAAAGAGAAATTGAACTTAACCGCACGTTCCGGCCGTGCGGCGGTGAAAGGTCATATGACCGACATGGGCTACACCGAGCAAGATTACGATTTAGATAAATTGTATGATGCCTTCTTAAAATTGGCGGACAAAAAAGGCCAAGTGTTCGATTATGACTTGGAAGCCTTGGCGTTCATTGATATGCAACAAGGCGATGAAGATCGTTTGGTGTTAGATAAACTTTCCGCTCACTCCACCAAAGAATATCCGGCGACAGCCTTTGTTCAATTACAATTAGACGGTGAGAAATTAAGCACTTCGTCAATCGGTGGTAACGGCCCGGTTGATGCGGTTTATAACGCCATCTTAAATTTGACCGGTTTAGAGATCAAAATGTCTCACTATAACTTAACCGCCAAAGGCGAAGGCGCTGAAGCCTTAGGTCAGGTGGACATTGTGGTGGAACACGAAGGTCGTAAATTCCATGGTGTCGGTTTAGCGACGGATATCGTTGAATCCTCTGCGCTTGCCTTAGTGCACGCCATCAATGCGATTTATCGTTCACATAAAGTCGCAGATATTAAAAGCCACAAACATCATTAATCTATCGAGTTCCCCTCTTTAGCGAAGGGGGGTTAGGGGAGATTTGGCAGAAGTAACATCAACCTCAGTGGTGAATTTATATCGTTAAAATCTCCCCCCAGCCCCTCTTTACAAAAGAGGGGAGAAAATTAACCGCACTTTAGTGTGAAAGAAATAGGAAAAACAATATGCAATCATACAACATCGCTGTTCTACCGGGAGACGGCATCGGCCCGGAAGTGATGGCAGAAGCCATTAAAGTATTAAACAAAGTCCAAGAAAAATTCGGTTTCAAACTTAACTTTAACGAGTTTTATGTAGGTGGTGCTGCAATCGATAATTGCGGTTGCCCATTACCGGCAGATACCCTAAAAGGCTGTGAAGAGGCCGATGCAATTTTATTCGGCTCCGTGGGCGGCCCTAAATGGACAAATTTACCGCCGGATCAACAACCGGAACGCGGTGCATTATTACCATTGCGTAAACATTTCAAATTATTCTGCAATCTTCGTCCTGCTACCCTTTATAAAGGACTCGAAAAATTCTGTCCATTACGTGCCGATATTGCAGCGAAAGGCTTTGATATGGTGGTTGTACGTGAATTAACTGGCGGGATTTATTTCGGTCAGCCGAAAGGTCGCGAAGGCGAAGGCGCACAAACCAAAGCATTCGATACCGAAGTTTATTACAAATATGAAATCGAACGCATTGCACGTGCGGCTTTTGATGCAGCAATGAAACGCCGTAAACACGTCACTTCTGTCGATAAAGCCAACGTATTACAAGCGTCAATCTTATGGCGTGAAACCGTGACCGAAGTGGCAAAAGACTACCCTGAAGTCACCCTAGATCATATTTATATCGACAACGCGACCATGCAGTTAATCAAAGCGCCTGAGTCTTTCGATGTGCTCCTCTGCTCTAACATTTTCGGCGATATTATTTCTGATGAAGCCGCGATGATCACCGGTTCTATGGGAATGTTGCCATCTGCCAGCTTAAATGAAGAAGGTTTCGGCTTATACGAACCGGCAGGTGGTTCTGCCCCGGATATCGCAGGCAAAGGCATTGCCAACCCAATCGCACAAATTCTTTCTGCGGCGATGATGTTGCGTTACAGCTTCAACTTAAACGAAGCCGCGGATGCCATTGAAAATGCGGTACAAAAAGTCTTAGCCAATGGTCACCGTACCGGTGATTTAGCCGATGACTCTGCCCCTGTTTTAACGGCGGAAATGGGTACATTGATTGCTGAAGCAATCTAATCGTAGGGTGGGCATTTTTGCCCACCATCAACAAATTTAATAAAGGCGAGTAAGCGTCCCTAGAAAAAAGGAGATTATATGTTTATTGTTTCATTAACCTATATTCAACCTTTAGAGAAAATTGAAGAATTTCTAGCTGAACACAGAACATTTTTAGATAAGTTTTATCAACAAGGTAAGTTTCTAATGTCTGGGCGTAAAGAACCTAGAACTGGTGAGATCATTATTATGAATGCAAAAGATCTTGATGAAGTAAATCAAATTATTGAACAAGATCCATTTCACCAACACCAAATAGCAGATTATCAAGTGATAGAGTTCTATCCATCTAAAGTTGCGAATGGATTAGAAAAATACCAACAGACAATTTAAAACTTACTACTCTAACAAAGCCCCTAACGAATTGAGAAAAATTATGGCAAAAACTCTTTACGAAAAATTATTCGATGCCCACGTGGTATACGAAGCAGAAGGCGAAACGCCGATTTTGTATATTAACCGTCATTTAATCCATGAAGTAACCAGTCCGCAAGCTTTTGATGGGCTACGTGTTGCGGGTCGTCCAGTACGCCAAGTGAGCAAAACTTTCGGTACCATGGATCACAGTATTTCTACCCAAGTACGCGATGTGAATAAACTTGAAGGCCAAGCGAAAATTCAGGTGTTAGAGCTTGATAAAAATACCAAAGCCACGGGGATCAAATTGTTCGATATGACCACAAGAGAACAAGGTATCGTGCATGTAATGGGACCGGAGCAAGGCTTAACTTTACCAGGCATGACCATCGTCTGTGGTGACTCCCATACCGCCACCCATGGTGCTTTTGGTGCCTTGGCATTTGGTATCGGCACCTCCGAAGTCGAACACGTTTTAGCGACACAAACCTTAAAACAAGCCCGTGCAAAAAGCATGAAAATTGAAGTGCGTGGCAAAGTCGCTCCGGGCATTACCGCAAAAGACATTATTCTTGCCATTATCGGTAAAACCACTATGGCAGGCGGCACAGGCCATGTGGTGGAATTTTGCGGTGAAGCCATTCGTGATCTTTCCATGGAAGGACGTATGACCATATGCAACATGGCAATTGAAATGGGTGCAAAAGCCGGTTTAATCGCACCGGATGAAACCACTTTCGAGTACTTAAAAGGTCGTCCACATGCGCCAAAAGGCAAAGATTGGGATGATGCAGTCGCTTATTGGAAAACTTTAAAATCCGATGAGGATGCGCAATTTGACACGGTGATCACATTAGAAGCCAAAGATATCGCACCACAAGTCACTTGGGGCACGAATCCGGGGCAAGTGATCGGTATCGATCAATTAGTGCCAAATCCAGCCGAAATGACCGATTCCGTCACTCGTGCTTCTGCTGAAAAAGCCTTGAATTATATCGGCTTAGAAGCGAATACTGATTTAAAAGAGATTTCGGTGGATCAAGTATTTATCGGCTCTTGTACTAATGCGCGTATCGAAGACTTACGCGCTGCTGCGGCGGTGATGAAAGGCCGTAAAAAAGCGGATAACGTAAAACGGATTTTAGTGGTGCCGGGTTCCGGTTTAGTCAAAGAACAAGCGGAAAAAGAAGGCTTGGATAAAATCTTTATTGAAGCGGGCGCTGAATGGCGTAATCCGGGCTGCTCAATGTGCTTAGGGATGAACGATGACCGTTTAGGTGAATGGGAACGTTGTGCTTCCACTTCGAACCGTAACTTTGAAGGTCGCCAAGGTCGTAACGGTCGTACTCACTTGGTGAGTCCTGCCATGGCTGCCGCAGCGGGAATGTTCGGTAAATTCGTTGATATTCGTGACGTCACATTAAACTAAGGAGCAGAAAATGGCAGGATTTAAACAACTTTCAGGCTTAGTAGTGCCATTGGATGCAGCAAACGTGGATACGGATGCGATTATTCCAAAACAATTTTTACAAGCCATTACCCGCGTAGGCTTCGGCAAACATTTATTCCACGAATGGCGTTATTTGGATGTAGAAGGCACCAAGCCGAATCCGGAATTTGTGCTGAATTACCCACAATATCAGGGGGCGACTATTTTATTAGCACGCAAAAACCTCGGCTGTGGTTCTTCTCGTGAACACGCCCCTTGGGCGCTTGCCGATTACGGTTTCAAAGTGATGATCGCACCTAGTTTTGCGGATATTTTCTATAACAACAGTTTAAACAACCACATGTTACCGATTCGTTTAAGCGAAGAGGAAGTAGAAGAAATCTTCCAATGGGTTTGGGCAAATGAGGGCAAACAAATCCATGTGGATTTGGAAGCCATGACCGTTACTGTGGGCGACAAAGTTTATACCTTTGAACTGGATGAATTCCGCCGTCATTGTTTGTTAAACGGCTTGGATAATATCGGTTTAACCCTTCAACACGAAGACAAAATCGCAGAATACGAAAGCAAAATTCCGGCATTCTTGCGCTAACTTTTTATCACTCGGAAAGCAGATATTTTCTGCGCTAAAAGGCGGACAAATTGTCCGCCTTCTTTTCTCAAAAACACGTCAAAAATCGACCGCACTTTATGTGTTTTTTCTCGCCTTAACAAACAACAACACCGGGCGATGTTGCAAATCTTTAAATTCATCCTGCCATTGCGGTTGGTCTGCAAGCATGGGCTCCGCCATTTGCTCAATGTGAAAACCGGCAGAAATCAAATTGTTGATGATGGTCGCCGTGGTGCGGTGATAGGTTATAAAAGGTTGTTTAAACCAGTTGCGCTGGCGTTCGCCTTCATCCCGATAGAAATTCAGCCGATAGGCGATTTGTTGTTTTTGCGCGTCTTTTTCCCAACGTTCACCGCCTTGATAACAAGTCACAATGGGATGTTCTTGAGAGAAAATCAATTGTCCGTTTGGTTTCAGTTTGGCATGAATTTTTGCTAATAAGGCAGGAAAATCATGCACATAATGAAAAGCAAAGGAACTGGTGATGACATCAAAATTGCTTTCGTTTAACCGTTCCAGATGTTCCATTGGGGCTTGCTCCAGTAAAAAGTGCGGTCGAAATTCTGCGAGATTTTTTGCCGCCTGCTGCAACATCGCTTGGGACAAATCTATACCGGCAACAAATGCGGCGCCCCGTTCTAAATAGAGCTTGAGATGTTCTCCGCAACCACAGCCTAAATCTAAAATACGCTTGCCTGACACGCCGCCGACTAAGCCCAACATCGTGGGCTTTTCAACGATTTCATTTAAGCTGTTCGGGTTACTGCGCAGTTTCTGGTACAGGTCAAAAAAACCGTCCTTGTCATACACGCTTTGCTTGTCTTGCATATTATCCTTTGAAGTCGGCAATCCAACCAAACTGCAATGCCACTTGTGCGAAGATATTCAATAACCCAAATAAAATCACGAAATACACCATAAAGTTGCCACCGTGTACACGATAGGTCGCATTCGGGAATTTTTTGCGGCTGGCTTTTGCCAACAACGCCGGCACGATGGCAGCCCAAATCGTGGCAGCTAAACCTGCGTAACCAATGGCAATAACGAAACCGAATGGGAATTGCAAACTCAGTAATAACGGCGGTAGGAAAGTAACTAATGTCGTTTTCGTGCGTCCTAAGCGGCTGTCATCAAATTTACACAAGTCAGCGATGTAATCAAATAAGCCTAAGGTGACACCAAGGAAAGAACTGGCGATAGCCATGTAAGCAAAGAAATTCAAAACAATGCCGATATAATCGGTTTGGATGTATTTGTTTAAGGCTTCTAGTAAGGCCGCTACGTCACCGCCTTTGGCGATGACCGGTGCAAATTCAGCACGCGGTAAGTTACCTTGAACGGCAAGCTGCCACAAAATATAAATAATCAACGCCAAACCGGTGCCAAGGAAAATGGATTTCATCACGCGCTTGCCGTCACGATCATAGTATTTCACCAAACTCGGGACGTTGCCGTGGAAACCAAATGACACCAAACACACCGGAAGTGCGGTCAAAATATAAGGTAAATATTGCTGTTCGCC
Source organism: Aggregatibacter sp. 2125159857 (assembly GCF_017798005.1). Taxonomy (NCBI): domain Bacteria; kingdom Pseudomonadati; phylum Pseudomonadota; class Gammaproteobacteria; order Pasteurellales; family Pasteurellaceae; genus Aggregatibacter; species Aggregatibacter sp. 2125159857. The sequence goes on from NZ_CP072548.1 coordinate 1,825,806, forward strand.
CTGTGCCACGGTGTTAAGCAACACATCGGCTTTCACCGAACTCAACAAACCGGAGGTAGAAAGGAAGAAAGAAATGATCATCCCGGCGATTAACACCGTACTAAAACGGTCAACCGCTTTGGTAGAGAACCACACAAACGCCGCCAACACAAAACAGAAAATCAAAGAGCCTGCACTACGGCCCACTTCCACGTTTTCACCTAACTGATTCAAGAAACTTTCCGTGATGCTGCCACCGGAAGTGATGTAAGCATAAGTAAGAATGTAAAGTACAAAGGCGACGGATAAGCCATTAATGACGTTCCAGCCTTTGCCTAATAAATCAGTCACAATCGTATCGAAACTGGCACCGGTGGGATAATGTAAATTGGCTTCTAAAATCATTAAGCCCGAGGTGGTCATACAAAACCAGGTGTAAATCAGAATCGCAATTGAACCGAAAAACCAAACACCGGCAGTAGAAGTTGGGTTAGCAAGCATACCGGCGCCGATTGCCGTACCTGCGATAATCATCGCGCCACCGAGTAATGAAGGGCGTTTTTGCATTGTCATTGTAATATCCTTTAGTAAAAAAATTTGGACTATTATAATAGTACAACTACAAAAGACAACCGCATTTTATTACGCAACGTCCCCTCAACTCGACAAATGAAGCCGATTACGGCTATAATTGCCACGTTTATTTAACTCACAAGAAGGAATAACAAATGGGCTTAGAAAGCGTACCGGCAGGTAAAGAATTACCAGATGACATCTATGTTGTTATTGAAATCCCTGCAAACTCTGATCCAATCAAATACGAAGTTGACAAAGAAACCGGCACATTATTTGTAGACCGTTTCATGGCAACCGCAATGTTCTATCCGGCAAACTACGGTTATGTGAACAACACCTTATCTTCTGACGGCGACCCGGTTGACGTGTTAGTGCCAACACCGTACCCGTTACAACCTGGCTCTGTTATTCGTTGCCGTCCGGTAGGCGTGTTGAAAATGACCGATGAAGCCGGTGGTGATGCGAAAGTGGTTGCGGTACCGCACACTAAATTAAGCAAAGAATACGACCACATCAAAGACGTGGGCGATTTACCGGAATTATTAAAAGCACAAATCAAACACTTCTTCGAAAGCTACAAAGCGTTAGAAGCAGGTAAATGGGTGAAAGTAGAAGGATGGGAAGGCGTTGACGCAGCGCGTAAAGAAATCCTTGATTCATTTGAACGTGCGAAAAAATAATAAAATTCTAAACAGACCGCGCTTTTAAGGTGCGGTCTTTTTTACACACAAATCTATGAGGGAAAATTTATGTTCAAATTTGCTAAAACATTAACACTCGTCTCTATCGTCGGTATTTTAACAGCTTGTGCAGATTCTGCCTCAATTAACCAACAAGCGGCGATGGGCTATCGTGATATGATTAACGAAGCCAAATCCCAAAATCAAATTGACAGTAACTCCAAAACGGCGCAACGGGTACACAAAATTTTCAACAAAATGGTGCCGTACGCGAATCGCGAAAATCAAACCGGGCAAGCCTTTGACTGGCAAATCGAAGTGATTAAATCCAAAGAACTGAATGCTTGGGCAATGCCGGGCGGTAAAATGGCGTTTTATACCGGCTTAGTGGAAACTTTAAACCTCACAGATGATGAAATTGCGACTGTGATGGGGCATGAAATGGCGCACGCCTTAAAAGAACATGGTAAAAAGAAAGCAAACCTTAGTCAATTTACCAATGTGATTGCCGGTGTTGCTCAAGCTGCGTTGGCGACACAAATCGGTTCTGACGGTAGTACTATGGTTGTAGGCTTAGCAAAAGACTGGGGCTTGGACAAACCTTATTCCCGCAGTGCAGAAACCGAAGCGGATGAAGTGGGGTTATTCTTAATGGCGAAATCCGGCTATAACCCGGAAGCCGCACCGGGTTTATGGGATAAAATGCAAAAAGCCTCAACAGGCTCGCAAGGCATTTTAGACAAATTAAGTTCGACGCACCCAAGTGATAAAGATCGCCAAGCAAACTTATTACGTCTGATGCCACAAGCCTTGGCACTGTATAAACAAAATAAAGGGTAATCGACATAGTATCTCTATGAAAGCTTATTTAGATTTGTGCCAACGCATTGTTAATGAAGGCGTTTGGGTAGAAAACGAACGTACCGGCAAACGCTGTTTAACCGTGATTAACGCCGATTTGACTTACGATGTGGCAAACAATCAATTCCCGTTGATTACCACCCGTAAAAGCTATTGGAAAGCCGCGATTGCAGAACTTCTAGGTTATATTCGCGGTTATGATAATGCCGCCGACTTCCGCAATCTTGGCACCAAAACCTGGGATGCCAATGCCAATGAAAATCTGGCTTGGCTCAATAATCCGCACCGCAAAGGCACGGATGATATGGGGCGCGTATATGGTGTGCAGGGCAGAAGTTGGCGTAAACCGAATGGCGAACATCTCGATCAGCTACGCAAAATCATCAATAACCTCAGCAAAGGCATTGATGACCGCGGTGAGATTCTGACGTTCTATAATCCGGGTGAATTTGATTTGGGTTGTTTGCGCCCTTGCATGCACACACATACGTTTTCCTTGCTGGGTGATACCTTATATCTCACCAGTTACCAACGCTCTTGTGATGTCCCGCTTGGCTTGAATTTCAACCAAATCCAAGTATTTACCCTTTTGGCGTTAATGGCACAAATTACCGGTAAAAAAGCAGGGCAAGCGTTCCATCACATTGTGAATGCACACATTTATGAAGACCAGTTGGCACTCATGCGTGATGTGCAATTAAAACGTGAGCCTTTCCCGTCACCGCAGTTGGAAATTAATCCGGACATTAAATCTTTAGAAGACCTGGAAACCTGGGTCACCATGGATGATTTTGAGGTAACGGGTTATCAATGCCACGAGCCGATTAAATATCCGTTTTCCGTCTAACAAAGTGCGGTCGGTTTTAGAAACGTTTTTGAAATCCACCGCACTTTTTATCTGAATAGCCTCATGACTGAATCTCAACAGCAACTGGATGAACAATTTATGCGCCACGCCTTAATGTTGGCGGACAAAGCTGAAGCCTTGGGTGAAATTCCTGTGGGCGCCGTATTAGTGAGCGAGGAGGGGGAAATTCTTGGCGAGGGATGGAATTTATCGATCATTGATTCTGATCCCACAGCGCATGCCGAAATTGTGGCTTTACGCCAAGGCGGCCAGCGCTTGCAAAATTACCGCTTGTTGAACGCAACCTTATACGTCACCCTTGAACCTTGCACCATGTGCGCAGGGGCGATTTTACACAGCCGCATTAAGCGCTTGGTGTTTGGTGCAGCTGACTATAAAACCGGCGCAGTGGGTTCCCGTTTTCATTTTTTCGAGGATTATAAAATGAACCATGTCATTGAAATTACCGGTGGGGTGCTGCAGCAGGAATGCAGTGAAAAACTCAGTGCGTTTTTTCAAAAACGTCGTGCGCAACAGAAAGAAGCGAAATTAGCCATCCCGAATAAATCCAATGTCGAAACAATGAATAGAGATTAATGTGCGGAAGAATCATTCTTATTTTTGTACGAGAGATAAGAGCATAAAACCACAAGATTACTTTTTATCGTAGAAAATTACGGCATTTTCCCTTTTATTTTGATACACTGGGCAAGTTATCGCCTTCATTATTTTGTTGGCATGATTTCCGTCTTAGTCAATATCCATTTATATGCGTTCTAAAGGAAACATTATGAGTATTAATAACCTCAAATATAAATTCCAACATTTTTTATACCCGATTGCCGCACAGTGTGATCGTTTGGGCATTAAAGCCAGCTATATTACGGTATTCTCTAGCATCCTCTCTATTGTCATTGGCATCACGGTGCTTTTAGGCGGGCAATCGCTCTTTTGGTTAATTCCAATTGGGCTATTTATTAACCTTGTCTTGCTGAATAATCTTGCCGATATTCTTATCTATGATTTTGAGCATACGTCTCGTTGCAGTCGATATTTAACCAAAATCATCTATGTTGTTGCCATGACAGCGGCATACATTCCTTTTATGTTTGTTGCGCCTTTTGATCCGCTACAAATCGGTTTAGTCATTCTACTTTCAGCGTTACTGGATTTAAATCTGCTCCCTAAACAAAAAGAAGAAAACGACGAGCCCTATGGCGGGCCGTTAGATAAAGTCGATCGTGCAATCTTACTTGGCGAAGTGGCGATATTATACGCCCTCTTTGCACCGTTCAATGAAGCACTTTATTGGGCACCGTGGGTATTAGTCACCAGTTTAGTCCTCACGCTAATCATTAGAATTAAACTCAACCGCGCGAATACGCCAATTCCAGAGGAAGTCCAAGAAGAAATTCATCAAGAGCTTTTAGAAGAACTAAAAGAAAAAATGAAATAATCCAATACAAATCCCTTATGCCGTGTCATTGCCTTGAAACGATGATACGGCATTATTTTTTATAACAAGGAGTAATTATGGACATGCGGTTAAAAATTGGTTTAGTCTCCGTTTCAGATAGAGCCTCTCAAGGCGTTTATGCTGACCAAGGCATTCCCGAATTAAAACATTGGTTGGAGCAGGCTTTAGTGGATCCTTTTACCGTTGTTGAACGATTGATTCCGGATGAACAAGCTGAAATCGAACGAGTGTTATGTGAATTGGTGGATGAACAGCATTGCCACCTTGTGTTAACTACCGGCGGCACCGGTCCGGCAAAACGAGATGTCACACCGGATGCGACGTTAGCCATTGCCGATCGAGAAATGCCCGGTTTTGGTGAACAAATGCGTCAAGTCAGTTTGCATTTTGTTCCAACCGCCATTTTATCCCGGCAAGTCGGGGTGATTCGTAAAGATAGCCTTATTCTCAATTTACCGGGGCAGCCGAAAGCCATCAAAGAAACCTTAGAAGGCGTTAAAGACAGCGAGGGTAAGGTCCTTGTGCAAGGGATTTTTAGTGCGGTGCCTTATTGCCTGCAATTAATCAATGGCATCTACATTGACACCAACCCTGCGATTATCACCAGTTTTAGACCCAAATCAGCACGCCGTGAATAATACTACGGCGGCGATATTGCGCTAAAATGCAGACTTCGTTATTAAAAAAGCCATCTGAAAATGTACGAAAAAACGACCGCACTTTTCAGATGTGCTTTTTGTTAATAAGAAATCGCCATGCGCATATCCGAACCGCATGGCAATAATAGATAGGAGATGAAAACACAAGACAATGTGTTATTTATTCTTCCCTTCCAAATACAACCACTCTGCCACTTGTTTAGCGAAGTAAGTCAGAATGCCGTCGGCACCGGCACGTTTGAAGCAAAGTAAAGATTCCATGATGCATTCTTTTTCTTTCAACCAGCCGTTTTGAATCGCTGCCATGTGCATGGCGTATTCACCGGAAACTTGGTAGGCAAACGTAGGTACGCCGAATTGTTGTTTTACGCGATAGACTAAGTCCAAATATGGCATACCCGGTTTCACCATCACCATATCAGCGCCTTCTTCCAAGTCTAATGCCACTTCTTGTAAACCTTCATCGCTGTTAGCAGGATCTAATTGATAGGTCTTTTTATCGCCGCCTTTTAAGTTGCCGGAAGAGCCAACAGCATCACGGAACGGGCCGTAATAGTTGGAGGCATATTTGGCGGAGTAAGCCATGATGAGGGTATTAATAAAGCCTTTTTCTTCCAAGGCATTGCGGATTCTGCCGATGCGACCGTCCATCATATCGCTTGGCGCAACTACATCTGCGCCAGCCTCAGCGTGGGATAGGGCTTGTTTGATTAATATGTCAGTAGTGATGTCATTCAGCACATAGCCTTCTTCATCGATAATACCGTCTTGTCCGTGTAGGGTGTAAGGGTCAAGTGCCACATCAGTTAACACGCCAAGGTCAGGATAGGCGGCTTTTAGCGCTCTTACTGCGCGTTGCACCAAGCCGTTCGGATTATAGGCTTCTTCTGCCATTAAGGATTTTTTCGCCTGTTCCACCACAGGAAATAACGCAATCACCGGTACGCCGTATTTCACCAATAAACCCGCTTCAATTAACAGTTGGTCGATGGTTAAACGTTCTACGTTTGGCATGGAAGACACCGCTTCACGATGATTTTCGCCCTCAATAATAAATACGGGATAAATCAGATCATCAACAGTCAGTTTATGTTCCGCCATTAAGCGGCGACTAAAATCCTGTTTGCGCATACGGCGTAAACGGCGGGTTGGAAAACCGGTAAAAATTTGTTGTGTCATATTATCTCCCGAATTGAATTAGTGATTAGCCGTGTTGTTTTCATCTTGAGTGGCTTCGTCTTCTTCACGCGGACGATAAAATCGTGCAAAGAATACGCCCACTTCAAATAACAAACACATTGGAATAGCAAGCAAGGTTTGTGAGAATACATCCGGCGGAGTTAAAAGCATACCGATAAAGAACGCACCGACAATAATATAAGGGCGCTTGGCTTTTAAATCTTCCGGTGTGGTAACACCAGTCCAGCATAACAGAATAATCGCCACCGGCACTTCAAAGCAAACACCGAAAGCTAAGAATAACGTCAGTACAAAATCTAAGTAGCTACTGATGTCGGTCGCGATTGCCACCCCTTCCGGTGCCGTTTTAGTTAAAAAGCTGAACACTAACGGGAATACCACATAGTAAGCAAAAGCTACGCCTAGATAAAACAACAGCGTGCTGGAAAATAGCAGCGGATAAATGAGGCGTTTTTCATGCTGATATAATGCCGGTGCCACAAAAGCCCAAATTTGGTAGAGCAAAAATGGGACTGAAATAAAAATAGCGACAACGCCGGTCAGTTTAATTGGGGTGAAAAACGGCGTGGCAATATTGGTGGCAATCATACTGGAGCCGTTTGGCAAGTTTGCGGTTAACGGTGCCGCCACAAAGTTATAAATTTCGTTGGAAAAATAAACTAACGCCACAAATACCACAGCAACGAAAATAATGCTGCGTAATAAACGGTTGCGCAGTTCTACCAGATGAGTGATGAGGGGTTGAGTATCGTCAACGCTGGTCATAAATTATCCTAATTGAGGGTTACGCCCTAGCTTTTATTTGAGGATTGTTCGGTTTTCTCCGAATGGGCATTTTCTGAATTGGCCGGCAAAGGATTATCCGGATCATATTGATTGATGTAATAAGCCAGTTTGTCATCTAGCTCAATTTCTTCTTGCTCCGCCTGTTCTGCCGGAGAAAGTGCGGTCGTATTTCGCGACATTTCTGCAACGGCTAAGGCTTCTGTATTTTGTTCGGAAAAATCTTCAACATCAAGAATGTCATAGTTAGCCATTGGGTTGCGATAATTTGAACCAGGATGAATGTTGTCATTTTCATCCGAATTTTCTACCGCACTTTTCATTTCCTTGATTTGATCTTGCAACGTAGTATTACTTTGTGCTGCTTTTTGTTCCAAATCGGCACGCAACTTATCTGCAGAGGCTTTTAATTCCTCAACGGTTTTGCCCAATTCGGGAGACAGCGCCTTAAGATTCAAGCTTTCCGCTTTCTTAATGCTGTCTTGCAACTCTTGCAATTTTAATTCTTGTTTTAGTTCATTTTGTACATTTGCCGCCAAGCCACGAACAGTTCGCACCCAAGACATGACCGTGCGAATGGCTACCGGTAAACGTTGTGGGCCTAGTACCACTAAGCCCACAATACAAACTAAGACAACCTCAGAAAAACCAATATCAAACACGGATTATGCCTGTTCTTTTTCTTTGCTTTTTTCTTGTTCCGGTTGTGCCTTTTGCTTTTGTTCCACTTTATCGAAACTTGCATCAGCCGGTTTGGCTTCTTCATTCATGGCCTTTTTAAAGCCTTTTACAGACTCGCCCAAATCGGTACCTAACGTACGCAATTTCTTCGTACCGAATAACAATACAATGATTAAAACCAAAATAGCCAATTGCCAAATGCTAATGCCACCCATAAAAACCTCATTGATATGCGTTAAGAGATGAAATTTATCTGTTAAAAACGTGCAGAACTATACTCGTTTTACCCGTGTTGAACAATAGCCAAGCCGGATTATTTTCGTATTTATTGACGTTGGTTACCTTGCTTCTTTGCATTTTAACTTAGCATCGTATAGCAACTCGCTTCCTTCTAAGCCTTAAATAACTCCCTTGAAGTCAAACTGTCGCTCTCATTTTATACCGCGATAACACACTCAAAAGAATGCTGCCAAATGACGCAAATTAGGCAGCATTCAAGGAGTTGACTAGTTAGCCTTATCGTCAATTAATACGGTTTCTAACGCCACTTTGATCATTTCATTAAACGTCAACTGACGCTCTTCCGCACTGGTTTGTTCATGAGTACGAATATGGTCGGATACGGTACAGATAGTCAATGCGCGCACACCGTATTCTGCTGCCACGCCATAAATACCGGCGGCTTCCATTTCTACGCCTAGGATGCCGTATTTTTCCATCACGTCAAACATGGCGACATCCGGTGTATAGAATAAATCTGCAGAAAATAAATTACCGACACGAACCTTAACATCTAATTCCTTCGCTGCCTGTACCGCCGCTTGCGTTAAACCGAAATCGGCAATCGCTGCAAAATCGTTGTCTTTAAAACGAATACGATTAACTTTGGAATCGGTACACGCACCAAGACCGATAACCACATCACGCACTTTTACATCCATGCGGACGGCACCACAAGAACCGACACGAATCAGTTTTTCCACACCGTATTCCGTAATGAGTTCTTTCGCGTAAATGGAACAGGAAGGGATCCCCATACCATGTGCCATCACAGAAATTCGGCGACCTTTATAGGTGCCGGTAAAGCCCAACATATTGCGAACGTTGGTCACTTCTTGCACGTTTTCTAAGAAAGTTTCTGCGATATACTTCGCACGAAGCGGATCGCCCGGCATTAATACGGCATCGGCAAATGCACCGGCTGGCGCGTTAATATGTGGAGTCATAGTCTTTTCCTCTTTATTGACATGGTGAACTAAAATTAGCGCAAACGTTTTCGTTGCCTATAAACGACAACACCACGAACAGGTCGTGGTGTCATCATAAAAAACGTGGTGAAATCATACCGCACTTTATAGCACAGCACCACTCAAACCGATAAATAATCCGGCAATCGTTGCACTCATTAAGTTAGATAATGAACCGGCAAGCACCGCTTTTAAACCTAAACGCGCAACATCACCGCGACGATTTGGTGCCATACCGCCTAAACCGCCGATTAAGATTGCAATGGAGCTGAAGTTAGCGAAACCACAAAGTGCGAAGGTAATAATTGCTTTGGTTTTATCACTTAGCACAACAGCAGAATCCGGTTGTAAATATTTAGCAAATTCTAAATAACCCACAAATTCGTTCACCGCTAATTTTAAACCAATCATTTGGCCGGCAATGGCAGATTCTTCCCAAGAAATCCCGATTAAGTATGCCAATGGTTTGAAAATCCAACCTAAAATCACTTGTAAAGTTAAGTTTGGTTCACCAACAATGCCACCTAAGCTACTTAAAATCCAGTTAATTAAGGCAATTACAGACACAAACGCAATTAACATCGCGCCTACATTCAGTGCCAAGTGCATACCGTCACGCGCACCGTTTGCTAAGGCTTCAATTGCGTTGGACGGTTTTTCCACATCCGCGTCCTCTTTTAACATATCATCAGTTTTTTCCGTTTGTGGAAACATGATTTTAGCGAATAATAAACCACCCGGTGCAGCCATAAAAGAAGCGGCGATTAAGTAAGTTAACGGCACGCCCATCCCGGCATAACCTGCCATCACAGAACCGGCGATAGAAGCCACGCCACCCACCATCACAGCGAATAATTCAGATTGAGTCATACGACCGATAAATGGCTTAACAATTAACGGCGCTTCCGTTTGCCCCACGAAAATGTTTGCGGCAGCTGACATGGATTCCGCTTTTGAGGTACCTAATAATTTTTGTAACCCACCACCGATAAGTTTGATGACCCATTGCATTACACCGATGTAATAAAGTAAGGAAATGAGTGCAGAGAAGAAGATAATCACCGGTAATACTTTAATAGCGAAGATAAAACCGAAACTTTGGCTTGGGTCAGTCAATCCACCAAAAACAAAGCTAATCCCTTCATTACCAAAACCGATAACTTTGCCGATAAAATCGGATGCCGCTTGTAATGCATGACGTCCGGCCGGCACATAAAGCACGAAAGCACCGATAGCGATTTGAATGGCCAGTGCGCCAAACACAGTACGTAAATTGATCGCTTTGCGATTGTTAGAGAATAAAACGGCAATCCCCAACAGCACAAAAATACCGATAATGCTGATTAAAATGTCCATAGATACCTCAAAGGATGTAAATAAAAATTTGGCGTATTCTACTTGTTTTTGTGGCGAAGAGGGAGTGATTTTTTCAAGAATAAAAAAATCCCGAGGATTTCGGGATTTTTTAATGCTTAGCATTGTAACGTGCAACGTGTTGCACGAAATTGTGAATGTCCGAAAGGGGTAAATAACGTTCCGTGCGTGGTTTAGTCGTGCAACAAGTTGCACGCTACGCACGAAATTGTGAATTACACATCGAGGTAAATCATTCGTGCAACAAGTTGCACGCTAGGAGGGGGTAAATAATCCTCTTATATGTTGAATTTCGGTTGTCAGCCTTGTCCACTATATCATCGTGGGGATGTTTTCTGCTTATCACTTAAGCCATTTGGCTGGCTATAAAAAAATCCTGAGGATTTAGGGATTTTTTTAATGTTTAGAATAGTAGCGTGCAACTTGTTGCACGAAATTGTGAATGTCCGAAAGGGGTAAATAACGCTCCGTGCGTGGTTTGCGCGTGCATCAAGAACACGGTACGCACGATATTGTGAATTACGCATCGGGGTTCATCATTCGTGCAACAAGTTGCACGCTACGCACGAAATCATGAATTACGCATCGAGGTAAATCATTCGTGCAACAAGTTGCACGCTACGAGGGGGTAAATAATCCTCCTATATGTTGAATTTCGGTTATCAGTCTTGTTCATTATATCGAGAGGATTTTTTTAATGCTTAACGCTGAATCAAATAACGTAATTTTGTGCCATCTTGTTCCACGCTTAATAAGGTATAACCGTGGTTTTTAGTATCCACCGGAATGTTGTTGATGGATTGTGCGCAGTCGCTGAGTAATTCCAGAATTTCGCCTTCCTTTAATTCCGGCATGGTTTCTAACATAACAATAGCTGGATACGGACAAGGTTCGCCCACGGTATCGATGGTGTAATCCGGAACGATGTCTTTGGGATCTTTATCTAATTTGTGCACAACGGTAAATGCCATAATGTGTTTTCCTTCTGTAAAATAAAAATAACGTTAAATCAAACCGCACTTTTACGCCTGTGCGAGAGCGGCGATTTTGGCTTTTGCTTTGGCAAGAAAGCGTTTTTCCCACCAGACGACAGCGATTAAGCAGACGATCAATAAACCGTAGTTCACCAATAATCCGCCCACCGGACCAAATTCTTTCAGTAAGTTCAGTTTTTCGTAGTCAAGCGCCAATGCCGGTGCCAAATCATCCCAAGCGTAGGCGAGATAGGTAGAACCGATAACGTTGCCGATACCCACCCACATAAAATGTACTTGGCCTTCCATCGCGCGGTACATCCAACCGGTTTCACAACCGCCGGCTAATACAATGCCGAAACCAAACAATAAACCGCCAATAATCGCATTCGGACCTGCCCACATGATTTTTGCCGGAACGCCTAATTGAATGTAGCTGAAGACACCAATAGTGCCGGCAAGAATACCGAAAATAATGGCTTTTGCCATGTAAGCGCGACCGGTTACCCAAAGATCACGAAAAGCCGACGTGAAGCAGATTTGCGCACGTTCGATAAGTAAACCGAAAGCTAAACCGCACAACATGGCAAAACCGAGTTTGATGGATTGGGTCATTACATAAAGAGAGGCAATAAAGTAAGCGAAGAATACGACCATGCCGATCCAAAAACGGCGTTGTGCTCTTTTCGGATCGCTTTCTTGTAATTTCGCGGCGCCTTTTTTCAATTCCAATTTCACGCGGAACATCGGTAATAAGGTGACTTTCACACCAACGTAAGTTCCAAGTGCTGTGGCAATAGTGAAAAACCAAGCGTGTACGGAAAATTGTGGAATACCGGTAAATAACGAGGCAAGGTTACAGCCCATCGCCAAACGTGCGCCGAAGCCGGCAATGGCGCCACCGATTAAGGCTTGTACAATGCGGCGTTTATGTGGCTGGTTTCGCCATTTTACGTTGTTTGCCCACAAGGCTGCGGAGATACAACCAGCAAACATGCCTAAGATCATCACACCATCAACACGGGTGAAAATCGTGCCTTGCATACCGATGATTTTGTAGTAGCTCCAATTGGACACATCAATGCCCAAGGCTTCTAATGCATGGCCACCCCAGCGGGTAAATTCGCCGGTGACCGCCCAATACGTGCCGGTAATGCCGAAATAATAGGCCGAGATTAAACCGGCGGCAATAACGGCGATAACGGGATTCCAATATTTAATCAAATATTGTTGTTTGAACTGTTGTAAAACTTCGTTCATTTTTTATCCTATTAAGGTGAATGGAAGTATTACAAGGAAGGTATAACAATGAGAAAAGGCTCAAAAGAAGGGCTTTGTCATTTCCTATACACAAACTTGCGATATAAATGAAATTACAAATTAGATTTGCGGGCGTTAGTTTAATGAATAAAATCATGAAAGGCAATCGTTTGCCTGTTTTTTAAACATTTTTAGGTATGTCACCTTACTTTTAATCTTCTCAATGATTCGGCTGAATCCTTATTGCTTGTGTGATGTAAATAAATATAATTCGTCGCGTATTTATTACCAAAAGGAAATTCTATGAAAAAAGTCATTTGTTCACTATTTGCACTTTCAGCATTGAGTACTGCGGTGGCACAAGAAGTCAATATTAAAATTCTTGGAACCTCCGATGTGCATGGTCGTATTGTGCCTTGGAGTTATGGCGCAGATGTCGCTGACAAATCCGGTTCTTATGCACAAATTGCCACTTATGTGAACGACGTTCGTAAACAACATAAAAATGTGGTGTTGGTCGATGTTGGGGATGCCATTCAAGACAACCAAATTGATGTTTTCGCTAAAACGAAAAAATACTACAAAGACCATCCTGTACCTAAAGTGTTAAACGCCATGAAATATGACGTTTTTGTGTTGGGAAATCATGAGTTTAATTTTGGTATGAAAGCACTTGATGAAATTTTAAAAGACATTAAGGCAAAATTGATGGACTTTCACATCAACGTTGGGAAATCATTGGATTAGAATAAGATTCTCAGCATTTGCGTAAAAAGCGTTCCCATGAAATTGAATTTCATCATTTATCTTGGGAACGCTTATTTTTTGCGTTTTTGAAACGTTATTGATCGATTACAGTTTTTCCACCAACTGTACTGCCGCGCCGATATAGCTTGCCGGCGTGAGTTGTTGCAAGCGTGCTTTTTCTTCTGCCGGAATGTCTAATTTCTCAATAAAATCAAACATCGCTTTGGCATCTACGCGTTTGCCGCGGGTGAGTTCTTTCAGTTTTTCGTACGGTTTTTCAATGCCGTAACGACGCATCACGGTTTGAATTGGTTCGGCGAGCACTTCCCAGTTTTGATCCAATTCTTCACGTAAATGGGCTTCATTCACTTCTAATTTGCTGATGCCTTTTTGGGTCGCTGCATAAGCGATTAAGCAGTAGCCTAAACCCACGCCAAGGTTACGCAACACGGTGGAATCCGTTAAATCGCGTTGCCAACGGGAAATCGGTAATTTGCTGCCTAAGTGTGCCATCACGGCGTTTGCCAAACCAAGGTTGCCTTCGGAGTTCTCGAAGTCGATTGGATTGACTTTGTGTGGCATGGTGGAAGAACCGATTTCACCGGCGATAGTACGTTGTTTGAAATGATTTAATGCGATGTAACCCCACAGGTCGCGGTCGAAGTCGATCACGATAGTGTTGAAACGTGCTACGCAATCAAACAATTCGGCGATGTAGTCATGCGGTTCGATTTGGGTCGTGTACGGGTTCCATGTGATTCCTAAAGAAGTCACGAATTCTTCGCTGAAAGTATGCCAATCAATATTCGGGTAAGCGGATAAATGGGCGTTATAGTTGCCCACGGCGCCGTTGATTTTGCCCAGAATATCGATTTGTTGTAACTGTTTGTACTGGCGTCTTAAACGATATACCACGTTGGCCATTTCTTTGCCCACAGTGGTTGGTGATGCCGGTTGACCGTGCGTGCGGGAAAGCAATGGAATGGTTTTATATTGCTCAGCAAGTGCGGTGATTTTTTCGATTAAATTTTGCCACTCCGGCAACAAGACTTCTTCGCGCGCTGTTTTTAACATTAACGCATGGGAAAGGTTGTTGATGTCTTCTGAGGTGCAGGCGAAGTGAATAAATTCGCTGATTGCCGCTAATTCAGGCAATGCTGCGCTTTTTTCTTTAAGGAAATATTCCACCGCTTTCACATCGTGGTTGGTCGTTCTTTCAATTTCTTTAATGCGCTCGGCATCTTCAATAGCAAAATTAGCGACAATTTGGTTAAGGTAATCGTTTGCTTCTTTTGACAAAGAAGGCACTTCGGTGATTTGTGCGGTCGCTGCCAATTTTTGTAACCAACGAACTTCCACTGTAACACGGAATTTTAATAATCCGAATTCGCTGAAAATATGACGTAAACGGGCGGTTTTGTCTTGATAACGACCATCAATCGGGGAAAGTGCGGTTAGCGCGCTAAGTTGCATAGATGAAAGCTCCATTATTTAGAGAAGTTAAAGAGAAGAGAGAATGTGTTGTGCCGTGGAAGCAATTTTGCCACGGAAAAACAGCAATTGCCATTTGGTGCCGCCCACTTGTTGCCACAAAATAGCGGAACGGATGCCGGCTAATAACGCGGCGCGAATGCGATTTTGTGTGCCTAAATGCTGTAAATATTGAGTAACGCCGGTGACTTGAATTCGGCGACCCAATGGGCTTATCACATCCACATAAATGCCGGCAAAATTAGACAGCATCTGTTCGTCGAGTAAGTGGTAATGTTCCAGCTGTGTGGGTAAATATTGAATTCGGCGTGCCAATTCTTGTTTGGCTTCCGGGGTTTTGTTGAGTTTTGCCGCCAATGCCAACAGACTGAGCCAATAACGACCCAGTTCCGGCTCGCTGCCGTTAAGCTGTTCGCAAAGTGTGGTTAACCCCAATTTCAGGTTATTTAGCTCGTCGCCAAACACATCGAGCGTGGTGTTTGGCGCGGTTTTTAATAAACTGTTTAGACTGGTTTCTAATGCGGTTGAGTCCGCTTCGCCATTTAATGCCAGTTGTTGCACGAGTTTCGCTGCTTGGCAGACGCCGGAAAGGGCGAGTGTACTGTCGTAATAATTAGCCATTGAGGTTTAATGAGAATTGAATAAAAAGAATACGAAAAAGTGAGCGGTAATATAGCATTTTTCTGCTATAGTGGAAAGGCAATCAGCAAGGTCGATAAACTCAAAAAAGATGAAAAAGGAGAAAACCATGCAACGCATTTACAAAACATTATTTTTTATGACTGCACTTTTGCCTCTTAGCGCATTGGCAAAAGTTACCGTGACAAACCCAATCATTTTTGCCACCCAACAAGCCGGTGAACCCACCGCAATTTTTATGGAACTGCATAATGATGGCAACGAAGCTGTGAATCTGGCGATGGTACAAAGCAGTGAATCGGCAAATTTGGTCTTGCACGGTACACAAAATGGCAAAATGATTACTACCGATGGCATTGCAATTCCCGCTAATGGCAACGTGCAATTAAAACCGGGTGGTTTGCATATTATGGTGTTTGATTCTGCCAAGGCGTTGCACGCTGGAGAACGTTTTCCATTGACCTTGATGTTTGATAATGGTGAAAAAGTGGCTACAGATGCCACCATTATTCACCATTAGTCATCGTTTTCCTGATCCTCTGGCGCAATAGCGTAAGACTTGTTACAAAAAATAAGAAAGACGAACAGGCGCTAAGATCTTGATGAATCAAAATGCCGATTAATATCCCATCGACATTGCGGCTAAAAATAGGATGGACGCTACTTGTTCTTCCGGAATGACTTTTCCGTTAAGTTTGAGTTCGCCATTTTCAAGCACAAGATCCAATTTTATGTGTTTCCCCTCATCCACCAAAATGCCTTGTTGAATAGGGTTTTTTAGACCGTCATTGACTTTCATCTCAGCAATGCGATCCGCTTGTGCTTTTTCTACTTTCTCAGAGATTTGTTCCGCTGCACTTGCCACCTCAACTAAGGCAGCCTTATCGACATTCACTTTAAAAATAAAGTGCTGGAATAAGTTAAAGATTTTTCCTCGGGATAATGTAGCAAGATCCGATGTCGCCACCGCCACATCAATATCCGCAGCCAGTTTTCCCGCTTGCGTTGTTAGCATCGGATGAAAAGCGAATTGTGGTTGTTTATCAAAGAATTTTCGAAGGAGTGCAATCTCTGCATCAGTTAATGGTGCATCTTCAGTTTGAGCGAATTTTGCATGTAACACTTGGTTTAATGTCTCGCCATCAAGATGATTGAATGCCATATTCAAATTCAGATCACCAAAATGAATTTGATTTAACTGTGTCCCCTCCAGTTTCAGATTCATTGCAAAATCAAGAAACGCCTCTTTTCTGACCGTATTCAAATCGATTTTCCAGTTTTTCACCGTGAGCAGATTGGTTTTACCTTGCTCATCGGTTTCTTCGATATTTGTCTCACCGGCAGCGATCCATTGTTGTCCGGTAGAGAGAAGATCCCACTCTTTGATTGGTTGATATTCAGCCATGGCTTTAATATTGTTAAACTGTACTTGCGTTTTCGTCTCTGCTTCTTGATAAACCAGCTTGTCAGCCGTCATATCGGCTTGACGAATGCCCTGTGGCGTAAAATCAAGCGTTAAATTCGTTTTACCCAGGTGCCATGTGTCTTTTTCATCTGAAATATCCACAGGCGCAAAATGCATTTTGGCTGCACCTTGGCGTTGGTAATTCATTGTTGTATTAATGGATAAAGGATTTTCCCCTTTGGCTGCCTTAAACCATGAGGTTGTGGTGTCGTTTTGAACAAGATTATCAACGGAGGTAAACATCGTTGGTACAAGATTCAACTGAGATAATTGATTAACCGGCAACGGGCCGTGATATAAGGTGCCTTCAAACGGTAAAGTAAAGACAGATTCAGGCTTATTCGGATCTTTCACCACAATGTCATATCGGGTTTTTGAGCTCAATAAACCACGTTCAATGGCAACCTGGCTAAATTCAACGGACAATCCTTTTGCAGAAAACGATTGCTGTATGTTTTGATTGAGCAAGTCAAATTGATGGACATACTCTTCTTCGGCGACTTTTCCTGTATACCATGCGCCCCCCAACCAAACTGCACCTAATGCCACAATCACGCTGGCCGCTAACGTTGATTTTTTCATATCCTCTATCCTTAAATTAATCAAAGTAAAATGATTCGGCTAATCTAGCATAAATTTAGTTTTTTAGAAAAAAGACCACGAAATTTTTATTCTCCTCTTGAATCTCTTATTTTTATCCTCATTTTACAAAACGAATCAGGATTGAGCTGCCAAGGTGCTTTCATCGCAATACGTTTTGGTAACGCTAGTGAAGAAAATCCATCTAATTTTTGAACCGCACTTTGCAAGCATTGAAAAAATTTTTAAATAAATGCCTTGAAATGCAAAATTCAATCCACATTTTATAATCCGTAAATCGTTACACCGAATTTAAAATTTCATTAGGAGAAAACAAATGGGAAAAATTATTGGTATTGACTTAGGTACAACAAACTCTTGTGTGGCTGTGATGGATGGCGATAAACCTCGCGTAATTGAAAACGCAGAAGGCGATCGCACCACCCCGTCAATTATTGCTTACACAAATGATAACGAAACATTAGTCGGTCAACCGGCAAAACGCCAAGCGGTAACTAACCCGAAAAATACATTATTCGCGATCAAACGTTTAATCGGTCGTCGTTTTGAAGATGCTGAAGTAAAACGTGATATCGACATCATGCCATTTACTATTACAAAAGCCGATAATGGCGATGCATGGGTTGAAGTGAAAGGCGACAAATTAGCACCTCCGCAAATTTCTGCCGAAGTGTTGAAAAAAATGAAAAAAACCGCCGAAGACTTCTTAGGCGAACCGGTTACTGAAGCCGTTATTACTGTACCGGCATACTTTAACGATGCACAACGTCAAGCAACCAAAGATGCAGGTCGTATCGCTGGTTTAGAAGTTAAACGTATCATCAACGAACCAACTGCAGCCGCACTAGCTTACGGCTTGGATAAAGGTCAAGGTAACAAAACCATCGCGGTTTACGACTTAGGGGGCGGTACATTCGACTTATCCATCATCGAAATTGATGAAGTGGGTGGCGAAAAAACATTCGAAGTGTTGGCAACCAACGGTGATACTCACTTAGGTGGTGAAGACTTCGATAACCGAGTGATCAACTATTTAGTCAATGAATTCCAAAAAGAACAAGGCATTGACTTGCGTAAAGATCCGCTTGCAATGCAACGTTTAAAAGAAGCTGGTGAAAAAGCGAAAATTGAGCTTTCTTCCGCCCAACAAACGGATGTGAACTTGCCTTACATCACAGCGGATGCAACCGGTCCTAAACACTTAAACATCAAGTTAACCCGTGCGAAATTAGAATCTTTAGTTGAAGATTTAGTGACGAAATCCCTTGAGCCGGTAAAAGTTGCATTAAACGATGCCGGATTAACAGCGTCTCAAATTGATGACGTTATTCTCGTGGGCGGTCAAACCCGTATGCCACTTGTTCAACAAAAAGTGGAAGAATTCTTTGGCAAAGCACCACGTAAAGATGTGAACCCAGATGAAGCTGTTGCGATTGGTGCAGCGGTACAAGGCGGTGTGTTAGCCGGTGATGTGAAAGACGTATTGTTGTTAGACGTTACCCCATTATCATTGGGTATCGAAACCATGGGTGGTGTGATGACCACTTTAATTGAGAAAAACACGACGATTCCAACCAAAAAATCGCAAGTGTTCTCAACGGCGGAAGATAACCAAAGTGCGGTAACCATTCACGTGTTACAAGGTGAACGTAAACAGGCTTCTGCCAACAAATCTTTAGGTCAATTTAACCTTGAAGGCATCAACCCTGCTCCACGCGGTATGCCACAAATTGAAGTGACCTTCGACATCGACGCAGACGGTATCATCCATGTTTCTGCGAAAGACAAAGGCACAGGCAAAGAACAACAAATCACCATTAAAGCATCTTCCGGTTTAAGTGATGAAGAAATTCAACAAATGGTACGCGATGCCGAAGCGAACGCAGAGTCTGACCGTAAATTTGAAGAATTAGTACAAGCTCGCAACCAAGCAGATCACCTTGTACACAGCACCCGCAAACAATTAAGTGAAGCCGGTGACAATGTGCCAGCCGCAGATCGTGCTGCTATCGAAAGCGCATTAAGCGACTTAGAAGCGGCTGCAAAAGGTGAAGACAAAGCAGTGATTGAAGCCAAACTTCAAGCCCTTGCCGAAGTTGCACAAAAACTTGCACAAACAGCACAACCGCAAGGTGAGCCACAACAAGCGCAAAGCAACGGCAAACCCAACGATGATGTTGTTGATGCCGAGTTTGAAGAAGTGAAAGATAATAAGTAATTTCACTCTCACTAAAATAGAAGGGCGTAGCAATACGCCCTTTTGGTGTATTCATCAACCACAATTTTTCCTGACTTTATTTAAAAAAGTAAAGTCAGGAAAAATAAACCAGGAGGATAAATGGCGTTAAAACTCTACCCCATCGTACAACAACGCTTAAATAATGATATAGCAAATGAGATGATCCCAACCCTTTGGCAAAACAATTTCGATAAACTACCACAAGGCCACTGTTGTTATGGCATTTATTTTAATTATGCGACGAATCACCAAGCAGACTATGATTTTGCGATTGCAAGTGAAGCAGTATTAGAGACAGATATCCCAGTGATTGAAGTTGAAGATTTGAGTTTCTACGAAGTTTTTCGTTGCCAAGCAGATGAAATTTATCAAACATGGCAACTGATCTGGAAAAAAGAACAACAAGGCTTACTTAAGCGGGCTTATTCTGTGGATTTTGAAAAATACCACCCTGATGGTTTAGTAGAAATTTATATCGCTGTTGTACCACATTGCTAAGCTCAAAGTGCGTAAAAATTTATAAAAAATGACCGCACTTTACTCCCCAAAAAAACATGTAACCCAAGGAAAACATAATGGAATTTGCAACAAAATGTCTCCATGCCGGCTATAGCCCTAAAAATGGTGAACCGCGCGTTCAACCCATCGTACAAAGCACAACTTACACTTACGACTCTGCGGAAGAAATCGGCAAATTATTTGATTTGCAAGCGGCTGGCTATTTCTATACTCGCCTGGCAAATCCAACCACGAATGCCGCAGAAGAAAAAATTACCGCACTTGAAGGTGGTGTGGCGACAATGTGTACCGCGTCAGGACAATCTGCGGTGTTTTATGCCATGCTGAATATTTTAGAAGACGGCGATCACTTTATTTCCTCCTCTTGTGTCTATGGCGGCACCTACAATTTATTTGCACACACGTTCAAAAAAATGGGGATTGAAGTCAGTTTTGTGGATCAAGATTTGCCACTCGAAGAACTCAAAAAAGCCATTCGCCCAAATACCAAAGCCATTTTCGCTGAAACCATTGCAAACCCGGCGTTACGAGTGCTAGATATTGAAAAATTCGCTGCCTTAGCCCAAGCTGCGCAGGCACCGTTACTAATCGACAACACCTTTGCCACGCCTTATTTTTGCCGCCCAATCGAATTTGGCGCAAACGTGGTTATTCATAGCACATCTAAATATTTAGATGGCCATGCCATTGCACTTGGCGGATCTATTACGGATGGTGGCAACTTTAATTGGAATAACGGCAAATATCCGCAATTAAGCACACCGGACCAAACGTATCACGGTTTAGTCTATACGGAAACATTTGGCCCTGCCGCTTATATTGTTAAAGCGCGCGTGCAGTTAATGCGTGATTTAGGCGCAACACCTGCACCGCAAAACAGTTTTTTATTGAATGTCGGCATGGAAACCCTTGCGTTGCGCATGCAACGTCATTATGAAAATGCACAGGCTGTCGCTGAGTTTTTAGAAAAACACCCACAAGTAGCAAAAGTAAGCTATCCGGGGTTAATCAGTTCCACGGATTACGCACTCAAACAAAAATACTTACCAAACGGTTTGTGCGGTATCATTTCTTTTGAAATCAAGGGAGGCAAAGACGCTGCGGCGAAATGGCTAAATGCCTTACAAATGACCTCGCGTGAAGTGCATGTGGCGGATATTCGTACTTGTGCGTTACATCCTGCCACCTCAACGCATCGCCAATTAAGTGAAGCCGAATTAGAAAAAGCAGGGATTTCCGCAGGATTAATTCGCCTTTCTTGTGGTATTGAAAGTGTTCAAGATATTTTGGCGGATTTAGAAGAAGCCTTCAATGCGGCAAAATAATGGCATTCAAGGCAGGCAATCGGCCTGCCTCTTTGAACACGACAAAATCATATCGTAACAGAAATATAGACGGCTCATTTTGGTTTGTTAACTTTCGTTTGGCTGTAAACAAACGAAAATAAGCCGAGCCATTCCTTAATAAATTCATGTGTTGGCTCTTGATATTTCTGCCTTTCGGTATCATTTTAGTCTTTAGCGATATTGTTCATGTAATACAATAGACAATCATAAAAGTAGCATTTGATATTTTAAACGGAAAATTGAAACATTATGGCAAAACAAGACTACTACGAACTTCTCGGCGTTTCTAAATCCGCTGATGAAAAAGAAATTAAGCGCGCCTATAAAAAGCTCGCGATGCAATATCACCCGGACAGAACCAAAGGGGATAAAGCGAAAGAAGAAAAATTTAAAGAAATTCAAGAAGCTTATGAAGTATTAAGCGATAAGCAAAAACGCGCTAACTACGATCAATACGGCCATGCCGCCTTTGAACAAGGTTTCGGTGCCGGCGGAGGCTTTAGTGGTGCGGATTTTGGCGATATTTTTGGCGATATGTTCGGGGATATTTTCGGTGGTGGCGGACGTGGTCGCCAACGTGTCGTGCGTGGCGATGACTTACGTTATGACCTAGAAATCACTCTTGAAGAGGCCGTCAAAGGCACGACCAAAGACATTAAAATTTATACCCTTGCGCCTTGTGATAGCTGCCACGGATCAGGCGCAGAAGCCGGTTCTAAAGTAGAAACCTGTCCACAATGTCACGGTTCCGGTCGTCTGCGTCGTCAACAAGGGTTCTTTATGACCGAAACCGTTTGTCCAACCTGTCATGGCAGCGGTAAGAAAATTGAGAAACCGTGTAAGGTTTGTCACGGTGACGGCAGAGTGAATAAACCGAAAAACCTTTCCGTAAAAATCCCGGCAGGCGTGGACACAGGAAATCAATTACGCTTATCAGGAGAAGGTGCAGCAGGTGAAAACGGCGCACCGGCAGGCGATTTGTATGTGGTGATTCATGTAAAAGCACATCACATTTTTGAGCGTGATGGCAACAACCTTTATTGTGAAGTGCCGATTAGCTTCACCATGGCTGCTCTTGGTGGCGAAATTGAAGTGCCGACATTAGATGGACGCGTTAAATTAAAAATTCCGGAAGAAACCCAAACCGGCAAATTGTTCCGTATGCGTGGCAAAGGCGTTACCTCACGTGGCGGTTACACCGGGGATTTAATCTGCCGAATTGTGGTAGAAACGCCGGTAAAACTCAACGAAGAGCAAAAAGCATTGCTACGCAAGCTTGAAGAAAGCTTAGAAGGACAAACTAAACAGCGCCCGAAATCCTCTAGTTTTTTAGACGGGGTAAAACGTTTCTTTGATGATTTAACGAAGTAATGTCTATAAATAACGCTCATCAATAACGTTGAGAAGTGCGGTGAAAATTTAAGGTATTTTTTCACCGCACTTTTTTTATCTTTTTTCCTTGTGTGTAACCTTGGCACCAATTTATACATTTTAATCAAGCAAATTTTTAGCTCACACAAAATTTCCTTTAATTAATAACCAGTTATTTAATGTCAACTAAGCGACAAAAAAATATATTGCTTGAATTCTTCATTTCAACACATTATCTTGTGCTCAATTTTTCAGCTTACAACTAGATGTTGTGTTTTGAGTCTGTCTTAAAGGAGTAGCGTCTTTCATGAATAAAGCATTAATGGTCACCAAACGTGACGGCACATTGGAGCCGATTAACCTCGATAAAATCCACCGCGTGATTACGTGGGCCGCAGAAGGGCTGGACAATGTGTCCGTGTCGCAAGTGGAATTGCGTTCTCACATTCAGTTTTATGAAGGCATTCGTACCTCTGACATTCACGAAACCATTATCAAAGCGGCTGCGGACTTAATCAACAAAGATTCACCGGATTATCAATACCTTGCCGCACGCCTTGCGGTGTTCCATTTACGCAAAAAGGCTTACGGCCATTTCGATCCACCGCGTTTATACGATCATGTGAAAAAACTCGTGCGCATGGGCAAATACGATCACGCCTTATTAGATGATTACACCCGTGAAGAATGGGACGAAATGGACGGTTTTATCGACCATTGGCGCGACATGACGTTCTCTTATGCAGCAGTGAAACAATTAGAAGGCAAATATTTAGTTCAAAACCGCGTGACCGGCGAGATCTACGAATCCGCACAATTCCTCTATTTATTAGTGGCGGCAAGTCTGTTCTCCAAATACCCGCAAGAAACCCGTTTGGATTATATCCGTCGTTTCTATGACGCGACTTCTACCTTTAAAATTTCCTTGCCAACCCCAATCATGGCAGGCGTGCGTACACCAACCCGTCAATTCAGCTCTTGTGTGTTGATCGAGTGTGGCGACAGCTTGGATTCCATTAACGCCACCGCCTCTGCCATCGTGAAATACGTTTCTCAACGAGCCGGTATCGGTGTGAATGCCGGTGCGATTCGTGCGCTAGGTAGCCCAATTCGTGGCGGCGAAGCATTCCATACCGGTTGTATTCCGTTCTATAAATATTTCCAAACTGCCGTGAAATCTTGTTCTCAAGGTGGCGTGCGTGGCGGTGCGGCAACCGTGTATTACCCGATTTGGCACTTAGAAGTAGAAAGCCTGTTGGTGTTGAAAAACAACCGTGGCGTGGAAGACAACCGCGTGCGTCATATGGACTACGGCGTACAGCTGAACAAATTAATGTATCAACGCTTAATCAAAGGCGGTGACATCACCCTATTCAGCCCGTCCGACGTGCCGGGACTTTATGAAGCGTTCTTTGCGGATCAAGACAAGTTTGAAGAACTTTACGTACAATACGAGCAGGATCCGTCCATTCGTAAACGTACCGTGAAAGCTGTTGAATTGTTCTCTTTATTAATGCAAGAACGTGCGTCCACCGGCCGTATTTACATTCACAACGTGGATCACTGCAATACCCACTCGCCGTTCGATCCAAGAGTGGCACCGGTGCGTCAATCCAACCTGTGCTTGGAAATCGCCTTACCGACCAAACCGTTAAGCCACATTAACGATGAACAGGGCGAAATCGCTCTTTGTACTCTTTCCGCCTTTAACTTAGGCAAATTGGACAACTTAGACGAGCTAGACAATTTAGCGGATCTTGCGGTGCGTGCATTAGATGCTTTATTGGATTACCAAGATTATCCGGTGATTGCGGCAAAACGCAGTTCCCTTGCCCGTCGTTCTTTAGGTATCGGCGTTATCAACTACGCGTACTACTTGGCGAAACACGGCGTGCGTTATTCTGACGGCAGCGCCAACGATTTAACCCACCGCACTTTCGAAGCCATTCAATATTACTTATTGAAAGCCTCCATGAACTTGGCGAAAGAACAAGGCGCGTGTGAATACTTCCACGAAACCACTTACGCACAAGGTATTTTGCCAATCGATACATACAAAAAAGACATCGACAGCTTAACTTCCGAGCCGTTACATTACGACTGGGAAAGCCTACGCCGCGATATCCAAGAATTCGGCTTGCGCAACTCTACCCTCACCGCCCTCATGCCGTCAGAAACATCTTCTCAGATTTCCAACGCCACCAACGGTATCGAACCGCCACGTGGCCATGTGAGCGTGAAAGCCTCAAAAGACGGTATTTTGAAACAAGTGGTGCCGGATTATGAAAACTTGGGTGAAAACTACGAATTGCTTTGGGACATCCCGGGCAACGACGGCTACTTGCACTTGGTCGGCATTATGCAAAAATTCGTGGATCAAGCGATCTCTGCCAACACCAACTACGATCCAAAACGTTTTGAAGACGGTAAAGTACCAATGAAAGTGTTGTTAAAAGATCTTTTAACCGCTTACAAATACGGCTTAAAAACCCTTTACTATCAAAACACCCGTGACGGTGCCGAAGACAGCCAAGAAGATTTAGATGATGGCTGTGCTGGTGGGGCGTGTAAGATTTAGTTGAGGTATATTATGAATGTAAAAATTGGTTGCCTAGATAAACAAGATGCAACTTTACGAAAGTTCTTAGAATATCTAAAGAATGCGCAAATTACTAATTTAAATTTTATACAAAATGATAATGAGCTAAAGCCTAGTGAGTTAATTGACTACACAGCAATGCTTGCAATAAGAGATATAAACAATATTTCTATTCTTTTATCATACAGTGGTGATCTGACTCCTATACAAGATCGCATGATTGAGATGGAAATAAGAAATCATTGGAATAAATTTAAGACTAAAATGGCATACTCCGATAGCGCAAGCGTCCACGCTTGTGCTAAGTAAATAAACTAAAGGCACAAGCGAAGACGCTTGCGCCAGAATGAAAAAACATTTTAAAAACTGACCGCACTTTACTCATAAGATTAAAGGACAAAAAAATGGCATACACCACTTTCTCACAAAACAAAAACGACCAGTTAAAGGAACCGATGTTCTTTGGTCAAAACGTTAACGTTGCGCGTTACGATCAACAAAAATATGAGACCTTTGAAAAGCTCATTGAAAAACAACTTTCCTTCTTCTGGCGTCCGGAAGAAGTGGACGTGTCACAAGACCGTATCGACTACGCCGCGTTGCCTGAACATGAAAAACACATTTTCATCAGCAACTTAAAATATCAAACCTTGTTAGATTCCATTCAAGGCAGAAGCCCAAACGTGGCGTTGTTGCCATTGGTATCGATTCCGGAATTGGAAACCTGGATCGAAACGTGGACGTTCTCTGAAACTATCCACTCTCGTTCTTACACGCACATTATTCGTAACATTGTGAACGATCCGTCTATCGTGTTTGACGACATCGTGACCAACGAAGAAATCATCAAACGTGCACGCGATATTTCCTCTTACTACGACGATTTAATTCGCGATAGCCAACTTTACAGCCTGTACGGCGAAGGCACTTACACCGTGGATGGCAAAGAATGTGTCGTCACCTTACGTAATTTGAAAAAACAACTTTACCTTTGCCTA
The DNA here is from genome assembly GCF_017798005.1 of Aggregatibacter sp. 2125159857. NCBI lineage: Bacteria > Pseudomonadati > Pseudomonadota > Gammaproteobacteria > Pasteurellales > Pasteurellaceae > Aggregatibacter > Aggregatibacter sp. 2125159857. Next base: position 1,852,418 of record NZ_CP072548.1, read on the forward strand.
ATGAGCGTGAACGCGCTTGAAGCTATTCGTTTCTATGTGTCTTTCGCCTGTTCCTTTGCCTTTGCTGAACGTCAATTAATGGAAGGCAATGCGAAAATCATTAAATTCATCGCTCGTGATGAAGCGTTACACTTAACTGGCACGCAGCACATTTTAAACATCATGGCGGCAGGTCAAGACGATCCGGAAATGGCAGAAATTGCGGAAGAATGTAAACAAGAAGCCTATGATTTATTCTTAGCGGCAGCAGAACAGGAAAAAGACTGGGCGGATTATTTGTTCAAAGACGGTTCCATGATCGGCTTGAACCGAGACATTTTGGTGCAATACGTGGAGTACATCACCAATATCCGTATGCAGGCGGTCGGTTTGCCATTGCCATTCCAAGCACGTTCTAACCCGATTCCTTGGATCAACGCGTGGTTGGTTTCCGACAACGTACAAGTGGCGCCGCAAGAAGTGGAAGTGAGTTCTTATCTTGTGGGTCAAATTGACTCCAAAGTGGACACCAAAGATTTCGACGATTTCGATCTGTAATCTTTGATGTCGCTAGAAGTGCGGTGGATTTTTCGGGTGTTTTTAAATGCCGATAAATTCTACCGCACTTTTTTATTTATTCGCTCCCAAAATTGCAGAACATTCAAGCCATTTATTTGTCATAAGCATTACCGAAACTCGACGAGATTTCGTGTTATTTGTTTTTAATTGGAGAAAATTGAATGAAAAAACGCAATTTTGTTTTAACTAGTATTGCACTCGGATTAAGCGTATTAACTGCCCCGATGATGAGCGTGGCAGAAACCCCAACAGAGGTGAGCGCCGGTCAAGTCATGCCAAGTTTGGCGCCTATGTTAGAAAAAGTGTTGCCTTCGGTGGTGTCCATTTCTGTGGAAGGCAAACAAAAAAGCAATGCCGCTCAAATGGATGACGACATTCCGGAAGAATTTAAATTCTTTTTTGGTCCGGATATGTTCGATCGTGATCGTGCACCACGCAACTTTAAGGGCCTTGGCTCAGGCGCAATTATTAACGCTGAAAAAGGTTATGTGTTAACCAATAATCACGTGATTAAAGATGCAGATAAAATTACCGTTCAGCTCCATGACGGTCGTGAATTTAAAGCGAAAGTCATCGGTGCCGATGAAATGTCTGATGTGGCACTCATTCAAGTGGAAAAACCTAAAAATCTGACCGCACTTAAACTCGCGGATTCCGACAAATTACGCGTAGGCGATTTCACCGTGGCTATCGGCAACCCATTCGGTTTAGGTCAAACCGTGACATCGGGCATTGTATCCGCATTGGGTCGTTCCATGGGATCCGATAGTGGCACCTATGAAAACTACATTCAAACAGACGCAGCGGTTAACCGTGGTAACTCCGGCGGTCCGCTAATTAACTTAAACGGTGAATTAATCGGCATCAACACCGCCATTCTTTCCCCAAGCGGCGGCAATGCCGGTATTGCCTTTGCGATTCCAAGCAATATGGCCAATAATTTAGTACAACAAATTCTTGAATTCGGCGAAGTGCGTCGTGGTATGCTTGGTATTAAAGGTGGCGAATTAAATGCAGATTTAGCACAAGCGTTTGATATTGAAGCGAAGAAAGGCGCTTTTATTAGTGAAGTGATGCCGGGTTCTGCTGCCGATAAAGCCGGCCTCAAAGCCGGTGATGTGATTACCGCAATAAACGGTCAAACTATTTCCAGCTTTGCTGAAATGCGTGCCAAAATTGCCACGTCCGGTGCAGGCAAAGAAATTGATTTAACTTATTTGCGTGACGGTAAATCAAATAACGCCAAAGTGACCCTTCAATCAGATGACCAAACGCAAACACGTGCCAATGGATTATTACCGGCGTTAGACGGTGCAGAGTTAAATAACTATGACGAAAAAGGTGTGAAAGGTGTTGCTATCACCAAAATCAAACCAAATTCCCTTGCGGAACAACGCGGATTGAAATCCGGTGATGTGATCATTGGGATTAACCGTCAAAAAGTTGAAAACTTAGGTCAGTTACGCAAAATTTTAGAGAGTAAGCCATCGGCCATCGCCTTAAATATTATTCGCGGTGACAGTAACTTCTATTTACTGGTTCAATAATCTCATTTCCATAAATAAAGGGCGAATCTCTTCGCCCTTTAAAATCGCATTAAAAAACCTTAGCAAAGCCAACGTTCACAATCCACGAGATTTTCCCACCGCACTTTACTGCCAATTTTCACGTTTTGCCTTTTGCAATTTCGCATAAGCCGCCAATAATTTTTGATGTTCACTAAAGTTTGCAAGGGTTTCATCACTGGCAGGCAGGTTATAGAACGGATTGCCACCTTGAATCGCGCTCCACGCAAATGCCACGGCGTCTTTGCCATACATTTTTTCGAACACCATGCGATATTGCTGCGGATCACGTTGGCTATCCATAAACAATTCCAGACTATTGATTAAGCAGCGATAATAGTTAGCACGTTCTGCCGTGAACACGGAACTGTTCATGTTATAGGTCCAGTTCGCCCAATCTAGAGCCATTTCCAAGTCGCCTAAGGCAAGATAAAGCATGGATTTTAATTCACCAATGCGCAAAGTTGTCCAACCACTGGCTTTCGGTGCCACGATGCCGATAAATTCACGTACGCGGGTAGCATCGTCAATGCCTTGCTCATCCAGTTCATCCAATAATTCTTGGTAGGTTTCTTGGTCGTGGTGGAAGTGCGGTAAATCCAACAGGATTTCGCGCCAGTCCATGCCCATGTTGCTGTTGGCGTAAATTAAGTCGTCTGCCGGATAAATATCGGACATGCCCGGCACGATAATGCGACAGGCATAAACACCTAAGTGGTTGTAGTCCATAATGTAAACGTCTTTCTTTTCTGCACGGAAAATCGCCATCAGATTGTCGTATTCTTCATGGGTATCTTTGCCGGAAAAATTCCAATCGGCGAACCCATAATCCGGTGTGTCTTTGAATAAATCCCATGAAATTAAACCGCTGGAATCAATAAAGTGGGTTTCCAAATTGGCGTGTTCGGCAACATCGTCATTGTTGAAAGATGGCGGAGAAAAAACATCCAAATCTTTTAAGCTACGACCTTGCAGGAGTTCAGTCACGGTGCGCTCTAACGCCACTTGGAATTTTGGATGTGCTCCGAAAGAAGCAAAGCAAGTGCCGTTAGTTGGGTTAAGCAAAATGACGCAAATCACCGGGTATTTGCCACCAAGAGAAGCATCATATGCCAAAATCGGGAAGCCTTCCTGTTCCAGCTTGTCAATCGCGGCTTGAATCGATGGATAACGAGCCACCACCTCTTGCGGAATTAATGGCAAACTAATGGCTTCTGCGATGATTTTATTTTTCACATAGCGCTCAAACACTTCCGATAATCCCTGCACGCGCGCTTCAAATTGGCTGTTGCCGGCGGACATCCCGTTGGAGACGTAGAGATTAGAAATAATGCTTTGTGGAATATAAACCGTTTGCTGGTCTGATTGACGCACATAAGGCAAAGCAACAATGCCACGCTCATAGTTGCCTGATTGCAAATCTACCAAAAGTTCTGGTGTCAGCTCCTGATTTGGATCGAAATGTTCGAATAAACGATCGTCTAAAATGCCTTGTGGCAACAACGCCTCGTCTTCAATCGGAAACCATTTTTCGTTCGGATAGTGCACAAAATCGCCATTGGCAATGTCTTGTCCTAAATAGAAATCCGTCCAGAAATAGTTAGTGGAAAGACGTTCAAAATATTCGCCGAGTGCTGATGCTAATGCGGCTTTCTTACTGGCGCCTTTGCCGTTAGAGAAACACTGTGGGCAGTCTTTATCACGGATGTGTACCGACCACACGTTCGGCACCGGGTTTAACCACGAGGCTTCTTCAATATTAAAGCCAAGTGCGGTCAGTTTTTGCTGGAATTTTTCAATACTTTCCTCAAGAGCGGCATCTTTGCCGGGAATAAACGTTTGTTGAGTCATTGTTGTTCCTATTTTTGTGATGTAATCAGAGGTCATAAAAATCGTTGTTAAGTATTTCTTTCATGAAAACGATGTTAAATCGGTAATCCGGCCAGCACGGCATAGCCTTCTTGCATGCCATGCACGCGATAGTCTGTGTCAGCTTCAATAAACGCCGCTTGTCCTTGTTTTAAAGTGAGTTTTTGTTGTGTGGCTTCCAATGTCATTTCGCCTGCCATGACTAAGAGAATCGTGCCGTTTAAAGTGCGGTCGGAAATTTCGGTGTTTTTAGCATAAGGCATATTGCTCAAAGCAAAATCGGCAATGGCCGTCGGGTAGATGTAAACCTGATTTTGAGGTGCCGGCGCGATGATTTGAGGGACGATTTCGCTACAATCAATGATTTTCAGCAATTGTTCGATATCAACGTGTTTCGGCGTTAAACCGCCACGGATCACGTTGTCGGAACAGGCCATTAGTTCAATATTTTGTCCGCGTAAATACGCGTGCGGCACGCCGGCGGCTTGGAAAATCCCTTCGCCAACCTGCAAATTCACAATATTGAACAGGTAGAAACTCATTAAGCCGGCATCTAACCGGTCTCGGGAAATCTTCATGGCGTGTAATGTGTAAAGCACCCAGTAATCCGGATTTTGCATGGCAAGCTGGTTTTGCTCGTAAGCCTTTTGTTGCGCATCAATGATCGGCAACAGCCATTGTGCCAGCTGTTCCTGTTTTGCCAACATAATATCCGCATAAAAATCCGCTAAACTCTGTGAGGCCAATTTTGTTGCCAGTTCCGTAAGTGACGGGCGTTGGCGTAGGGTTTCGAGAATTTTGGCTTTGGTTTTAAAACCATGTAAAAGCCAAAAATCGGACAGCGCAATCATCATTTCCGGCTTGTGGTTATCATCTTTATAAGTGCGTTTGGGATCGTTCAACGCAATGCCTGCCGCATTTTCCTGCGCAAAGCCAATTTCAGCTTGTTCTTTGGTTGGGTGTAACTGGATGGAAAGGGGATTCGCAACGTCTAAAATTTTCAGTAAATAAGGCAAATTGTTACCCCATAATTGACGGCTTTGGCGGCCAAGTGCGGTGGGATTTTGATGTAAAAAATCCAGTAACGACAGTTCGCCATCGGCGGTGATTAACTGTGATGGCGCAGAAGGGTGTGAGCCAAGCCAATATTCGGCATAATGCGCTTGCGTTTTTGTAATATGCAAGAAGTCCGGAAGATACTGGTTACCCCCCCACGCGTAATATTGAAGACTCCCGTTCAGGGGATAAATGCCTGCCATCATGTATTCTCGTTTAGCGTTGCGTTGCCTAAAATAAAGGCGACATTTTAGCATATTCTTCCGCTTAGCTGTTGCGATATACAGGCTTTTTTTATACATTTAGCCCTATCTAAAATTTCTTTTTAATCGCGATTGTCGCGTTTATTTGATGAAATTTTAGATAACGAAACACATTAACTTAACAAGAGGTGTACATGGCACAAGGACATTATGAATTAAAAACAGCCAAAGACGGTCAATTTATGTTCAATTTAATCGCTACTAACGGGCAAGTGATCTTAACCAGTGAGCTTTACAAAACGAAAGCCGCTGCACAAAACGGTATTGCTTCCGTCCAAAAAAATGGCGTAGATGAGAAAAATTTTGAGTTTCGCATGACAAAAAGTGATCAACCGTATTTTGTGTTGAAAGCGGCGAATCACCAAGAAATCGGTCGTAGTCAATATTATTCCTCACAGGCTGCCGCGCAAAAAGGCATGGAATCGGTGATGAATAATGCATCTACTGAAGTGATTAAAGAAATTTAATCTGCTTTTTCTTACTCTCCGCTTATCGGCATTTTCGATGCGGATCTTTAGGCTTTGTAAGAGGCAGAAAGAATTAGAGCGTTTTCATAAAAAATCTGCGCCTAAATTTGTCGGTGTTTTATCCCACGTTTAGGCGCAGATGAGTTATTGCGATTTTTGACTTAAATTATCTATTACGCTTTAGACATAGCAGCAACTTCTGCCGCGAAGTCAGTTTCTACTTTCTCGATACCTTCGCCCACTTCTAAGCGGATGAAGTTAGAGATTTCAGCACCTTTTTCTTTTAACAAATCGCCAACGGATTTAGATGGATCCATCACGAATGGTTGACCGGTTAAAGAAACTTCGCCAGTGAATTTCTTCATGCGGCCTTCAACCATTTTTTCTGCGATTTCACGTGGTTTACCGGATTGCATTGCGATATCCACTTGGATGTTACGCTCATGTTCAACCACATCAGCCGGAACATCGCTTGGGTTAACGTAGTCTGGACGGCTTGCTGCAACGTGCATTGCAATGTGTTTTAACAATTCATCGTCTGCGCCTTTACCTGCCACTAATACACCAATTTTCGCGCCGTGTAAGTAAGAGCCGACAACATCGCCTTCGATGTAAGCAACACGACGGATGGTCATGTTTTCACCGATTTTCGCCACTAATGCTGCACGTTTTTCTTCAAATTGGGCTTGAAGTTGTTCGATAGTTGCGCCTTTGTGTGCTGCTGCGTAGTCTGCCACTTCGTTAGCTAAACCTAAGAAACCGGCATCTTTTGCGACGAAGTCAGTTTCACAGTTCATTTCAACTAATACACCAAAACCATTTTGTACGCGAGCAAGGATAACACCTTCAGCTGCAACACGGCCTGCTTTTTTCGCCGCTTTTGCTTGACCGGATTTACGCATGTTGTCGATGGCTAATTCGATGTCGCCGTTTGCTTCAACTAATGCTTTTTTACATTCCATCATACCTGCGCCGGTACGTTCACGCAGTTCTTTTACTAATGATGCTGTGATTTCAGCCATTTTAAAATCCTCTGTCAGTTTAAAGTGCGGTGGAAAAAGACCGCACTTTTAGCTCTAAAAAATACAGGGAGCTATTTAGCCCCCTGCTTATTCATTAATCGTCTGATTAATAAGGGCTTACGCCTTATCGCAATCGCCTGAATTATTCTGCGGCTTGCGCTAATTCTTCAGCAACCGCAGCTTCGTTACCACGACCTTCTTTGATCGCAGCAGCAGCAGAAGAAAGATAAAGTTGAATTGCACGTGCTGCGTCATCGTTACCTGGGATAACGAAATCTACGCCGTCCGGGCTAGAGTTAGTATCAACGATAGCAAATACCGGAATACCCAAGTTGTTTGCTTCTTTCACTGCGATATGTTCGTGGTCTGCACCGATAACAAATAATGCATCCGGAAGACCGCCCATCTCTTTGATACCGCCAAGGCTTAATTCAAGTTTTTCCATCTCACGGGTACGCATTAACGCTTCTTTTTTGGTTAATTTGTCGAAAGTACCGTCTTGAGATTGCGTTTCTAAATCTTTTAAACGTTTGATGGATTGACGAACTGTTTTCCAGTTGGTCAACATACCGCCTAACCAACGATGGTTTACATAATATTGTTGACAGTCTAATGCGGCAGCTTGCACGGCATCGGTCGCTGCGCGTTTAGTACCAACAAATAATACTTTACCGTTGTTGCTCGCAATGCGGGTTAACTCAGCTAATGCTGCGTTGAACATTGGAACGGTTTTTTCAAGGTTGATGATATGAACACCGTTGCGTGGTCCGAAAATGAATGGTTTCATTTTTGGATTCCAGTAACGAGTTTGGTGACCGAAGTGAACGCCTGCTTGAAGCATATCGCGCATAGAAACTTGTGCCATAATAATTTTCCTTTTGTTTGGGGTTTAGCCTCCACATATCCAGCCAATCGACCGTTTGGCACCCCGATTTAGCCTTTCTGATATGTGTGTGTTTTAGTAAATTGATTAAAAAATAAACGTTACTTTTAAACAGCAAAATAACGCCATGCTTTATATCATAAAGTGCGGCTGGTTTCCAGTAGATTTCGATTTTTCATCGTTTTATTAAAACAATTTACAAAGAATTAACTCACAAAAAAACCGCACTTGGGAAAAGCAAAGTGCGGTTTTTTTAGAAAACATTTTACGCTTGTGGATGTCTTGCAGCGACTTCTTCTAATAAGGTTTTGAGTTCACCTTGTTGATACATTTCCAATACGATATCACAACCACCAACAAGTTCGCCTTCTACCCATAATTGTGGGAATGTCGGCCAATTGGCGTAAGCCGGTAACTCTGCACGAATATCCGGATGTTGCAAAATATCCACATAACCGAATGGCACGCCACAGTTAATTAACGCTTCCACCGCACGCGCAGAGAAACCGCAAGAAGGGAATTTTGGCGAGCCTTTCATGTAAATCAGAATCGGATTTTCGCTAATCTGTTTTTTGATTTTATCTAACGTTTCCATAATGTTCCTTATATGCATTGAAGAGAAAACGCACGCATTGTATCACAAACAATGTGCCCGACCAATAAATCCAAAAGGGTATTACCAGCTACCACCAGCCCCACCGCCGTCAAAACCGCCTCCGCCGAATCCGCCACCGGAGCCACCGCCAAAACCGCCTCCACCAAAGCCACCGAAACCGCCACCGCCTCTGCCATTACGACGACGATCTGACATTGATTGGCGCAATATTTCATTCAAGACATGGTTATTCGTTGGGCTGACGTAAGCGCGACGACTGTTAACCTCCGCTATCACCACAATCAAAATAAACAGCGCGAGCATGATAAAGGGCACAACATCCCCGAAATCCTTTTCCTCTTCCGCTTGTGCCACAAATTCGCCTTTGGTGGCAGCAATAATGTAATCCAAGCCGTTATCAATGCCTTGAGCATATTGCTCGTTGCGGAAATAAGGGCGAATTTGGTTGCGAATAATTTGTGAAGCCAGCGCATCGGTCAACACGCCTTGCAACCCTTGTCCCACCGCAATAAACAATTTGCGATCCTCTTTCGCAATGAGTAACAACACACCGTTATTCAGATTTTTCCGCCCGATTCCCCATTTATCGCCTAATTCAAAGGCATATTGAGAAACCTCATATTCACCGGTCGTCGGCACAATCACCACTGCAATTTGCGAACTGGTTTCTTTGCCATAGGCTGCCAACTTCGCTTCTAATGCGCCCAACTCTTTTGCTGATAACGTTTTCGTGTAGTCATTCACATAACGGAAAGGTTTCGGGGTATCAGGAAAGGTGACGGCAGAAACAGTCGTCGCCATAAAAATGCAGAAAAAAATGACCGCACTTTTTAAGCTCAATAAACTAAATACGCGTTTAATCATGAATGATCACCTCGTTATCCAGTTCATTTTGATCGTCCGGTTGAACCGGAAAATGCTGAATTAAGTGTTCACCAATTTTCTGCATCGAAGCCAAAATACCTTCTGTATATTGCTTTTGTTTAAAATGCGCAATCATGCGGGCACATTCTGTTTGCCAAAAATCATTGCCCACATACTGATGAATACCGACGTCACCGATAATCGCACATTGACGATCATCATAGGCAATATAAATCAACACGCCATTACGCGCCGCCGTTTGATGCATTTCCAGTTGTGAAAAAACATCCAACGCACGTTCATAAACAGAAAGTGCGGTCGGTTTTGACGGTATTTTTCGTTCGATAAAAATCCGAAACTCGGCGGAGGTTTGTCGCTCAAGGCGGGCGATTGCCGCCTCAAGCTGTTTTTTATCTATCGGGATTTTTGCAAATAATGGCATCGCGCCACCTTATTGTCCGTTTAGTTAAAATTCACTGTCGGCGCGTTTTCAGCACCGGCAACAGATTTGAAATAAGGTTTTTCTTTGAAACCAAAAATCATCGCAACCACTTTGGTTGGGAAAGTACGAATTTTTTGGTTGTATTCACGTGCCGCTTCATTGAATTTATTACGCGCAACATTAATGCGATTTTCGGTACCTTCTAATTGCGCTTGTAAGTTCATAAAGCCTTCGTTCGCACGCAATTCAGGATAATTCTCTACGCTGACCAATAAGCGGGACAACGCAGAACCCACCGCATTTTGATTTTGTTGGAATTGGGTTAATTGATCTTCCGTTAAATTAGACGGATCGATTTTGGTTTGCGTGGCTTTCGCACGCGCTTCAACAACACCGGTCAAGGTTTCTTTTTCAAAGTTTGCCTGACCTTTCACAGTATTCACTAAATTTGGAATCAAATCAGAACGACGTTGATAAGTCGATTCCACATTTGCCCACACCGAATTAATTTGCTCTTCCGCGGCAACCAAGCCGTTATAACTTGGAATTAAGGTCATGGCCGCAATAACGGCAACAATAATCAGAACAAGCCATTTTTTCATTTTTTTCCCTTACAATCATTAAACTTAGCTAAAAAACAAAAGACCTAAACATAGGTTTAGGTCTTTTTTATCTATTTAAAAATAATTAACAAAAAGTCAATTATTTAGAACCGCTAACTGCGATTTCTACACGACGGTCATCAGCTAAACAAGCGATAAGCGCTTTACGGCCTTTAACTGCGTCACATTTGTTACCAGTAACTGGGTTTGCTTTACCATAACCGGTTGCAGAAATAGCGTGTTGAGAAACACCTTTAGATACTAAGTAGTTAGCAACGCTTTCAGCACGTTTTTGAGATAATTTTTGGTTGTAAGCATCAGAACCGATACGGTCTGTGTAACCTGCAACTTTAACGTTCGCGTTGTTAACTTGTGCGATTTCGCCGTAGATACCATCTAATACGTTACGAGCTTGTGGTTTTAAGTCAGCTTTGCCGAATGCGAAAGTCACATCAGAGTTTAAGTTGAAAGTTTTGTTTACCACTTTCGCTTCAGGTGCCGGCATAGGTGCTTGACCTTGACCGAAACGGTAAGATAAACCTAAAGCAACAGTACCCATGTTCGGAGAGAACTCTGTACCACGTTCACGTGGTGCAGGACCATTTTTCTCTTGAGCTTTACCATTGTTACCTACACGAGCAACCCATTGGTATTCTAAACGTGCTGCTAATTCTGGAAGAATTGCATATTCAACACCTGCCGCTAAAACCGGAGATACTTTGAAGTTGTGAGCTTTCTCTTTAGAGCCATCTGTAAGCGTTTTTTTATAGTCGCTACGGATTAACGCTGCACCAACACGACCATAAACGTCTAAATCTGCTAATACAGGGTAGCTTGCTTTAAGTGCTAAAGTAGTACCGTGTGCAGTATGTTTATCTTCAGTTTTGTCTTGGCGATCTTTTAGTTTAGAACCACCGAAATATTCATAACCAACTTCTGCTGCGAAGTTATCAGTAATTTGGTAACCACCAAATACACCGTAGTTCACAGAGTGACGGTTTACATCATAACCCGCATTACGAAATTGGGTGAAACCGTTGTGAGAAGAAGTCCAACCGGCTTTTGCGCCAGTATAGAAAGTGTTAGCTTGTGGTGCAGCTTGTGCTACAGTTGCTGCTGCTAAACCAGCGATAGCTAATGCGATTGCAGTTTTTTTCATTTTGATGATCCTCTTAAATGTAGTCATCTATTTAAATTAAAACAAGTATCAGCTGATGTAGCTGAAAACCAACACAAAGGAATTGTGTTACCTGCTATCTTAACCTGTTCGATCTAAAAAGTCATCTCAAGGCAAAGATATTACATCAATAGAGCAAATTTGCTCTACTCTGTCTTTTGGCAAATTCATATCCTATGTGGAGGACTGTCCAAAAGTGCGCGTATTATCCTACCTAAAAAATAGAAAATCAAATCACCGGCCACCTTTTTGCTTATTTTTTGAACAAAAAAGCGTTTTTTGCTGACAATTTTTAATCACTTTTCTAATTTTATCTGATAAATATCGTGCCGAGTCTCCTCGCTTATATGTTACACTCTCACAACTTTTTACGTCTTTAACCTTAACTGAAGAGTGGTGCAACATGCTACCCCGCTTAACGAATATCCCTCAACTTTCTCCATTAGTCAGTGATTATTTAGATGCGCTACGATTGCAACATTTTGAAGGAGACATTGCCTCAAGTTATGCCGATCGTCTCAGCCTCGCCACCGACAACAGCGTTTATCAACAACTTCCGCAAGCCATTTTATTTCCGAAAAGCATTGCCGATGTGGTTCGTCTAACAAAACTCGCACAACAAGAAAAATACCTTTCTCTGACGTTTACACCACGTGGTGGTGGCACCGGTACGAACGGGCAATCTATCAATAACAACATTATTGTTGATCTCTCTCGCCACATGACGAAAATTTTAGAACTCAACGTAAAAGAACGTTGGGTGCGCGTGCAAGCCGGCGTGGTGAAAGATCAGCTTAATCAATTTCTAAAGCCGCACGGTTTATTTTTCTCGCCGGAACTCTCCACCAGTAACCGCGCCACCTTAGGGGGAATGATCAATACGGATGCGTCAGGGCAAGGATCTTTACAATACGGGAAAACCTCCGACCACGTGCTCGGTTTACGCGCCGTACTCATCAATGGCGAAATTTTAAAGACAAGTGCGGTCAAATCTGACGACGTTTTTCGCTATACAGAAGAAAGCTCTCTCTCTGCCAATGTGAAAAAAATCCATCAAGAGATTTTTCAACGTTGCAAAGATAACCGCTCACAAATCCTGAATGATTTACCCCAATTGAACCGTTTTCTGACCGGTTACGATTTAAAAAATGTGTTTAACGATGATTTAAGCGAATTCAATTTAACCCGTATTCTCACAGGTTCAGAGGGCTCACTTGCTTTTATTTGCGAAGCCACGTTGGATTTAATGCCGCTGCCACAACATCGCACATTAATTAACATTAAATACAATTCTTTTGATGCGGCATTGCGCAACGCACCTTTTATGGTCAAAGCCAATGCACTTTCCGTAGAAACCGTGGATTCCAAAGTGCTGAATTTGGCTAAACAAGACATTATTTGGCACTCCGTCAAAGAACTGTTAACAGAAGATGCACAACATCCGATTCTTGGCTTAAATATTGTGGAATATGCCGGAAATAATCAGGCATTAATTGAAAAACAAGTGGCGCAGTTATGTGCACAATTAGATCAAAAAATTGCTGAAGGCAAAGATCATATTATCGGCTATCAAGTTTGCGATCATTTGCCGTCCATTGAACGTATTTACGCCATGCGGAAAAAAGCCGTAGGGCTACTTGGCAATGCCAAAGGCGTGGCAAAACCGATTCCTTTTGTGGAAGACACTTGTGTGCCACCGGAGAATCTGGCGGATTACATTACCGAGTTTCGCGCTTTATTAGATAGCCATAATCTGCAATACGGTATGTTCGGCCATGTGGATGCAGGCGTATTGCACGTTCGCCCGGCATTAGATTTATGCGATTTAGCGCAAGTGAAATTATTCAAACAGATTTCTGACGAAGTGGCAGAACTCACCCGTAAATACGGCGGTTTAATTTGGGGTGAACATGGCAAAGGAATGCGCTCGCAATACGGCGAAAAATTCTTTACACCCGAATTATGGCGTGAATTACGTTACATCAAATTCTTATTTGACCCGCAAAATCGCCTCAACCCAGGTAAAATCTGCACGCCATTAAACAGCGAACAAGAGCTTTATTCGATTTTATCGCCAATGCGAGCCGACCTCGATCGCCAAATTCCCGTTCAAATGAAAGAAGAATTTATCGGCGCCATGAATTGTAACGGTAACGGGCTATGCTTTAACTTTGATGTCCACAGCACCATGTGTCCGTCAATGAAAGTGAGTAAAAATCGCGTTTTTTCACCGAAAGGCCGCGCTGCCATGGTGCGTGAATGGTTGCGTTTATTAGCGAACGAGCAAGTTACCCCGGCGCAATTGGATTTCAAACAGTCCACGGTAAAACTCACGGATATTGTGCATAAAATCCAAAACAGCTATCAAAAACGCCGTGGCGAATACGATTTTTCCCATGAAGTGAAAGCGGCAATGGATACTTGTCTGGCGTGTAAAGCTTGCGCTAGCCAATGCCCGATTAAAATCGACGTACCAAGCTTCCGCGCCAAATTCTTCCATTTTTACCACCAACGTTATCTGCGCCCAATCAAAGATTACGTAGTGTCCAACGTGGAATACGTTGCGCCGCTAATGGCAAAACAAGCGAAGCTCTTTAATTATTTTACAGCGACTAAATTTAGCCAAAAAGTGGCAGAAAAATGTTTAGGCATGACGGATTTACCGTTACTCTCGACACCCAATCTGCAACAACAACTCATTCAACTTGGTCATCAAAACGCCTCATTAGAGCAATTAGAAAGTTTAAGTGCGGTGGAAAAACAACGTGTTTTGCTTATCGTACAAGACCCTTTCACTTCTTATTATGATGCCAAAGTCGTTGCCGATTTTGTGGCGTTAACCCAAAAACTGGGCTTTAAGCCGGTGGTATTGCCATTTAAACCCAACGGCAAAGCACAACACATTAAGGGCTTTTTAACCCGTTTTGCAAAAACCGCAAAAAATCAGGCTGAGTTCCTTAATCGTATGGCAAAACTGGGTATACCTTTGGTGGGTGTGGATCCGGCTATTGTGTTGTCGTATCGTGACGAATACAAAGAAATTCTTGGTGCTGAGCGCGGAGATTTCCATGTGCTGACGGCTCATGAATGGCTTAAACAACAGCTGGATAATGGTATCTTGTTATCCGCACAAAACACCGAAAAAACCGACCGCACTTTTGAGCCGCATCAATGGTATTTATTCCCACACTGCACAGAAACGACTGCAATGCCAAACAGTGGCAAAGAATGGCAACACATTTTTGCTGCCTTCGACCAGCAGTTGCAGGTTGAAAGTGTCGGCTGTTGCGGCATGGCAGGCACTTTCGGGCACGAAACCCAGCATATTGAAATGTCGAAAGCCATTTATGAAGCCTCATGGGAGAAAAAGCTGCAACATAAAGATCCGAACTTCTGCTTAGCAACCGGGTATTCCTGTCGCAGCCAAGTAAAGCGTTTCGCCCATTATCAGCCGAAACACCCTGTACAAGCCTTATTAACTTTATTGAAATAACGACACCATGAGCATTTGGAAGAAACACCTCACGCTGCAACAACTGAATGACTTCTGCCAAAATTGTGCCGTGGCACATTTAGGCATTGAATTTATCGCACAGGGCGATGATTGGCTGGAAGCCCGTATGCCGGTGGATCACCGCACTACTCAACCCATGGGATTTTTACATGGTGGCATTTCCGCGGCACTTGCGGAAACCGTTGCTTCCACTGCCGGTTTTTGCTGTGTAGAAGCCAATCAATCTGTGGTTGGTTTAGAAATTAACGCAAGCCATTTACGTCCTGTAAAACAAGGCTATGTTTGCGCTAAATCAAGCCCGATTCGTTTAGGTAAAAATGTACAGGTTTGGCAAATTGACATTCGAGATGCACAAGATAAACTGTGCTGCGTTTCACGTTTAACTCTTTCTATTATCACACATGACTAATTTAAAAATCGGC
The DNA here is from genome assembly GCF_017798005.1 of Aggregatibacter sp. 2125159857. Lineage (NCBI taxonomy): Bacteria > Pseudomonadati > Pseudomonadota > Gammaproteobacteria > Pasteurellales > Pasteurellaceae > Aggregatibacter > Aggregatibacter sp. 2125159857. The sequence goes on from NZ_CP072548.1 coordinate 1,867,738, forward strand.
GTCATTCTTGCCAATTTAGGTACGCCAGACTCACCAAGTCCTAAGGATATTTCCCGTTATTTATGGCAATTTTTAACGGATCCCCGCGTGGTCGATTTGCCGCGTTGTAAATGGTATCCGTTACTTAAAGCCATTATTTTGCCGTTACGTTCTAAACGCGTCGCCAAAAATTACCGTTCCATTTGGACCGAACAAGGTTCTCCGTTAATGGTGTTCACCGAACAACAAAAACAAGGCTTAATCGACTTTTTCCGACAACAGCAACTGGATGTGGAAATCGAAATCGGTATGACTTATGGCAATCCGTCCATGCCAAGTGCGGTGCAAAAATTAATGGATAAAAAAGTGGAGCACATCATCGTACTCCCGCTCTATCCACAATACAGCAGTAGTACAACGGGCGCCGTGTTCGACTCTTTTGCTGAAGCATTGAAACAACAACGTGGCATTGTGCCCTTTGATTTTATTCATTCCTATCCGCTCAACCAAAACTATATTTCCGCGCTGATTGATTCTTGTAAAGCAAGATTAAAGGCGGATGAGTTTTTATTGTTTTCCTTTCATGGCATTCCGTTACGTTATGAAAACACCGGCGATTACTACCGCACACATTGCCAACAAACGGCGGCCGCGGTGGCACAAGGGTTAGGCTTAAATGAAAAACAATGGGGTTTAACCTTCCAATCCCGTTTTGGTAAAGAAGAATGGTTACAGCCTTATACCGATGAGTTTTTGTCGAATGCTGCAGCACAGGGCATTAAGAAAGTGGCGGTGATTTGCCCCGGCTTTGCCGTGGATTGTTTAGAAACCCTGGAAGAAATTGCTGAGGAAAATAAAGACTATTTCATCTCTAACGGCGGTGAAAGTTATCAATACATTCCGGCACTGAACGCCTCCTCTGCACATATCGAAACTTTAGGCAGATTAGTGATCAATCAAATGGCGAAAATGAAATGCAACAACTGCACTTCACCAAACATTGCCATTATTCCAACCATTACGGTGCCAACGTCAAACAATCTTAGTAGCCGTTGTCATTAAAAGAAAAATAAAAAAGTGCGGTGGATTTTTGAGGTGTTAAAAACACTTGGAAAATCCACCGCACTTTTGTTTTATAGGCACAAATAAACTCGCCACTAGCTCGCATTTGATGGTGCACGCTTCACAGCGTGTGCCGATAACCTGTTGATATTTCGTACGTAGCGTGCATCTTGATGCACGACCAAACCACGCAAGGAACGTTATTCAACCCTTTCGGGCATTCATGATTTCGTACGTAGCGTGCAACTTGTTGCACGACCAGACCACGCAAGGAACGTTATTCAACCCTTTCGGACATTCACGATTTCGTGCGTAGCGTGCAACTTGTTGCACGACCAAACCACACAAGGAACGTTATTCAACCCTTTCGGACGATTTCGTACGTAGCGTGCAACTTGTTGCACGACCAGACCACGCAAGGAACGTTATTCAACCCTTTTCGGACATTCATAATTTCGTGCAACAAGTTGCACGCTACAATTCTTTATTTTCAGGGCATTTGATGGCGCACGCTTCATAGCGTGTGCCGATAACTCGTTGATATAAAAAGGCACGCGTTAGGAAACGCGCGCCATCAAAAAGAAACGTGGTGAGCTTGGCGAGTATCGAAATCGCACAGGGCGTTATTTATAAAACGCTGTCCTACCCATTAGACAACAAGCTCATACCTGATTAATTCGCTTTCCACTCGCCGTTCACGACAGTACCAACGACGTGGTAATCATTCGTAAAGACGGCAAGGTTAGCGACTTTGCCGGCTTCAACGGAACCCAAACGGTCATCGACACCGATGGCGCGTGCCGGATAAAGGTTACTCATACGAATCGCTTCGGCAAGTGGAATCTCAACATATTCCACCGCATTTTTGATGGATTCCATCATGGTGATAGAAGCACCTGCGATCGTGCCGTTACCGTCATAGCAACGTCCCTCTTTCACATAAATGGTTTTACCTACGAAGGTGAACGTTTCTAATTCAGGGCCTGCACCGGCAGCCGCGAGAGAATCAGTAACGATACAAAGTTTGTCACCTTTGATTTTTTTATCCAAACGCACATTACCGAAATTCACATGCACGCCATCCACGATAATGCCGGTGTAAACATCAGAATCCAACACGGCGCCCACCACGCCCATGGCGCGACCGGAACTGACCGGTGACATCGCATTGTGTAAGTGCGTTGCGAAAGTCGCACCTTTACGGAAAGCCGCTTTTGCCACGTCATAGGTCGCATTAGAGTGACCGACTGACACCACGATGCCACTTTTCACAAAATCAGGCGTGTAGTTGATGGTCGGGTTTTCCGCAGCAATAGTGAGTTTCGTGATCACATCGGCGTTTTCACACAAGAAATCTTTCATTTCAGGTGAAATTTCACGGATATATTCCGGACGGTGTACGCCTTTTTTCTCTACGCTCAAATACGGCCCTTCAATATGCAAACCCAGTGCTTGGTTTTTATGCTTATTCAAATATTCACGCATAATTTTCACCGCACTTTTAATTCCCTCATCCGGCGCCGTAATAAAGGTTGGCAAGAAGCTGGTACAGCCGGATTTCAGGTTAGTCGCTTGCATGATTTCTAAGGTTTCTACACTGGTTTGGTCGTTGAACATCACGCCACCACAACCGTTTAATTGCAAGTCAATAAAACCGGCAGTGAGGTTATGTCCTTGTAAATCAAGGGTCTTAATGCCACTTTCCAATTCGCTTTGTGGAATCACGGCTTCAATGGTTTCACCGTTAATCACCACGGCATAATCCCGTAGGATTTCGTATTTTGTGTAAATAACACAATTAATTAATGCATATTTCATTATCGTACCTTAAAAAAATAATCTAAAAATTCACCGCACTTTTGCGCTAAACATTACAACACGCTGTGAATAGCGTGACTTTCCAAGTCGGTGAAATATTTCACGGTTTTTACTTTCAGTTCTTGCAATGCCGGCTCATCACACACCAATACAAAATGGCGATGAAGTTGCAAGGCGCTCACCGTCCACATGTGGTTTACTGCTCCTTCAACAGCGGCTTGTACGGCTAACGCTTTCCCATGACCGGTGGCTAAAATCATCACTTCTTCTGCGTCTAACAAGGTGCCGACACCAATGGTTAAGGCATATTTCGGCACTTTATTGACATCATTATCAAAAAAGCGGGAATTGGCGATGATCGTATCCGGTGTTAAGGTTTTAATACGAGTACGGGAGCTCAACGAAGAAGCCGGTTCGTTGAAGGCAATATGTCCATCTACGCCAACGCCGCCCATAAATAAATGAATTTTGCCGTAGGATTTGATTTTTTCTTCGTAACGGCGACACTCTGCATCATGATCGTCCGTATTGCCGTCTAAAATATTGATGTTTTGCGGCTGAATATCAATGTGGTTGAAAAAATTGTTGTGCATGAAGCTGTGATAGCTTTCCGGATGTTCTTTCGGAAGCCCCACATATTCATCCATGTTAAATGTGACCACATGTTTAAAACTCACTTCACCGGCTTGGTTTAAGCGGATCAGCTCTTGGTAAGTTTTAAGTGGTGTTCCGCCGGTAGGTAAACCCAATACAAACGGGCGTTCTTCGGTGGGATTAAAACGATTGATTCTGTCAACAATATGACGTGCTGCCCAACGGCTAACTTGTTGTTCGTTATGTAGAGGGATGAGGCGCATAATAAACTTCCTTTATTGTGACCGCGCTTTACAATCATTTTGTAGGAACAGGCGTTATGCCTGTCCCATTTATGTCATAAAGAGAATTTAGGACAGGCATAAAGCCTGTCCCTACACCAGAAAAGTGCGGTCTCTTTTTCCATTAAATTAGAGATATTTCGCTTTTAATTCTTTTGCTTTGGCTAATTGTGCTTCGGTCGCTTTTGCCGTCATGGGTTCACGACAATAGCCGGCATCCACACCTTCCAATTTCAACAATTCTTTGATGGTTAAATACAAACCATTCGCTAAGATACCTTCGATTAAATCGTTGGTCACATGTTGGATTTCACGTGCTTCAGCCAGTTTGCCTTGTTTGGTCAAGTCAAAGATTTGTCTTGCACGAACACCGTTCACGTTGAATGTACTGCCGATAGCACCATCCACACCTAAAGCCACCGCCGGCAACATCATTTCATCGAAGCCCGCCCAAATTAAGTGGTTTGGATACGCTTTTTGTAAACGTTCTAATAAATAGAAATCACCTGCGGTGAATTTCACACCAAGCACTTTCGGGTTTTTATAAAGTTCGCCGAATTGTTCAACGCCCATGTTGACACCGGTTAAGAACGGAATGGAGTAAACGATCATGTTATTACCGGTTTCCGCAATAATGGTGTCATAGTAGTGTTTGATTTCAGGGAAGCTGAATTTGTAGTAGAACGGTGTTACCGCAGAAAGGCAGTCATAGCCTAATTCAGTGGCATATTTACCTAATTCCACCGCTTCGTGTAAATTCACGCTCCCCACTTGGGCGATTAACGCCACTTGGTCTTTCGCTTCATCTTTTGCAATACGGAAGATTTGTTTTTTCTCTTCGGTAGAAAGCATGAAGTTTTCACCGGTAGATCCGCCGACATACAAACCATTGACTTTCATTTTGTCGATATTGTGGCGAATAATTTGGCGTAAGCCTTTTTCATTAATAGAGCCATCTTCGTTAAATGACACTAATAACGCACTGAAAATACCTTTTAAATCACGCATTGTTATCTCCTGTTTAGTATTTAATACGTTGTTCTAAAATCACATTAAGGGTTTTCTCTTTTGTCTTGATCGCTTTATCTTGCTCCGCTTGCACCAACAACGCATAAATTAAATCAAGAACGAATAATTGGGCGGTTTTAGTTCCGATAGAATCTCCTTGTAACTTGCCTTGTTTATTGCCGTTGACCAACACGAAATCGGCATGTTCAGTCAAAGGCGAGCGCATACTGTGGGTCAACGCTACGGTGGTTGCACCATTCTCTTTGGCAATTTTTAACGCATGCGCGGTTTCTTGCGAATAGCCGGAATGGCTAATACCAATGGCAACATCATTTTTTCTTAGCAATGCCACCTGCATATACATAAAGTGGTTGTTGCCGCTGGCATCCACTTGCATACCGATACGCATCAATTTGTTCTTGGCTTCTTCTGCCGTTACACCGGAAGATCCTACCCCAAAGAGAAAGACTTTATTGGCACTGCGGATCGCTTCAACCACCACTTCTAATTGGTGAAAATCTAACAAATTAATGGTTTCATCCATCACGGCATTAATTGCAGATTGCAACTTATGTGCGATTGTCTGTGAATCATCGCTTGGCAAGATTTGGGTTTCCAGCACGGTGTCATCCCGACCTTCTTGCGTTTTTGCAAGATCAATAGAAAATGCCAGTTTAAAATCGCTAAATCCTTTAAATCCTAACGTGCGACAAAAACGCACCAGCGTCGCTTCACCGACATCTAAACGTTCAGCAAGTTGGGCTAACGAATATTGCGTAACAACATTCGGCGATTGCGTGATGACATCGGCAATTTTTTTCTCTGTTTTAGTCAGGCTTTGATAAAGCGAGCTAATCGAATTGAGTACATTTCCATTTCTAACCATAACGATGCCTAATCATGCCATTGCGTCAATGCCCATGCCGCTGCGCCGATCAGTCCGGCATCTTGCCCTAATTGTGCAGCCTCCAGCGGACAACGATAAATTTCCGGCATTTGCGCCAAATGCTGTTTCACCAAAGGCAAATAGCCTTCCGCCAACCCAACGCTACCGCCAATCACCACCTGTTGCACGTCCATACCAATCACTAAATCTGCCACTAAATTGGCAATCGCTTTTGCTGAACGAGACACAAGTGCGGTGGCTTTTTCATCCGTTTTTCTAAAACGGGCAAAGACTTCTTTTGGATCGCAAGGATCGTCCCATTGTTTGGAAACCGCTTCTATGGCGCGTCCTGAGGCAATGGCTTCGACGCAACCGATGCGACCACAGCCGCATACAGGGCCATTTGGATCCGCAAGGGTATGCCCAATATGGCCGGCAACACCATTCGGTTCGGTGAGTAATTGGTGGTTTAAAACTAACCCGCCACCTACGCCGGTAGAGACGGTAATAAAAGCAAAGTTTTGAAGGTTATTTTTATCTTGCAGTTGATATTCCGCATAAGTGGCAGCCTGCGCATCGTTCAATAAATACACGGGCTTTGATGTATGCTGAGAAATGCTTTGTTTTAAAGGGAAATAAGCCAGTCCGCCTAAATTTTTCGGATTAAGTGCGGTCAATATTCCTTTATTGATGATGCCTGTGGAGGCAACCGCAACATAATCAAATTGCCCCGCATAATCCGAAAGTAATTGTGCGAGCGTTTGATGCATTGCCTCCACCACATTTTCTTGTGGTGTGTGGATTTGTTGTCGTTGTGTCACTTGGTTCCCTGACACAATGGCTGAGGCGATTTTCGTTCCACCAATATCTAAGGCTAAGCAACGCATCATGTTTCCCCTCTTAATTATTTATTTGCAGAATTAACCGCACTTGAGAACCAGCTCACAATATGTTCTAAACGCGTTAAGGCTGAACCGACAGTCACAAAATCCGCGCCGATTTCAATGGCTTTTCTCGCCAATTCCGGCGTGTTGTAACGGCCTTCTGCCATCACTTTGCAGCCGGCGGCTTTTAAATCTTTCACTAATTGATAGTCCGGTTCATCCGGTACAGCACCACCTGTGTAGCCTGACATGGTGCTGCCCACAATATCAAAGCCGAGTTTTTGGCAATACAGCCCTTCTTCTAAGTTGGAGCAATCCGCCATGGCAAGGCAGCCCATTTCATGAATTTTTTTGACCGCACTTTCAATGTCAACAGGACGCGGACGATGGGTACCATCCACGGCAATAATATCCGCACCGGCATGCGCTAAATCTTCAATGTCTTGTAAAAACGGCGTGATACGCACCGGGCTATCCGGCAAATCGCGTTTTACAATACCGATAATCGGCACATTGACTGTTGGACGCGTTGCTTTCAAGTTGTCCACGCCTTCAATACGCAGTCCAGCCGCCCCACCGATAACAGAAGCCTGCGCCATCGCGGCAACGATTTCCGGCTTATCCATCGGGCCATCATCAACCGGTTGGCAGGACGCAATCAAGCCATTTTGAATTTTGGCAAAAACCGCTTGGTGGGATAATTTGTGTTGAGTGAATGACATAAAAACTCCTCTTAATTTGCGGCTGCATTTGGCAGTCATTCTTGTCGTTAGGCATTATATGATAACAACACTTCATTTTAAAATATCTTTTTGAAGTGTTTTTCCAATGATGTGATCTACCTCTCATTTCTGAAATAAAACTTCAGAATCTATTTGAAAATGATTTTTTTACTTTAGAATGGAATCAAGTTGTAATCTAACCAGGTGTTTAACCTCAATTAACTGACCATGACAGGAGTGTAACTTATGAAACTCGCTAAACTTTTTCTTGCCACCGCCATTGCACTAGGTGTCACTTCCGCTGCTCACGCCGCAGAGTACGATTTAAAATTCGGTATGAACGCCGGCACATCATCTAATGAATACAAAGCCGCTGAAATGTTTGCCAAAGAAGTGAAAGAAAAGTCTAACGGCAAAATTGACATTTCGCTTTATCCAAGCTCTCAATTAGGTGATGACCGCGCCATGTTAAAACAACTCAAAGACGGTGCGTTAGACTTCACGTTTGCGGAATCCGCCCGTTTCCAATTGTTCTATCCTGAAGCCGCGGTATTTGCGTTACCTTACGTCATCAGTGACTACAGCGTGGCACAAAAAGCCTTATTTGACACCGCATTTGGTAAAGACTTAATCCAAAAAATGAACAAAGATTTAGGCTTAACATTATTATCCCAAGCCTATAACGGTACCCGTCAAACCACCTCTAACCGTGCCATCAACAGCATTGCTGACATGAAGGGCTTAAAATTACGCGTACCAAACGCGGCAACTAACTTGGCGTACGCAAAATATGTGGGTGCATCCCCAACACCAATGGCATTCTCCGAAGTGTATTTAGCGTTACAAACCAACTCCGTTGACGGTCAAGAAAACCCGTTGGCAACGGTTCAAGCACAAAAATTCTATGAAGTGCAGAAATACTTGGCAATCACCAACCACATTTTGAACGACCAACTTTATCTTGTAAGTAACGAAACCTTTGCAGACTTACCGGCTGACTTACAAAAAGTTGTTCGTGATGCAGCACAAAAAGCCGCAGAATACCACACCAAATTATTCGTTGACGGTGAAAAAGACTTAGTCACTTTCTTTGAAAAACAAGGTGTCACCGTGACCCATCCGGATCTTGCGCCATTCAAAGAAGCCATGAAACCTTTCTATGCTGACTTTGTAAAACAAACCGGTACAAAAGGCGAAGAAGCCCTCAAACAAATTCAAGCTATCAGCAAATAATACGCTTATTCGTGTGCCTGTTTCGGCAGGCACGCTTTTCTCTCCTTTATTATTCAACGGAGTTGAATATGAAAATCTTTAATAAACTCGAAGAATGGATCGGGGGGGCGTTATTCCTCGTGATATTCTGCATTCTTGTTTTACAAATTCTGTTCAGACAAGCCTTTCATTCTCCATTAATCTGGAGTGAAGAACTTGCCAAATTGCTATTCGTTTATGTCGGTATGCTCGGCATTAGCGTTGCCGTCAGAAAACAAGAGCACGTTTATATCGACTTCTTGACTAACTTAATGCCACCGGCAGTCAAAAAAATCACCAATACATTCGTACAAATCGTGATTTTCCTTGGGGTGATTTTCTTTATCCACTTTGGTATCAAAACCTATTTAGGGGCGAATTTCCCAATTGATGCCTTAGGCGGTATTTCTGAAAAATGGATTTATGCTTCCTTACCCATTATTGCCGTATTAATGCTCGTTCGCTTCTTCCAAGCGCAAGCAGACAACTTCAAACAAAACAAAAGTTATTTACCGGCAACCTTCTTTATCGTAAGTGCGGTCGTTTTATTAGGCATTTTATTCCTTGCCCCTGACTGGTACAAAGCCCTACGCGTAACCGAATATGTCAAATTTGGCTCCAATGCAGTCTATGTGGCATTGCTCTTCTGGTTAGTCATCATGTTCTTGGGCGTACCGGTAGGTTGGTCATTATTTATCACTACCCTACTCTACTTCTCCATGACTCGTTGGAATGTGGTCAATGCGGCTTCTGACAAACTCACCATGAGTTTAAATAGCTTCCCGCTCCTTGCCGTGCCGTTCTATATTCTCACCGGCATTCTAATGAACACCGGCGGTATCACCGAACGTATCTTTAACTTCGCCAAAGCCTTACTGGGCCACTACACCGGCGGTATGGGACACGTTAATATCGGTGCCAGCTTGTTATTCTCCGGGATGTCCGGTTCTGCACTTGCCGATGCAGGTGGATTAGGTCAATTAGAAATCAAAGCCATGCGTGATGCAGGTTATGATGATGACATCTGCGGCGGTATCACTGCAGCCTCTTGTATCATCGGTCCATTGGTTCCGCCAAGTATTGCCATGATCATTTACGGTGTTATCGCGAACGAATCCATTGCAAAACTCTTTATTGCCGGCTTCGTACCGGGGATATTAGTTACCATCGCTCTCATGGCAATGAACTACTACGTCTCCAAAAAACGTGGCTATCCAAGAACACCAAAAGCGACCCGTGAAGAACTTTGCACGTCATTCAAAAGAGCATTCTGGGCAATTTTAACCCCAATATTGATTATCGGCGGTATCTTCTCCGGTTTATTCAGCCCGACAGAATCTGCAGTGGTTGCAGCTGCCTATTCTGTGGTTATCGGTAAATTCGTGTATAAAGAATTAACCTTGAAAATGCTCTTCAACAGCTGCGTGGAAGCAATGTCCATTACCGGTGTTGTTGCATTAATGATTATGACCGTCACCTTCTTTGGCGATATGATCGCCCGCGAACAAGTGGCAATGCGTATTGCCGATGTCTTCGTTGCGGTGGCGGATTCGCCTCTAATGGTACTGGTGATGATCAATGCCTTGTTATTGTTCCTCGGTATGTTCATTGATGCGTTGGCGCTACAATTCTTAGTGTTACCAATGCTGATTCCAATCGCGATGCAATTTGGTATTGACTTAGTATTCTTCGGCGTTATGACAACCTTGAACATGATGATCGGCATCTTAACCCCACCGATGGGAATGGCGTTATTCGTGGTCGCACGTGTGGGTAACATGTCCGTGTCCACCGTGACGAAAGGTGTGTTGCCGTTCTTAATCCCGATTTTCGTGACCTTGGTGTTAATCACCATCTTCCCAAGTATCATCACATTCATTCCGAATTTGTTAATACCTTAGGACACTAAAAGTGCGGTTGCAAAATGCAGTAAATTTGAACCGCACTTTCTTACCTACACATAAAAGACCTATTCTGCCGTTGACGAATAGCCCAAATCACTCCAAACGAGGTTTATTATGAGATTTCAAAAAACAACATTCGCCACCCTCTTCTTGGCGGCAACCACTTTTGCGGTAACCGCACACGCTACCGCTTACCCTGATTTACCGGTGGGCATTAAAAGCGGTGCCGGTGCGTTAATTGGCGATACCGTTTATGTCGGCTTAGGTACAGGCGGCGATAAATTCTATGCATTAGATTTAAAAACCCCGAACGCCCAATGGAAAGAAATCGCCGCATTCCCGGGCGGTGACCGTAACCAACCGGTAGCTGCGGCTGTTGACGGCAAGTTGTATGTCTTCGGCGGATTACAAAAAAATGAAAAAGGCGAATTACAATTCGTCAACGATGCCTACAGCTATGATCCGACCGATAACACTTGGAGCAAATTACCCACCCGCTCACCACGTGGTTTAATCGGTTCCAGCGGCGCTTCTCACGGTGATAAAGTGTATATCGTGGGCGGTTCTAACTTGTCTATTTTCAATGGTTTCTTCCAAGACACTGTTGCGGCTGGGGAAGACAAAGCGAAAAAAGATGAAATCACCAAAGCGTATTTTGAACAACGTCCGGAAGATTACTTCTTCACCACCGAATTGTTAAGCTATGAACCGTCGACCAATAAATGGCGCAACGAAGGTCGTGTACCCTTCTCCGGTCGTGCCGGTGCGGCATTTACCATTCAAGGTGATGATTTAGTTGTCGTGAACGGTGAAATCAAACCGGGCTTGCGTACGGCAGAAACTCACGCCGGTACATTCACTAACAAAGGCGTGCAATGGAAAAACTTGCCTGATTTACCGGCGCCAAAAGGTCAAAGCCAAGATGGTTTAGCGGGGGCGATGGCAGGTTACAGCCACGGTCATTACTTAGTTACCGGTGGTGCAAACTTCCCGGGGTCCGTAAAACAATTTAAAGAAGGAAAACTTCACGCTCACCAAGGCTTAAGCAAAGCATGGCATAAAGATATTTATACGTTAAACAACGGCAAATGGAACATCATTGGCGAATTGCCGGCAGGCATCGGTTACGGTGTTGCCGTGTCTTATGACAACAAAGTATTGCTCATTGGCGGTGAAACAGACGGCGGCAAAGCCTTAACCTCTGTTCAAAGCATGAGCTATGACGGCAAACAATTAAAAGTAGAATAATCTTCTTTTGGTTTCAAATTAACGGATTAAGCGTGCTTGATCCGTTATTTTGTTTTTAAGTTAAGCATCGTGCCAACAGATTCGTGATAGCTCTCACAAATACGAAAGTTTTCATTTGAAAAGCGAAATCCTCTCGCGCTATGCTACGCAGACCTTAAAAATTATTTTATGAATCAAAAAATTAAAGGAGTTCTTATGAGTATTCTCAGTTATGCCCAAAAAATCGGGCAAGCCTTAATGGTGCCGGTGGCAGTATTGCCGGCCGCCGCCGTACTAATGGGGATCGGCTATTGGCTAGACCCTGACGGTTGGGGGGCGAATAGCCAACTTGCCGCCTTGCTCATCAAATCCGGGGCTGCCATCATCGACAACATGGGCTTATTATTTGCCGTGGGCGTGGCGTTCGGGTTATCTAAAGACAAACACGGTTCAGCCGCCCTTTCCGGTTTGGTAGGTTACTATGTGGTGACCACTCTACTCGCACCGGGTGGCGTGGCACAATTACAACATCTTGATCCAAGCCAAGTGCCTGCCGCTTTCGGTAAAATCAATAACCAATTTATCGGGATCTTAATCGGTGTGCTTTCTGCTGAACTTTACAACCGTTTCTATCAAGTAGAGTTGCCAAAAGCCCTGTCCTTCTTCAGTGGAAAACGTTTAGTTCCAATCGTGGTCTCTTTCGCCATGATTGCGCTCTCTTTCATTCTGCTTTATGTATGGCCTTATATCTTCAACGCATTAGTTTCTTTCGGTGAATCCATTAAAGATTTAGGTGCTGTGGGTGCGGGTATTTACGGTTTCTTCAACCGTCTATTAATTCCGGTTGGCTTACACCACGCGTTAAACTCTGTATTCTGGTTTGACGTTGCCGGCATTAACGATATTCCTAACTTCTTAGGTGGTGCAAAATCCATCGCTGAAGGCACTGCCACTGTGGGTGTGACCGGTATGTATCAAGCAGGTTTCTTCCCGGTCATGATGTTCGGTTTACCGGGTGCGGCATTAGCGATTTACCAATGTGCAAAACCAAGCCAAAAAGTGAAAGTGGCGTCTATCATGTTAGCGGGTGCATTTGCTTCTTTCTTCACCGGTATCACTGAACCACTTGAATTCTCCTTCATGTTCGTCGCACCAATTCTTTATGTATTACACGCATTATTAACCGGTATTTCCGTGTTTATCGCAGCGAGCATGCACTGGATTGCGGGCTTCGGCTTCAGCGCAGGTTTAGTGGATATGGTGTTATCTTCACGCAACCCATTAGCCGTTGACTGGTACATGTTATTGGTACAAGGCTTAGTCTTCTTCACCATTTACTACGTTGTTTTCCGTTTTGCTATCCAAGCCTTCAACTTAAAAACCATCGGTCGCACGGAAAACACAGAAGAGTCTGCCACAGCACAACCTGCCACCAACCAATCACGCGAAGAAAGAGCGGTCAAATTTATTGACGCTTTAGGCGGTGCGGATAACTTTAAAACAATTGACGCTTGTATCACTCGTTTACGTTTAACTTTAGTGGATCGCAATAAGATCAACGAAGAACAATTAAAATCGCTCGGGTCTAAAGGCAACGTGAAACTAGGTAATGATGGTTTACAAGTCATTCTGGGAACAGAAGCGGAATTGGTTGCAGAAGCCATTAAGGCGAAAGTGAAATAGTGCAAATCATATTAAACAACGAATGTGTTTAAATTAACGAACGTGTTTAAATTGATGTTGCAACACAATTTATCAGACGATCAGCGTCTGTCTCTCTAAAAAAATGGCACCCTTAACGGAAGGGTGCCAATCATATAAAGTTCCTAATAAATGCTTAGTCTTTTTGCGTATTATAAGCTTCTAATGCGCGTAAAGAATAGGTGTAAGCCGCACCTGCATTTAATGCGATAGACATCGCTAATGCGGCAGCCACTTCTTCTTCAGTTGCACCGGCTTTTACCGCTTCGGCAGCGTGTACACCGATACAGCTTTCGCAACGGGTGGTCACAGCTACGGCAAGGGCGATTAATTCACGGGTTTTCACATCTAAAACATTGCCTTCTGCTGCGGCTGCGCCTAGTGCACCGTAGGCTTGTAACATTTTCGGATGTTTTTTACCTAATTCGCCGAATGATTTTTTTACGTGGGCAACATCATTTTTCCAATCTGCAAACATGATTTTTCTCCTTAATTTAGGTTGGAATCCATTTAAATTTCGCAACAAATTATAGGCAAATTCGTCTATCATACTTGCTCATTCGTCTTAACTTTTATTCGTAAAATCTCATTATGGACTGTTTAGATAAACTTATTCAGCTGGCACAGGTGAGCGGTGAAGTGAATATTCGCTGCCTGTTTCAAGGACAGTGGCAAATTCAACCGAATATCGCCGAAAATCAATATGTGGGTGCATTTCACTTGATTGAACAGGGCGAATGCTGGCTCACGTTAGATAAAAAACAAATTCATTTGCAAGCGGGCGATATCTTTTTTCTCCCGCAAAATCGACCGCACTTAATTGCCGGACAGGCACAGAATTTGTCGGAAAATAATGTGCCTCATGCCCAAGATAACCGCTCTACGTTGTTTAAAGTGTATAGCATTGGGCAGAATTCGGCAGATTTGAAAATGTTCTGCGGTTTGTTTTATTACAGCAAACCCTCCCTGCTTATTGATTCGTTACCGGAATATTTGCATTTATCGCTCAATGACACACCGGTGCAACCGCTGATTCGCTTAATGCAACAGGAGGCGGATAATCATCAAAGCGGTGCAAAATCGCTGATGGATGCCTTAGTTACTGTGTTGTTTATTTATATTTTGCGCCACGGACTACAAGCCAATCTGCTTCATTGCGGATTATTTGCCGGGTTACAAGACAAGCGCTTAGGCAAGGTATTAGAACAGTTATTTAATGCGCCGCAACAGGCGTGGAATATGGATGCCTTGGCAGCGTTGGCTGCGATGTCACGGGCGAATTTCATGCGGGTATTTCAGCAAAAAATCGGTATGGCACCGGGCAAATTCTTAACGCAACTGCGTTTGCAAGAAGCGGCATTATTGTTAAATAAAACACAAAAAAATATTTTGTCGGTGGCATTGGAGGTGGGCTATCAATCGGAAGCGCATTTTAGCAAAGCCTTTAAAGCACTGTATGGCATGACCCCAAGTCAATATCGAAAGGCCGAACAGGTTTAGGCGATGTGGAGGTTTTACGCTATAATGTATTCCATATAGGCAACAGCGTGGTTGCCCTTTGTTTTTAAGGAAAGAGGACATGTTAAATAAAATTTTTAGTTGGTTTGAGCATCGCTTGAACCCCTATCCCGACCAATCGCCGAAAACGCCGGATAAAGGGTTGTTCCGCTTTATTTGGTCGAGCATCGAAGGCATGAAAGGTTGGATTTTGCTGTTAGCGGTGCTGACGATCGGCAACGGTGTGATGGAAGCCATGTTGTTCCAATTCATGGGCTTGTTGGTGGATTGGTTGGGGGCTTATACTCCAGTAACCTTATGGCAGGAAAAAGGCCATTTACTCATGGGGATGGGCGGCTTGTTAGTCTTTAGCATTATGTGGTTATTTTTAGCCTCTGCAGTGCGTTTACAAACTTTACAAGGCGTGTTCCCGATGCGTTTGCGCTGGAATTTCCATCGTCTGATGTTGGGACAAAGTTTAAGTTTTTACCAAGACGAATTTGCCGGTAGGGTATCTGCCAAAGTTATGCAGACAGCTTTAGCGGTGCGTGATACGGTGCTGACCATCGCCGATATGTTGGTTTATGTGGTAGTGTATTTTGTCACCTCAGGCTTGGTGTTGGCTTCATTAGATAGTTGGTTCCTTGTGCCTTTCTTCGTTTGGATTGTGCTGTTTATCACTATTTTGCGTTTGTTAATTCCTCGTCTTGCCAAAACTGCCGAACGTCAGGCAGATGCCCGTTCATTAATGACGGGGCGAATCACCGATGCCTATTCCAATATTGCTACGGTGAAACTCTTTTCCCATGGTGATCGAGAAGCAAGTTATGCTAAACGTTCTATGGAGGAATTTATGGTCACGGTGCATGCTCAAATGCGTTTGGCAACCTCGCTAGACAGCTTAACTTACATCAATAATGTCGTGCTGATTCTAAGTACCGCGATCATTGGTGTTCTGCTATGGCAACAAGGGCTGGTCGGTGTCGGTGCCATTGCCACGTCCACCGCCATGGCGTTGCGTGTTCATGGGTTGTCCCGTTGGATTATGTGGGAATCGGCACGCTTGTTTGAAAATATCGGTACGGTAAATGACGGTATGAATACGCTGACCAAGCCGCAGACTATTTTGGATAAACCGAATTGCCCACCGTTAAATGTCACGCGTGGAGAGATTAAATTTAACGACCTCAGTTTTGCCTATGATCCGGCAAAACCTTTGTTGAGCCATTTTAATTTAACCATTAAACCGGGTGAAAAAGTGGGGTTGATTGGACGTTCCGGCGCGGGTAAATCTACCATTGTGAATTTATTATTACGTTTCTATGAGGCCCAGCATGGCTCCATTACCATTGATGGACAAAACGTGTTAGATGTCAGCCAAGAAAGCCTGCGTAGTCAAATTGGCTTGGTGACGCAAGATACCTCCTTATTGCACCGTTCCGTGCGTGATAACATCGTGTACGGCAGACCAAGTGCCACCGAGCAGGAAATGTTGGATGCCGCCACACGTGCCGAAGCGGCGGATTTTATTCCGTTTTTAAGCGATGCACAGGGACGCAAGGGATATGATGCGCACGTTGGTGAACGTGGCGTGAAACTCTCCGGCGGACAACGCCAACGTATCGCCATCGCCCGCGTGATGTTAAAAGATGCGCCAATTTTGTTATTGGATGAAGCCACCAGCGCGCTGGATTCTGAAGTGGAAGCGGCAATCCAAGAAAGTTTGGATAAAATGATGGAAAACAAAACCGTTATCGCCATCGCGCACCGTTTATCCACGATTGCCGCGATGGATCGTCTGATTGTGTTGGATCGCGGACAAATTGTAGAGCAAGGCACGCATGCCGAATTACTCGCACAAAACGGTCTTTATGCCAAATTATGGCAGCACCAAAGCGGTGGCTTCTTGAGTGGGCATACGGATTAAAAACATTTAAAAAAATGACCGCACTTTAAAAACAAAATACCGAGCATGATGGCTCGGTATTTTATTGCACAAATGATTATTAACATGAACCTTGATGTGTAATTCGTGATTTTGTTCGTAGCGTGCATCTTGATGCACGACCAAATTACGCACGGAACGTTATTTAACGCTTTCGGGCATTCATGATTTCGTGCAACAAGTTGCACGCTACGATTCTATGCCAAATTATGGCAACACCAAAGTGGTGGCTTCTTGAGTGGACATACGGATTAAAAACATTTAAAAAAACGACCGCACTTTAAAAACAAAATACCGAGCATTATGGCTCGGTATTTTATTGCACAAATGATTAACATTAACCTCGATGTGTAATTCGTGATTGCGTTCGTAGCGTGCATCTTGATGCACGACCAAATTACGCACAGAACGTTATTTAACTCTTTCGGGCATTCATGATTTCGTGCAACAAGTTGCACGCTACGATTCTATGCCAAATTATGGCAACACCAAAGTGGTGGTTTTTTGAGTGAACATACAGATTAAAAACATTTCAAAAAACGACCGCACTTTAAAAACAAAATACCGAGCATGATGGCTCGGTATTTTATTTGATTAATCAATGCCTAAGACTTTACGGCCGTTGATACTGGCGATATTCACCATGGCGTCTAAGTCCGGGAAACGACAACCGGCGGCCAATAAGCTCAATTCCTGCCACATATCCCCTTCACACAACGGCACCATGTAGTCACAAATATTATCCGTACCAATCGCCACCGTAATCCCTTCCGGAATCATTTCATCGGCTGGGGTTAACGCATTGTGGAACGGCATGAGTTCTTCCTTACGATTACTGTCAATCCATGCCATCGGGCAAGCAATCATCATCATTTGTGCTTGGCGCATTTTTTCATAGAGACGATAACGATATTCTTTGGAATGCGATCCAATGGAGATGCCGTGAATAGCGACCACGCGTCCTTGCATACCGTGTTCAATAGTTTTATCACACAACTGCTCCGTTTCAATTTCTGTCGGTGAATTAAATTGATCCACGTGAACATGACACATAATGCCGCGTGATTTGGCGGTATCCAACAAAATATCCATGGCTTCCAAACCACGTCCATAATCCAACTCATCACGGTATGGCAAGCCACCAATCATATCCACCATCTCAGAGCCTATGTCAAACCACTTGCGCGCAGTGGGTTCAATCACGCCTTTTAAAGTTTGGTTCGCAAATTTCAAGACGATGTCATGTTTATAGACTTCACGTGCCTTGTGGGCGGCGATAATCGCACGATCTTCACACACCGGGTCAATGTCCACAAACGTCCCGAAAGCCGTCACCCCTTGGGAAATCATCAATTCAATTGATTGACAAAAACGGGCATAGTAGTCATCCACCGAAGAGGTACGTTTAACCTCATCCACCAAATCCCATTTTTGTTGCAAATTACAGCTTTGATAAATGCCAATTTTTTCCGGTGTCATGGTAAAGGCACGATCCGCATGCGCATGCGCATTCACCCAGCCGCCTTTTTTAATAATTTCATCGCGAATATAAGTTTTAAAACTACGAACGTGACTTTTCGTCATAGTGACTCCATAAGTAAATGTAACGGATAGGCAGGGAGCAAATAGAAAAAAATCCTCATAGAAGAGGATTTTGTATTAATTGAAAATAGGCAGGCGTTCAATGACAATGCATTGAAATAACAGATAATGTTATAAAAAATTCGCAGATTTTTAATTAATAACATCGTATTTGTCCTAATGAAATTGCGCGCTAGTATAAAACCCGGCGGCACAAAAATATAATTGATTCTGGCTATTAGTCAGGCACATTTTCAATCATTTTTCTAAAAATGATCGCTCTTTATTGAACACTTCTAAGAACAAACCTAACGGCGGTCTTTCTGATGAAATCTTCTGATAAGTGCGGTCATATTTTTGATAGTTTCCACGCGCATCAATATGATATTGCGTGCCATCCGGCAGAATAATCACATTCCAACGATAATTGGAAACTAAGACCCAATCTGTGGCTTGTTTTAAATCGAATAAATCACGCCCTTGCGCATAATCCCTGATCGGATTTTTTACGTTGAAAACGTGTTTCATCAACGCCGGCAATAAATCTACATGGGCAGTTAATTTGGTGATTTTTGTCGCCGGCAAATCCTGCCAGTGCACAATCATCGGTACTTGCACTTCGTCACGAGAGAAATCATTGATTTCTTCTTTTTCTGTCAACGTGTTGAAACGATACCCATGCTCTGCGGTAATCAGCACAATCGTGTTCGGCAAATCTAATTCCGGCAAGAGTTGACCTAAGAGTTCATCCAGTTTGCCAAGCTGTTGTTGATACTTATCTTGCGCCAAATTGGGTTCAATATTTAAACTCAAATATCCCCAAAACGGTTTTTCCTGTTGTTTAGCGGAATCCAACCAGCGTTTAAAAGACTGCACCGCAACTGGGTTGCTATTATCACCGGTTAATTTTGCTTTCGGATAAATCGCACGACGGAAAATCGCGTTATCAAATTTATTCGCAGAAAATAAGCCTTGCATATATTGCTGTTGGGCAACGCGTTCAACCAAAACGGAAGGGGTTTTATTGCTGAGCAGGCTGTCGGTATAGCTCGCGTTCAATCCATAAAATAACCCGGTTAAACCGGCATTGTTATTATTGCCGCTACTGTAATGGTTGGTAAATTGCGTGGAATGTTGTGCAAACGCCGCCAAATTCGGCATAGTTTCCATATCAACGGCATCATAACGTAAGCCGGAAACCGTAATCAGCAGCACATTGGTCTTTTCTTGCGGTGCCTCAAAAAGCAATGGGTTTCTCGGGTAGTTAATCGCTAATGCATCTAAACGCCCTTCTTGTTCGAGGCGTTGGGAATATTCTTGCTTATTGATAAAACCATGTTTTTCCAAGAAAGAGCGCGCTGTCATCGGATAAGACAGCGGGAAATTGGAACGTTGCATCGTAATCGGACGATATAAATAAGCATCCGCCCACGCATAAATCAGATGGGTGGCAATAAAAGTGCAAACAAAAAAGACGCCAACGCCTCTTAACCATTTTTGTCGTTCCAAACTACGCAGCTTTTGCCAAGACCAGCGAGAAAACAACATTTGCACTAATAGAATCAACGGCATCGGCGTAAAGAACAGTTGCCAGTTACGCGATAATTCGCCGTTTTCCGGATTCACCAACAAATTCCAAACAAGGGAAGATAAATGCAGGTTAAACCGCACAAAAACTTCCGTATCGACTAATAATAATGTATTGCCGATTGTGGCAAGAATGACCGTGAGTCCACGAAAAGTGCGGTGGTTTTTCACAATAAAACTGAGGGGGAAGATCACCAACAAATAAAAGGCGAAAACAATAAAACTAAAGTGCCCTAATAAGCTGATGAAAAAGTAAATTTTGCCAAAGAGTGTATCCGGCCAATCAATAATAAACGCATAGCGGGCACCGATAAAAATTGCCCAAAGAATATTAAAAAAAGCAAACCAGTGCCCCCACGAAATCTTCTGTGAGGTTTCTTCACGATATTGTCTGCTGTTGAATTTCCACATTGCCAATTATTTCGCTGTGTTAATGGAATTGAGTAGTGCCTCAGAAAAGGCTTGTGCCAGCACCTTTTGCTGTTGCTTGCCCAAACTGCCGGTGAGCAAATTGGTGGTCATATTGCCTAAAACAATTAAGGATAAATCCAATGGCGCTTGGTGTTTTTCAAGCACTGCGATCATGTCGTTTAAAATTGCATCTATTTGTTTATCTTGATATTTTGATTGAATTGCCATGTTTGATTAGCCAATTAATGTAAAGCGTTACGTATATTAACCGATAATTGGGCTAATCCTAACATATTTTGTTAGTTCTGTTAAAAAGTGCGGTTATAATAGCAGGCGTTTTTTAAGGTGATTTTATGAGCATTACAGTTAAACAAATTATTCTTCATCAAATTATCAAGGCAGAGCCGGAAGGCGACAATCTGCCACCATTAAGCTGTGTTCTGCGTGAACAATTATTAACCATCACCCCTGAAGTAGAGCAAATGATGTTGCAATTACATCAGGGTTATCAAAATAAAGCCAAAGCATACGGAGTGTTTCAAGAATCTTCGGTGTTTGCCCAATGCCTTAACCGATTGTTGGAAAATGAACTGGATTTTCTGCCCTTCAGCCACGAAGCAACCCATTTATTGCTTGCCGAATTGGGGAAATATCACTTTGCCGACAACGGTACGTTAGTGTTATGCCAATATAATTTCTTGGCGACCGATTACTTATTTATTGCGCTGTTGGACAGTCGTGTCAGTATGTTAGTCAACGATCAGCTGGAAATTCAACGCACAGAATATCTCGATATTACGCAATTTGACATTGCTGCTCGTATTAATTTGACGGATTTACAACTCAATGCCAATTCCAATCGTTATCTCACCTTTATTAAAGGACGCGTAGGACGCAAGATCGCCGATTTTTTTATGGATTTCTTAGGCGCAGAAGAAGGGCTCAATCCACAAGTACAAAACCAATGCTTATTACAAGCGGTGAGTGATTACTGCGTACAAGGCGAACTCAATTCGGAGCAAACCCAAGCTGTGAAAAAGCAGGTGTTTGAATACTGTAAAGGTCAAATAAATAGCGGTGAGGAAATTACGTTGACGGAACTTTCCGATACGTTACCAACACTCAATCAGCAACCTTTTGTTGCATTCACACAAGAACAAAACTATGGATTGGAAGACAGTATTCCACCAATTCGCACCGCACTTAAATCGTTAACCAAATTTTCCGGCTCAGGCAAAGGCATCACCATCAGTTTTGATGCGGAATTATTAAATCAACGCATTCTTTGGGATGAAACTACCGATACGTTGACGATTAAAGGATTGCCGCCAAACTTGCGAGATCAATTACAACGCCGGCTAAAAGAAGAGAATTAATTTGGCAATTAATTAAACTTTCGGTATCATCATTTTTCATTATTTACAGAGGATAAAAGGCAAAAATGCAATTCAAATTTATTGTCACTACATTAATTTTTGCATTGAGCGTGACCGCTTGTTCCAGAATTAACAAAGTGGTCTATCGTATTGATGTGCCACAAGGCAATTACTTACAAGCCTCCAGCGTAGCACAACTCAAAACCGGTATGACAACTCAACAAGTTCAATATTTACTAGGCACGCCGGTGTTAGTTGATCCATACAGTAGCAATACTTGGTACTATGTTTTCTTACAACAAAAAGCCTACGAAACGCCGGAGCAACATACGTTAGTAGTTAATTTCGATCAAAAAGGCACCGTGAGCCACTTTGATTTAGATAAACCATTACCGAATGAAGAGCAAGCGGCCCCAAATAACACAATTATTAATGCGCCTGAAGCGCCGCAAAAACGTTGGTGGCAATTCGGCAAAAAATAATTCGCAATAAACCATGAATCAGGGGATTGTTATGGCAAAAATTTTACTTGTTGATGACGATGCAGAATTAACGGATCTTTTATCGCAATTATTAGAATTGGAAGGGTTTGAAGTTAATGTCGTACGCAACGGTAGAGAGGCGCTAACAGCACTTGATAGAACCTACGACTTAGTATTGCTCGATGTCATGATGCCTGTTCTAAACGGCATCGAAACCCTACAACAAATCAGAAAAAACTTTTCGACGCCGGTGATTATGCTAACCGCGCGTGGCGATGAAATTGATCGCATTGTGGGACTAGAACTTGGTGCGGATGACTATCTTCCTAAGCCTTTTAATGATCGTGAGTTGATCGCACGAATTAAAGCGATCTTAAGACGCGTCGATCAAGCCAATAAAATGGCGACACAGACTGATGTTGAGAAAATTGAATTTGCCGGTATTACGTTATATCCGGGAAGACAACAAGTGCTCGCCGGTGATCAGGATTTAGAGCTCACCGGAACAGAGTTTGCCTTGCTGCTCCACTTGATTAAAAATCCCGGTATCATTGTGCCTAAAGAAGTCTTAAGCGTTGAAGTGCTTGGAAAAAAACTGGCTTCATTTGACCGCTCAATTGACATGCATATGTCTAATTTACGCAAAAAATTACCTCCCCGTTCAGATGGCTTACAATGGATGAAGACCTTAAGGGGGCGTGGGTATTTATTAATCACTGAAAAACAATAAATCCTCTAAGGCTATATTGATATAGCCTTTTTTCATTTTAAAATTATGCAAAAGCAAAAGTTTACATTTAATTCTCTGACTATCCGGATCTTTCTCTTTTTCTGGCTGACCTTATTTATCTTGTTACTTTTCATTTTTCTTCTTCCCTATTTTGATGCACATGTTTATTCCAATTTAAAAGAAAATGAAATTCATCGATATGAGAATAAAATTGAATCCGCCATTCAGCATGATCAATTTTCAAAATTACTCAATGGCGATATTATCTTTCCAGCTGAATTTTTTAGTGATCACCCGATATTAGTCTCTCATAGCGGTCAACTTCTAGGCATGTTACCGGACGAAGAAAAAGCCATTAGACAATTCATGTTCAATAACCCTGTTCAAGTAAAACCGTTAAAGCGGATTTATGGCAATTCCCAAATCGTAGGCCCTTTTCCGATTAAACTAGGCGAACAAGACGCAACGTATCAATGCTTTTTTATTAATCGAATTAGTGCACAAAAAGAAATCCTCACTTATATTTTCGAACGTCCTATTTTTCTGATTATTTTAGTCATTCTGATTTCCTCGCCTCTATTGTGGTGGCTTTCACAAAGTATCGGCGGTCCGATACGCAATTTACAGCAAGCCGCAAATGCCGTTGCAATGGGACATTTAACCATCGATAAAAACTTAGAGAAGAAAGGACTACTGGAATTACGTCAAGTTGGACAAAGTTTTAATCGAATGACACAATCATTGGAAGACGTTTTAAATAACCAGCGCACATTACTTTCCTCGATATCACATGAATTACGAACACCATTAACGCGCTTACAGCTTGCAACTGCTTTATTGAGAAGACGATTAGGCGAAAATGAAAATATCCAGCGCATTGATACGGAAGCCCAACGCTTAGATAAAATGATCAATGACTTATTACAATTATCAAGACAACAACTCAATAGCCATTTAGGTAGAGAAATTTTTGAAATCGCTGCTTTATGGGAAGGCATACTAGAAGATGCGGAGTTTGAAGCCGAACAGAAAAAGATTCTGTTTCTTAGCAATCTCTATATTTTCCATTCGGAGAATTATCGCATCAACGGCAATCTCGAACTCCTTCAAAGTGCGGTCGAAAATGTGATTAGAAATGCCTTAAAGTACACTTCTTCCAAGATCGTGATTCATTTCTATATTGAAAACCACGAATTAGTGATTCTCACAGAAGATGATGGTGCCGGATTACCCGCAGAAGAATACGAGAAAATTTTCAAACCCTTTTATCGAGTAGATGAAGCAAGAACACGAACCACCGGCGGAACCGGTTTAGGGTTATCCATTGTTGCACATACCATTAAAAGTCATCATGGACGTGTTTGGGCAAATCGAAGTCGGTTAGGTGGACTGGCCGTCACCTTAAGTATTCCTCTTTGGCTCGGCGAAGTAAATTCTGCTACGACAAATAACAAAACCCAATCTGATGCTTAATTGACAACGGGCATCAGATTGGGTTAAGTATCTTCAGGATAAATCAATTTAGACGAAACAAGACGGCTTATTGAAATGATGAAGTCAATGCTTTTAAGTAAGATTTAAACTCATCACCCAGTTTATTGTGATGTAAGCCATATTCTACGAAGGCTTTCATATACCCAATTTTATCGCCGCAATCATAGGAAATGCCGGTCATATGGAACGCTTCCACCGTTTCTTTTTCAATTAACATATCAATCGCATCGGTTAATTGAATTTCATCACCAACGCCAACCGGCGTTTTTTCCAGTAAATCCCAAATTGCTGCAGAGAAAACATAACGCCCCACGACCGCTAAGTTAGATGGCGCATCATCAACACTCGGTTTTTCCACAATGCTATTAATTTTTGCACTTTCACCCGGTGGAATTTCAACGCCGCCACAGTCAGCAATACCGTAGCTACTTACAGCCTCCAGTGCAACAGGGCTGACCATAATTTGACTGGCTTTGGTTTGATTAAAGCGTTTTAACATGGCCGCGAGGTTTTCTTTTTTCTGATTAGCTGAAAATTCCGCCAATAACACATCAGGCAAGATCACCGCAAAAGACTCATCTCCGACTAACGGACGACCACATAATACCGCATGCCCCAAGCCTTTTGCATTCCCTTGGCGAACATGCATAATGGTGACATCTTTTGGCACAATAGAACGGACTTCTTCCAAGAGCTGGCGTTTTACCCGTTTTTCTAACATCGTTTCCAACTCGAAAGAGGTATCAAAATGGTTTTCGATAGCATTTTTAGAAGAGTGAGTAACCAATACAATTTCTTTAATACCTGCAGCAACACATTCATTAACAACATACTGAATAAGTGGTTTATCCACCAGCGTTAACATTTCCTTTGGAATTGCCTTTGTTGCAGGCAACATACGTGTGCCTAAGCCGGCCACAGGAATAATTGCTTTCATATTTATTTTCCTTAATATAAAAAGACCGCACCTTTCCACTTCAAAAAAGTGCGGTAAGTTTTTTATGAATTTCTACTGGCGAAATAAAGCGTATCTTTCGTTTGCAAGTTGAGTGTTAATTTACCTTATGAAAGGAATACATCCACACTACGATTAACGCATGACGATTAAGTCCGATATCATTGTCGGATTGTTGTTTATAGTCAGTTTAATACCGCCATTGTTTTTCAAAATGATGTAGCAAAATAGACGTCCTCTGTCCCCGTTTCACCAAAATCAATTACATTAACACCGGAATTCAATAATCCATTTGTTACCGTATTTTTTAGTTCTTCACTCGTTAAACGAACATCACCGGCAACGACAACAATTTTGAGCCTAAAAAGCCACCCATATACACGACCTATACGATAAACAATATCCTATAAAGTTCACTTGAACAAACATAGGCATTACACGCCTTTGGTAAGTCAATTGACTTATAACCGACTTACTTCAACTGCTCATAAAATAAAATTTACGATACTTTGTTTTCATCCTTAGTTTGATGAATACGCTGGTAAATTTCTTCTCTATGAACAGAAACATCCTTCGGGGCTTGTACGCCAATTTTTACTTGGTTGCCTCGTATATTAAGAATCGTGATAGAAACATCATCGCCGATGAGCAAGCTCTCGCCAACTTTACGGGTTAAGATCAGCATATAAACTCCTCACCTTTTATAGTTTATTTCCAACTTCCCTATTTTGCTTCCAACATCCCTATAAAACATTAAACAATACTTTGTACTTTGGCACTTATGACATCATAAGTGCCGACGATTAATTAACAGGAAACAAAGATTATAAATTTGCTTTTAACCAATCAGAGCAAACAGATAATGCTTTGTTGATATTTTGCGGTTCAGTACCGCCAGCCATCGCCATATCAGGTCGACCACCGCCTTTACCACCAACTTGTTGAGCCATTAAATTCACAAGCTCACCGGCTTTCACTTTGGCTGTTAGATCCTGAGTTACGCCAACAATTAAGTTAACTTTTTCATCCAATGCGGAAGCAAACACCACGACGGCAGAGCCTAATTGATTTTTCAGGCTATCAACCATTGCGCGTAAAGACTTCGCTTCAATACCATCAAGTTGCTGCACAATCACAGAAACACCATTAATTTCGACCGCACTTTGCGCTAAGTCATTACCGGCCTGAAGTGCAGCTTTTTCTTTTAATGTTTGTAACTCTTTCTCAACTTTCTTACATTTATCTTGCAACAGAGAAATCTTATCCGTAACGGAATTCACGTCCGATTTCAGTAATTCGGCGCTTTGATTCAATAAAGTTTGTTGATGTTGTAACCATTCAATCGCCGTTTCGCCGGTAATCGCTTCAATTCGGCGAATACCTGCTGCTACAGCGGTTTCTGTGACGATTTTAAATAATCCGATATCTCCCGTGCGTTTTGCATGAATACCACCACACAACTCAATAGAGAAATCACCCATCGTTAAGACACGAACTTGTTCGGAATACTTCTCGCCGAATAACGCCATCGCACCTTTTGCTTTTGCGGCTTCCAACTCCATAATGTCGGTTTGGATTGGATTATTTGCTCTCACTTGCTGGTTCACAATACGTTCAACTTCAGCTAACTGTGCTTTGCTAATTGCTTCATGTTGAGCAAAGTCAAAACGTAATAACGTATCGGAAACAAGTGAACCTTTTTGCGCGACATGTTCACCTAATACTTGACGTAATGCAGCATGCAACAAGTGTGTTGCGGAGTGATTTAACGAAATGCGTTGACGGCGAACATCGTCAACCACTGCATTTACAGACTGCCCAACAGATAAACTCCCTTGTGTGAGTTCACCAATATGACCAAATACCTGACCATATTTTTGAGTGTCTTTTACGTCAAAACAAAAACCATTGCCTTCTAAACGACCGATATCTCCAATTTGTCCACCGGATTCTGCATAGAACGGCGTATTATCTAAAATAACTACGGCACTTTGACCTGCTGAAATCGATTCCACTGGATTTCCCTCATGGAAAAGTGCGGTCACTTTTGCCAGTGTTTCTGACTCGGTATACCCTTCAAAACGGGTTGTCCCGTCAACACGGATTACACTGTTATAGTCCATGCCGAATTGGCTTGCCGATTGTGCGCGAACGCGTTGCAATTCCATTTCACGCTCGAAACCTGCTTCATCAATCGCAATACCACGCTCACGGCAAACATCTGCAGTTAAATCCAGTGGAAAACCATAGGTATCATATAACTTGAACGCCACTTCACCGGACAAGATATTCTCTTTTACGTTGGCCAACGCTTCATCCAACAAGGTCAAACCCCGCTCTAAGGTGCGAGCAAATTGTTCTTCTTCCAAGCGCAAGAATTTTTCCACTGTCGCTTGATGTTTTTTCACTTCTTTACCCGCTTCTGCCATCACATCAATCAGTGTTGGGACGAGTTTGTAGAAGAATGCTTCTGTTGCACCGAGTAAATGCCCATGACGTACGGCACGACGAATAATACGGCGAAGCACATAACCACGACCTTCATTGGAAGGCACGACACCGTCAGCAATTAAATAAGCGCAAGAACGAATATGGTCGGCAATAACACGCAATGATTTATTGGCTAAATCTTTCTCACCGGTTAACTCTGCCACTTTGGCAATTAAGGTTTTAAAAATATCAATATCATAGTTGGAGTTGACGTGTTGCAATACCGCACTGATTCGTTCCAAGCCCATACCGGTATCCACGGATGGTTTTGGAAGTTTCTCCATTGTGCCGTCAGCATGGCGGTTAAATTGCATGAACACGATGTTCCAGATTTCAATATAACGGTCACCATCCTCTTCAGGAGATCCCGGAGGCCCCCCCCAAATATGATCACCATGATCGTAGAAAATCTCCGTACAAGGACCACAAGGGCCGGTATCACCCATTTGCCAGAAGTTATCCGAAGCATAAGGCGCACCTTTATTGTCACCGATACGAATAATGCGTTCTGCCGGAATACCGATTTCTTTATGCCAAATGTTATAGGCTTCATCATCGGTTTCGTACACGGTCACCCATAATTTTTCTTTCGGTAACCCTAACCACTGTGGAGAGGTTAAAAACTCCCAACCGTAATGAATCGCATCTTGTTTAAAATAATCACCGAAACTGAAGTTTCCTAACATTTCAAAGAAAGTATGGTGCCTTGCGGTATAGCCCACATTTTCTAAATCGTTATGTTTCCCCCCGGCACGCACACAACGTTGTGCAGTGGTTGCTCGGGTATAAGGGCGTTTTTCTAATCCTAAAAAAACATTTTTAAATTGGTTCATCCCGGCGTTGGTAAATAATAATGTCGGATCATTATCCGGAACGAGAGAACTGCTTTCTACAACCTGATGTCCTTTACTATGAAAGAAATCCAGATATGCTTGTCGAATTTGTGCTGTTGTTTTCATTTATAAGCCTTAAACTTTAACGTCTTTACTTAACTATTTACAAATTACTGCGTAACTTCCTATTCTTGCATATTTTTTATATTTATAGAAAAACTTTTTACGAAACCATTTCTCTTTTCTTAAAAATGAAGAAAACAAAACCGCACTTACGCTCTAACTTCGTGAAGTGCGGTTATTTTTTTCTGCCTTTAATAACAGGTGAGCTTTAACAATTATTCTTCACGAAGAGGAACAACAAGCATATCAATCTTAATGGAGTTCATCACTTGACGAGTTGAAGACATCAACTTACTCCAAAAATCTTGGTGATGTCCGGTCACAAGCAAATCCACATCATATTGTTCAATCGCATCTGATAGAACTTGCCCTAAATCACCACTCCCACTTAATTTCTCACTCACCGGATACCCTGCTTGTTCAGCTAATTGCAACAATGTTTGTTGAGTTTCGCTGGAAATCCGATCCTGCATGGAGACCATATTGACATCGATCAAACCTGTATAAAGATCCGAAAAGTTCACATCTACATGGATGATGGATAATTTCGCATCATGCCGCCGTGCAACACCAACGGCTTTTTTCAAAAGAACCGGACTTTCTTCTGAAAGATCTACTGCAACTAATACATGTTTGTACATAATCGACTCCTTATCTGATCAGGGTTATTTTTTGTCATTCACATAATAGCACCGTCATATAGGAAAAAATATGCGTCAGATCACATTTTGAGAAAAACATTGATTTTTAATTAACTAAAAACAACCTTACCGCTTTGAATCTCCTCTAAAATAAGGTCAGTTATCTGCCTGCAATGAACAAAACTAATACGATTTGCTTAATCTCTATTCGAATGCGCCAAAAATAGTTTTTTTCATAAAAAAAGAGTTGACGAGCAAAAGCAATATCCGCATAATACGCCGCGCAAAGTCAATGAGATAATGCAAATGAATGGCTATGTAGCTCAGTTGGTTAGAGCACAACACTCATAATGTTGGGGTCACAGGTTCGAATCCCGTCATAGCCACCATAGTTGCGGGACTGGCGAAATTGGTAGACGCACCGGATTTAGGTTCCGGCGCCGCGAGGTGTGTGGGTTCAAGTCCCTCGTCCCGCACCATTTATTTCATTGATATCAACATAGTTGTTGGGGTATCGCCAAGCGGTAAGGCACCGGGTTTTGATCTCGGCATCCCTAGGTTCGAATCCTAGTACCCCAGCCATACTATTTTCAAACTCTCATTTCTTATTAATATTCTATTGGGGTATCGCCAAGCGGTAAGGCACCGGGTTTTGATCTCGGCATCCCTAGGTTCGAATCCTAGTACCCCAGCCATACACACTTTCATCTTATTTTCCCATACGCTTAGTTTTCAACAAGCTATCGTTGATGTGATCTTGATAAATCCCTTGCCCTTCCTTAGCAAAATAGATAGACTGAACCCCGTTATTAGTCGGGGTGCTTTGTGCTGAGATCATACCCGTGAACCTGATACAGTTAATACTGACGTAGGAAACTAACGAGAAAATCATACTTCCTTTCTTTTTCTCCACATCTTCTTCATTCGTCATTATTGCTGATTATCTTTTTTCATTAAAAAAGGAACAATGATGCAATATGCGTTT
The DNA here is from genome assembly GCF_017798005.1 of Aggregatibacter sp. 2125159857. Lineage (NCBI taxonomy): Bacteria > Pseudomonadati > Pseudomonadota > Gammaproteobacteria > Pasteurellales > Pasteurellaceae > Aggregatibacter > Aggregatibacter sp. 2125159857. The sequence continues at coordinate 1,898,185 of NZ_CP072548.1, forward strand.
TGTCGTTCTGTGCCGGTAAATGGCGGAGAACGTTATGAGTAAAGTCGCGCAGGCGTTGACCATTGCCGGGTCAGATAGCGGCGGTGGTGCCGGCATTCAGGCTGATTTAAAAACCTTTCAAATGCGTGGCGTGTTTGGTACTTCTGTGATTACGGCCGTCACGGCGCAAAACACCTTAGGCGTCTTTGATATTCACGCCATTCCTCTTCAAACCATTCAAAGCCAGCTGAAAGCGATTGCTGATGATTTCACGATTAGCGCCTTTAAAATCGGTATGTTAGGCACAGCAGAGATTATCGAATGTGTCGCTGAGGCATTAAAGCAGTATCACTTCGGCACGTTGGTGTTAGATCCTGTCATGATCGCCAAAGGCGGTGCGCCATTGTTGCAACAAAGTGCGGTCGATTTTTTGAATACATTTTTATTGCCGTTAGCAGATGTGATTACGCCGAACTTGCCGGAAGCCAAGGCACTGACAGGCGTGGAGGTCATTGACGATCAAACGGCGCAAAAAGCAGCACAAATTTTACAGGAACGTGGTGTGAAAACCGTAGTGATTAAAGGCGGGCATAGCGCGCATTCGCAAAGTGCGGTATGCCGCGATTGGGTTTTTACCCCTGACGCTCAATTTACTTTAGAAAGCCCACGTTATGCGACAGCGCAAACCCATGGTACGGGTTGCACGTTCTCCGCTTGTATGACGGCGGAGCTTGCCAAAGGCGTTTCCGTCGAACAGGCAATTAAAACCGCAAAAGACTACATTACTGCGGCAATTAGCCATCCGTTAAATATCGGCCATGGACATGGGCCGACCAATCATTGGGCTTATCAAAATAAAATGTAATTTAGACTGAGGAACAGACACATGAAAAAAACAACGTTAATTTTGACCGCACTTTCTTTATACACCGGTATGGCATTGGCGAATCATTATGAAGAAACCGTGAATATTTATACTTACGATTCTTTTACGTCTGATTGGGGCGCCGGCCCGAAAGTAAAACAAGCATTTGAACAGCAATTCCCACTTTGCAAAGTGAATTATATGCCATTTGAAAGCGGCGGCACGTTGTTTAACCGCGTGCGTCTGGAAGGGCATAAAACCAAAGCGGATATCGTTTTAGGCTTGGATAATTTTGTGTTGGATGAAGCGAAAAAAAGCCAATTATTTGATTCAAATAGCATCGACTTAAGCCAGCTTTCTTTACCAAATCAATGGACGGATAACACGTTCTTGCCTTACGATTTCGGTACTTACGCCTTTGTGTATGACAAAAATAAAGTGAAAAATCCGCCGAAAAGCCTGAAAGAATTGGTAGAGCGGGAAGATTTACGAGTGATCTATCAAGATCCGCGCACCAGCAGCGTGGGACGTGGTTTGTTAGTGTGGATGAATACGGTTTATTCAGCAGACCAAGTGGCACAAGCCTGGCAACAACTTGCCAAACACACAGTTACAGTGGGCAAGGGCTGGTCTGACACTTACGGCGCATTCCTGAAAGGGGAGGCGGATGTCGTATTAAGTTACACCACTTCGCCGTTATATCACCAATTATTTGAAAATAAAGAGAATTATGCGGCAACCACGTTTGCTGAAGGCAATGTGATGCAAGTGGAATTGGCTGCGCGAATCGCGGAGCATAAAAATCAATGTGCTGATCACTTCATGGATTTTTTGGTGACACAGGAAGCGCAAAAACAGATTGTCACGGCAAACGTGATGTTCCCGGTGATCCAAGCGCCGGTTGAACCGCACTTTGATGCCCTAAAAGAAAATGTGTTGAAGCAGTCTTTCTTGAATACCTCCAATGTTAGCCCGGAAATGTTGCGGAGTTGGATTCATCAATGGCAAACCACATTAACTAAATAATTTGAACGATGTTTTGGTTGTCTCGTTCATTGTTTACCCGCTTATTTTTTTCTAGCCCGCAATTCCGCCCGCGTCATTATGTGGGCGGAGTTAGCGTTATTTTGCTTATTTCGTTGCTTTATGGCTTTGCCATGCGTGCCGTGTTGGCGCAGGGCACTGAATTTCAGTGGCAACAGTTCTTTGCCGATCGCTATTTGCATCATGTTATTGCTTTTAGCTTTGGGCAAGCGTTGCTTTCTGCGTTGTTATCCCTGTTCTTCGGCGTGCTACTCGCTCGCGCTTTTTATTATGTGGAATTTGTCGGCAAAGCCTTTTTGCTGAAAATCATGTCGCTGACTTTTGTGTTGCCGGTGTTGGTGGCGATTTTCGGCTTAATTGGCATTTATGGCGCCTCCGGTTGGATTGCACAACTCTTGCATTTTTTTGACCGCACTTGGACGGGCAGCATTTACGGCTTGTCGGGGATTTTAATTGCGCATCTTTTCTTTAACATCCCGCTGGCAACCAAACTGTTTTTACAAAGTTTGGAAAGCATTCCTTATGAACAGCATCAGCTGGCAGCTCAACTGAATATTCGTGGTTGGCGTTTTGTGCGATTGGTGGAATGGTATGCACTGCGTCGGCAGATGTTGCCGACTTTCAGCTTGATTTTCATGCTCTGTTTTACCAGTTTTACGGTGGTGCTTACCTTAGGTGGTGGGCCGCAATATACCACGCTAGAAACGGCGATTTATCAGGCGATTTTATTTGAATTTGATTTGCCGAAAGCAGCTGTGTTTGCCTTATTGCAGTTTGTGTTTTGTTTGTTGCTATTTACGTTTAGCAGTCTGTTCAATAACGCTTCACAAACCACGTTAAGCAGCCCATATCGTTGGCTGAGCCCATCGAAAAGTGCGGTCAAATTTTTCCATGTTTTTTTACTCGGCGTTTTTGTGTGTTTTATGTTGTCACCGTTGTTAAATATTTTGTTTAGCGCACTGACATCAGGCAAATGGCTGACAGCGTGGCACAATCCGCAACTGTGGAAAGCCTTAACCTACTCGTTAACTATTGCGCCTGCGTCCGCTTTGCTGGCATTGCTCATGGCGGTGGCATTGTTGTTATTATCACGCCGTTTGCAATGGCTCTATTATGTAAAAACAGCGCAATTTATTCTCAATGCCGGCATGGTGATCTTGGCAATTCCCATTTTGGTATTGGCGATGGGGTTATTTTTATTGTTGCGTGACGTGGATTTTACCAATGCCCATTTATTTGCCATTGTCGTTGCGTGTAACGCCTTGAGTGCCATGCCTTTCGTGCTGCGCATTTTGACTGAGCCATTCAACAACAATATGTTGTATTACGAACGCTTGTGTAATTCCCTTGGCATTGTTGGCTGGCAACGTTTTCGTCTGATTGAATGGCATGCACTTCGTACACCGATAAACTATGCGCTTGCCTTGGCATTTGCCCTTTCCTTAGGGGATTTCACGGCGATTGCGTTGTTCGGTAACCAAGAATTTACTTCGTTGCCGCATTTGTTATATCAACAATTAGGCAGTTATCGTCACCAAGAGGCCGCTGTCACTGCCGGTATTTTGCTGTTATTATGCGGCGCTATTTTCGCCTTAATTGAACATCAAAAGGAACAACATGATTCGCTTAGATAACGTATTTTTAGCTGATGATGCACTGCCGATGAGGTTTGATTTGCAAGTGGCGGCAGGGGAGCGTATTGCCATTGTTGGGCCAAGCGGTGCGGGTAAAAGTACGTTGTTAAATTTAATTGCCGGTTTTGTGTTGCCGACACAAGGCAAGATTTGGTTAAACGGTGAAAACCATACCTGTAGTGCGCCGTATGAGCGGCCTGTGTCCATGTTGTTTCAAGAGAATAATTTATTTCCGCATTTAAGCGTGCAACAAAATTTGGCATTGGGGTTAAAAACAAGCTTAAAATTGACCGCACTTGAGCAAGATCAGATCGAACGGGTTGCTGATGCGGTAGGATTAACATCCTTTTTATCCCGTTTGCCGAACAGTTTGTCGGGCGGACAAAAACAACGGGTCGCATTAGCGCGTTGTTTATTGCGCGACAAACCGATTTTATTGTTGGACGAACCGTTTTCTGCGCTCGATCCGGAATTGAGACTGGAAATGCTCAATTTGATTGATGAACTTTGCCACAGTAAAAACCTAACATTGTTGCTTGTGACCCATCAACCGTCAGAGCTGTCGGGCAAAGTGGATCGTATGCTTCGTATTGAAAATGGTCGGATAAGCCAGCAAGAAAAATGCGCTTAAAATGCACCGCACTTTTTATTTACTTTGTTTTACTTAAGGAGACCTATGTCAACCAGTACCTTACAAATTTACTCCATCACACCGCATCCAACCGCAGAATATTGGTCGGTGTGCAAAGTAGAAGCCCTATTTGAAACCCCATTTTTAGATTTGGTTTATCGTGCGGCACAAGTTCATCGCAAAAATTTCAATCCACGTGCGATTCAGCTTTCTACCTTAATGTCGATTAAAACCGGCGGTTGTCCGGAGGATTGTGGTTATTGCCCGCAATCGGCGCGTTACCATACAGGCGTCCAAAATCAAGAATTATTAAACGTGGAAGACATAGTGGCGAAAGCCAAAATCGCGAAGGCGCGTGGGGCAGGTCGTTTTTGCATGGGCGCCGCATGGCGTGGACCAAAACCGAAAGACATCGCGAAAGTAACAGAAATTATCAAAGCGGTGAAATCTCTCGGTATGGAAACGTGTGGGACTTTTGGCTTATTGCAAGATGGCATGGCGGAAGAATTAAAAGACGCGGGCTTGGATTACTACAACCACAACTTAGACACTGCACCGGAACATTACAGCGAAGTGATTGGTACACGCCGTTTTGACGATCGTATCAGCACCTTAGGTAAAGTACGCAAAGCCGGCTTAAAAGTGTGTTGCGGCGGGATTGTGGGCATGAATGAAACCCGCAAAGAACGCGCAGGACTCATTGCCAGCTTGGCGAATTTGGATCCGCAACCGGAATCCGTGCCAATCAACCAATTAGTCAAAATTGAAGGTACACCGCTTGCCGATGCAGAAGATTTGGACTGGACAGAATTTGTACGCACCATTGCCGTAGCACGCATTACCATGCCAAACAGTTACGTCCGCCTATCTGCCGGCCGCCAAGGCATGAGTGAAGAAATGCAAGCAATGTGTTTCATGGCGGGGGCTAACTCCATTTTCTACGGCGACAAACTGCTTGTGACAGGTAACCCGGAAGAAGACGGCGACCGTTTATTGATGGAAAAACTCGATTTAGAGCCGGAGACGGAAGAGAACAAGCGTTTACGTTAATGACTCGCAGAGATTTAACGCATACCATGCAATCTGCAATATATGATTAAATCAAACATAAAAACAGGTAATTTGTTTAGGTTTATTATGTATCGCAAAAAATAGGACGATTACTCGCCCTGTGGTGTTGATAGAGATTAATAAATGCATTTGACTTTGTTTTAGGTGGTATATAGGGTAGTGCACAGTAATGCGTTGTGTAGACTAATGGTAAGTCAGCGAGCAATCGCGGTATTGTGGGTTCAACTCCCACCACAGCGCGTTACAACCTTTGTTTCAATATAATTTTGTCAATCGCCTTTTCTTCGATTTCGTGCAACAAGTTGCACGCTACGGTGATTCGGGGGATGCCGTGCAGTAGATTTTTTATCTATCGTTTGGGTTTTTGAGGGAAATAAAATGATGTGGTATAGCGAAAGTGGTGCCCCCAACAGGACTTGAACCTGTGACCAATCGATTATGAGTCGACTGCTCTGACCGACTGAGCTATGGGGGCAGAAAAAGCGTTGCGGATTATAGAGAATTTTGTCGTTAAAGTCTAGGATGACAAGATTTTTAGCCGAAAAAAGTGCAGTGCGTTTTACAAAACTTTTGAAAAACGCACCGCACTTTTTAGATTTTAAACGAATTGATGTGTGCTCGTGCTGGTTGTTGTTCTGTTAGCACGTTTACGATCCATTTCCGTTAATAATTTTTTACGGATGCGGATAGATTGCGGGGTAATTTCCACCAATTCGTCATCATCAATAAATTCAATGGCTTGTTCAAGGCTGAATTTAATTGGTGTGGTTAACGCAATCGCATCATCCTTACCGGAAGCACGCATGTTGGTGAGTTTTTTCCCTTGTAAGCAGTTCACGGTTAAGTCGTTAGAACGGCTGTGAATACCGATGATTTGACCTTCGTACACTTCGGCGCCGTGATCGATCATCAGTTTGCCGCGCTCTTGCAAGCCCCATAACGCGTAAGCCAAGGCTTTACCTGTCGCATTGGAAATCAATACACCATTTTTACGTTGGCCGATTTCGCCCGGTTTCACATCATCGTAATGACTGAAACTGGAGTAAAGCAATCCGGTACCGGAAGTCATGGTCATGAATTCGTTACGGAAACCGATTAAGCCACGGCTTGGGATGACATATTCTAAACGCGTACGTCCTTTACCATCCGGCACCATGTCTTTTACTTCACCTTTGCGGATACCAAGAGCTTCCATTACCGCGCCTTGGTGTTGCTCTTCAATGTCGATGGTGACTTGTTCAAACGGTTCTTGTTTGTGTCCATCCACTTCTTTAAGGATAACTTTCGGGCGGGAGACGGCTAATTCGTAGCCTTCGCGGCGCATATTTTCGATTAACACGGATAAATGCAATTCACCACGACCGGAAACACGGAATTCATCCGGGTTTGGGGTTTCTTCTACGCGCAATGCTACGTTATGCACAAGCTCTTTGTTTAAGCGCTCTAAAATCTGACGAGATGTCACGTATTTCCCTTCTTTACCGCAGAACGGTGAGGTGTTAACGCAGAAGAACATGGTGACGGTTGGTTCATCAACGCTTAATGCCGGTAAGGCTTCTACGTTGTTGATGTCGCAAATGGTATCGGAAATGTTGAGCTCGCCAAGGCCGGTAATCGCCACGATGTCGCCTGCGCTGGCAATGTCTTCTTCGTAGCGTTGTAATCCAAGGTGTCCCAATACCTGACCGATTTTACCGGTACGGGTTTTTCCGAAACTGTCGATGATGGTCACGCTTTGGTTAGGTTTCACCGTACCACGTTTAATACGACCAATACCGATAACGCCCACATAATTGTTGTAATCAAGTTGGGAGATTTGCATTTGGAACGGTGCGTCAAGTTCCACTTTTGGTGGTTCAACGTATTTGACGATAGCTTCAAATAAAGGGGTCATATCGGCAGCTAACTCGTCGTACTCCAAACCGGCAACGCCATTTAAGGCGGAGGCGTAAATAATCGGGAAGTCTAACTGTTCGTCAGTGGCGCCAAGATTGTCGAATAAATCGAACACTTGATCCACCACCCAGTCAGGGCGTGCGCCCGGACGGTCAACTTTGTTGATGACCACGATCGGTTTTAAGCCGTGAGCAAAGGCTTTTTGCGTCACAAAACGGGTTTGTGGCATAGGGCCATCAAAGGCATCCACCACCAATAATACGGAATCCACCATGGAGAGTACGCGTTCAACTTCACCACCGAAGTCTGCGTGTCCCGGAGTATCCACAATATTAATACGGTAGCCGTTCCAATTGATGGCGGTATTTTTTGCCAAGATGGTAATTCCGCGTTCTTTTTCAATATCGTTAGAGTCCATGACGCGCTCATCGGTATCACCGCTACGGGAGGCTTCCAATGTGCCGGATTGTTGTAATAATTTATCCACTAAAGTTGTTTTGCCGTGGTCAACGTGGGCAATGATTGCGATATTACGCAGTTTGTTAATGTCTATTTGATCTGTCATTGAGAATTCTTAAGCCTAAGCTAATAATAAAAAAATAGGTAATTTTCTGACCGCACTTTTAGTTAGTGCCAAAAATGCGAAAGGCGCAGATTATACAACTTTTTCTGAGGGTCTGCTATGAATAAATGGGAGAAAATTTGAACAATAAAACGGTGGTTTTATGAAAAATAAAAAAGGCGTTTGATGAAGAAAATTCAAGTGAATGAATCAAATACTTTTATGAAATCAGGCCAGAATATGCTATTTTTATACGCATTCTTTTTCCCATTTTATCTTAATTAACCCACGTCTTAGAGGATTTACTAGTATGTCTAACGCGATTGACAATGTGTTTAAACTCATTGAAGAAAATGACATCAAATTTGTGTTACTTCGTTTTACCGATATTCAAGGCAAAGAACATGGTGTTTCTTTACCTGTGAGTTTGGTTGACGAGGATTTATTTGAAGACGGCAAAATGTTTGACGGTTCCTCTGTAGAGGGTTGGAAAGCGATCAATAAAGCCGATATGCTTTTAATGCCGATTGCAGAAACCGCCGTTGTCGATCCGTTTGCACAGATTCCAACTTTATCCCTCCGTTGTAGCATTTTTGAACCGACCACCATGCAAAGCTATGATCGTGATCCGCGTTCTATCGCACTTCGTGCAGAAAATTATATGCGTTCCACCGGTGTGGCGGATCAAGTGTTCTTCGGACCGGAACCGGAATTTTTCCTCTTTGATGATGTACGTTTCGATGTGTCGATGAACGGCAATTCTTATCAAGTGGATGATGTTGAAGCCGCGTGGAACACCAACAAGCGTTATGAAAACGGCAACAATGCCTATCGTCCGCTGAAAAAAGGCGGCTATTGCGCGGTGGCGCCGATTGATACGGCACATGATATTCGTTCCGAGATGTGTTTGTTAATGGAAGAAATGGGCTTGGTGATTGAAGCGCACCATCACGAAGTCGCCACTGCCGGTCAAAATGAAATTGCGACCAAGTTCAATACGTTAACGTTGAAAGCGGATGAAACCCAAATTTATAAATACATCGTGCGTAATGTGGCAAAGGAATATGGTAAAACCGCCTGTTTCATGCCAAAACCGATTACCGGTGATAACGGTTCGGGCATGCACTGTAATATGTCCTTGAGCAAAGACGGCAAAAATATTTTCCAAGGAGACAAATATGCAGGTCTTTCAGAGACCGCACTTTATTACATCGGCGGTATTATCAAACACGCAAAAGCGTTAAACGCCTTTACCAACCCAAGCACCAACTCTTATAAACGTTTGGTGCCGGGTTTTGAAGCACCGGTGTTATTGGCGTATTCCGCAAGTAACCGTTCGGCGTCCATTCGTATTCCTGCCGTAACCAGTCCGAAAGCTATTCGTGTGGAAGCTCGCTTCCCGGATCCGCTTGCCAATCCGTATTTAGCCTTTGCGGCGTTATTAATGGCTGGCTTAGATGGCGTGGTGAATAAAATTCGTCCGGGCGATGCCATGGACAAAAACCTCTATGATTTGCCACCGGAAGAATTAAAAGATATTCCTGCTGTCGCAAGTTCATTAGAAGAAGCATTAAACGCCTTAGAAAAGGATTTCGAATTCTTAACACAAGGCAATGTTTTCACAAAAGATTTCATTCACGCCTTCATTGGCATAAAACGCAAGGAAGTTGAACGTTTGAACATGACACCACATCCGGTCGAGTTCGAAATGTACTACTAATTTGAAAACGCGCCTTGAATATTTTCGAGGCGTCGTTTTATTCTAACGACAATAACGATTATCGTAACAACATGAAATCGCCACGAATAGGGCGATCTTTTTCACGGAAACGCAATATTAAACTCACGTTAAAGGTGTCATTATGTTAAAGAAATACCTTATTTTGACAATGTCATTCTGCTTGGTCGGTTGTGGCCTTTTTTCCTCAAAAGAGGCACCAATCCCAGCGGAATATGCCGGCGCAGGTTATTATTTGTCAGATGCGGATGCACAACGCTGGGCGTTTGACAGCAAACAGGTTGAGCAATGTATTTACCCGAACTTAACACGGATTTTACAACAACATTTTCCGAAAGAAGATGCGTATATTCATTCACAATATGTACTTTTCTATCCGCTTGAAAAAATTATCGGCGAGAAATATGTCAAAATTATTCAAAGTGATGAAAAATCTATGAATTACGCCATTTATCAATATAAAAAATTCAAATTAGATAAAGTGGATGACTTAGATAAAGCGCAATGTAACGTTTTACGCAGAAATGCGTTAGATGATTTGGAAGTGGTTAAAGGACAATATAAAAATGGGATGTTAGAAGAGAAAAAAGCAACCGAAGAAAATAAATCTTCCGATGGTGTTGCTACAAATCAAAATAAATTCTTTTTTGACATTATTAAATGGGGTTCAGCACTCCTGCTTTAACGAAAGCCATTCTCATCGGATAACAAACATGAGAACCTAATTTCCCCAATTTCAATAGGATACACAGGTGAACCGCAATCCCCCATTTTGGCTGACCGCCTTGATTATTCTCATCAGCTTGCCGCTGATTTTGCCTTTTCTATACGTCATTGTGAGAGCCATTGAGGTGGGTTGGGATCGCAGTATTGCACTACTTTGGCGACCGCATATGTGGAAGCTGTTGCGCAACACCCTGCTACTGATGGTTTGTGTCACTTTTAGCGCCATTATTCTCGGCACGGTTTGCGCCTTTTTATTGGAACGCTATCGTTTTTGGGGTAAGCCCTTTTTTCAAGTGGCAATGACGTTGCCTCTGTGTATTCCTGCCTTCGTCAGTTGTTTCACTTGGATTAGCCTGACTTTTCGCGTCGAAGGCTTTTGGGGCACGATCGGCATTATGACTTTAAGCTCCTTTCCACTTGCCTATTTGCCGGTTGCTGCCACCTTAAAACGACTGGATCGCTCATTAGAAGAAGTTAGCCTTTCTCTCGGCAAAAGTCGTCGAGACACCTTTTGGCACGCCATATTTCCGCAGTTAAAACCCGCCATCGGCAGCAGTGTTTTATTAATCGCGTTGCATATGTTGGTGGAATTCGGTGCCGTGTCGATTTTGAATTATCAAACCTTCACCACCGCCATTTTCCAAGAATATGAAATGGCCTTTAACAACAATACGGCGGCATTGTTGTCCGCTGTATTAATGGCAATTTGCGCCTTGATTGTATTCGGCGAAATTTTCTTTCGTGGGCAACAAACCCTGTACAACAGTGGCAAAGGCGTGAGCCGCCCTTATCCGGTAAAAAATTTAACAGTTGGCAAACAAGGCTTGGTGGTCATTTTTTTCCTGACTATTTTTATTCTGAGCATCGGTGTACCGCTCACCATGTTGATTTACTGGATGATCGTAGGAACCTCTCTTGAAAGTGCGGTAGATTTTTCCGCCTTTTTCGAAGCCTTCAGCAACTCTTTGTTAGTTTCCGGTTTGGGGGCTGGGCTCACCGTGCTTTGCGCTTTGCCACTCGTTTGGAGCGCCGTACGCTATCGTAGCCGCCTTACCCTGTGGATTGATCGCCTGCCGTATTTATTGCACGCCGTGCCGGGCTTGGTTATTGCGCTGTCGCTGGTGTATTTCACCATTAACTATGCGTATTCTTTCTACCAAACGTTCTTTATGGTAATTGTTGCCTATTTCATGTTGTATTTGCCGATGGCGCAAACCACGTTGCGTAGCTCTTTGGAACAAATTTCCGACAATGTCGAAAAAGTGGGACAAAGCCTTGGGCGTAGCCATTTTTATATTTTCCGCACGCTCACCATTCCCGCCATGTTGCCGGGCATTGCCGCTGCCTTTGCGTTAGTGTTTTTAAACCTGATGAAAGAACTCACTGCCACCTTATTACTCACCCCGAACGACATCAAAACCTTATCCATTGCCGTTTGGGAATACACCAGCGATGCCCAATATGCTGCTGCCACGCCTTATGCCATTATGCTCGTGTTGTTTTCCGGCATTCCGGTGTTTTTACTCAAAAAATATGGCTTTAAATAAAGGTTATGCAAGAGGTGTTGGCATTTTACCCTGCCAACGCGTCCTGTAACCGTCCTTTTTTCTGTGCTAAAACGGCTTCAGCTTGGTCTTTATCTAATCCGCTCAACAGCATCATAATCGCCAATTTAGCATTTCCATGGGTCGTGAAGAGGGTTTGTTCTGCCGTGGGTTGGTCGCACTCGGTAGCTTGCATGACAATTCGGATAGCGCGTGCTTTGAGTTTTTGATTGGTGGCTTGTACATCCACCATCAGGTTTTGATAGCACTTGCCGAGACGAATCATGGCGGCAGTGGTGAGCATATTCAGCACCATTTTTTGCGCTGTGCCGGATTTCAAACGGCTGGAACCGGTGAGGGCTTCGGGGCCGACCGCAGTGGTAATGGTAATGTCGGCAATATCACTCATGACTGCGTTCGGGTTGCTAACCAAAGAAATTGTGGTGGCGCCAAGCTGTTTGGCATACTGCAATCCGCCGATCACATAAGGCGTGCGACCACTGGCAGCGATACCCACCAGTACATCCTTGCGGCTGAAATGAATATGGCGTAAATCCTGCTCGCCTGCTTCGCGATTATCCTCCGCCCCTTCCACGGCGTTGCGTAAGGCAATTTCGCCACCGGCAATTAATCCCACCACCATGCTTGACGACACGCCAAACGTTGGTGGGCATTCGGATGCATCCAGTACGCCAAGGCGGCCGCTGGTGCCTGCACCCATGTAAACCAAGCGTCCGCCCGCCTGAAATGCCGCCACGATGTGTTCTACTGCCTGTGCGATTTGTGGCAGATTTTTCTCCACGGCGAAAGCCACTTGTTTGTCTTCATGATTTAACAGCGTAACAACCTCTAACGGCGACAAAGCATCAATATGCAAGGTGTTTGGGTTGCGTTGTTCGCTTAACATTTTTTCAAGACTATTTAATAAATTCTGTTCGCTCATGCCTGTGTCTCCGCAGGAAAAATTGCGCCTAAACTGACCGCACTTTTGGCGCCGGTCACACTTGGCAAGTTAGACGGCAGGTTATGTAAACAACGATAGGCAAGCCAAGCAAAGGCAGCGGCTTCCACATAGTCTGCATCCAAGCCTTCATCATTGGTCGGGCGGCATTGCCATTGTGGTAATAGCGCTTGTAATCGCGCCATCAGCAAGCCGTTTTTTGCACCACCGCCGCAGACCAATAAACGGCGTGGTAATGACGTTTCCAGGGGATGTAACGCAAGAGCGATGCTTTGTGCGGTAAATTCTAATAAGGTAGCTTGTACGTCTTGTGGTGGTATCTCGCCTAAAAGTGCGGTGGTTTTTTCTAATGTTTTTTCAAGCCAGGCAAGATTGAATAATTCACGTCCGGTACTTTTTGGCGGTGGGAGTTGAAAATAAGGATCTTTCAACATTTCCGCCAATAATTCTGCTCGCACGTTGCCGCTACGTGCCCATTGCCCGTCAGCATCATAAGATTTTCCGAGATGGCGCTCGATCCAACCGTCCATCAGCGCATTACCGGTACCGGTGTCGTAGCCAATAATCGGTTGATGGGGAAAGAGGATGGAAATATTGCTGATGCCGCCAATATTCAGTACCACTGTCGCCCAGTTGTCATCATAAAACCACGCTTGATGAAACGCCGGCACTAACGGCGCGCCTTGCCCGCCAAATGCCATATCTTTACGACGGAAATCCCCAACCACATCAATACCGGTGCGGGCAGCAAGGAGATTCATGTCGCCTAATTGCATGGTGAACGGAAAATTACCTTGCGGCGCATGCCAAACAGTTTGTCCGTGGCAACCGAGCGCGCAAATTTGCTGTGGTTGCAGTTGGTGACGGGTGAGAAAATGATTGACCGCCTCGGCGTAGAGTAAGGCTAAGCGCTGATCCAATTCACCCAGCCGCTGCAATGTGCTGTTGCCTTGCGAAATTAATTGCAATAAATCTTGGCGCAAATCTGCCGGCATCGGGGTGAATTGTGCCGCGATAAATTGCGTTTTTTCGCCAAATGTCATCAGCGCGATATCCACACCGTCCAAACTGGTGCCGGACATGATGCCGAGATAATATTCTTGTTGCATGGCGATGTCCTCATCGAAGATAAAAACAAAATGGGGAAGAAGATTTTCACTTCTTCCCCACCGGTGATGAAATGTTCCACAAAACGAACGGAACGACAGATTACAAAATCATCTTCACTAACTTATCCGCTTTAATGCGGGCAAATTTTTTCAATAATTTTTGCACCGGCGCCGGATATTGAGCCATTTCTTCCAACTCCGTGTAATGTTGAAGCAACGTGGTATGTTGGCGAATATAGGCTAACTCCTGAATGACTTGAGGTAAAAGTTGTTGTTTCGGATCATGGATAAATAAGCCATTCTCCGCATCCAAGCGCCACGCACGCGGATTCAGATTATTACCGGTCAACAAAATATAATTATCGTCAATCCAAACGCCTTTTAGATGGTAGGTGTTCGTACCATCTTTCCAGGTCCGAATGATCAGCTGACCTTGTTCCATTTCACGTTGAAATTTTTTGCTAAAACGGCGTAAATTGTTTTCATACAAATAAGGCAACGCCCCCACCATTTTGAACGGCTGTTCCGGTGGAATGTAGAAATCATTCGCCACTTTATCGCCCACGATAATTTCAATTTTTTTGCCTTTACGTAGCAACTGGCGGATTTTTTGTTGCAATGTCCGCGGGAAATTAAAATACGGCGTACAAATAGTGAGCTTTTCATCGACCAGCTGGAATAAATCTTCGATCGTCCGATTTAATACATTGCCTGCCCCACCGAGACCAAATAACGGCGTTACCGTTAATTCGTTGCCAAAATCAACCGCACTTTCAAAAGTATATTGCCCATTAAGCGCAAGATTTTTTCTGAAATAGCGGATATTTTGTCGAATTTCTTTGGTTTTCGGACGGTTAATGCTATCCAACGGCAACACCACATCGCTATTCAACAAAAAGTCACGAATAAAAGCCACCATGCTGTCAGCCAACTGCGGATGGGTGATTTTTTGATAACGGTCATAACGGTATTTTTCATTTTGTTGCAAATACACGTTATTGATACTGGCGCCGCTGTAAAGCACGGTGTCATCAAAAACAAAGCCTTTAATATGCAACACACCGAACACTTCGCGCGTATTGATCGGCACACCGAAAAATAGATTCGGGTCATCGGCAAGTTGATATTTTTGACGTTGTTCGCAATACCAATCGGCATTCGTTGCACTCTTTTCCGCGCCTAATAAATTGCGTTGCGCACGATGCCAATCAATTAAAATTTTCACTTCAAGTTCAGGCTTATCTTGTTTCGCACGGTAAATTTCATCGAGAATTTCTTGCCCGGCTTCGTCATTTTGCCAGTAAAGTGCGGTCACAAAAATACGCGTTTTCGCCTGTCTGATCAGTTGAATAATTTCATTTTTAAATGCCATTGGGCTGTAAATAAATTCAACTTGTTCCGCCTGTAAAGCTAAACATGGCAGGCTTTCAAGACGCTTTTGAGCCCGTTTTATCTTATCTCTAAACATAAAATCTGTTCTCTGTTGTACTCAATGAGTCGGAACCTAATTGGGGCAATAGTTTACAATATTTATCGCCCCCCTTGGTAGAAAAAAGGCTGGTTTTCGTTATAATGCTCACAAATTTATTGCCAACAGCGCAAATTTATTCCATTCATCCACCCTATCGGCAACACAACTATGAACCAAAATTCAAACAAACCGACTTTCAAATCAAACAACCGTACTTTTTCCGAACGCACTGTCGGTGACGACCGTCAAAAACGCGATAAAAATCGACCGCACTTTTCCTCAAAAAGCGATTCTCACCAAGAATTTCGCAGAGAGCGAGATAACGACAGAAATACTAAGCCAAAATTTAAACACGCTGAAAGCCAAGAAAAAACCTTACATATTGCCGAAAGCACCATGAAAAAAGCAGGTGGTGCGGAAGGCAACGTGAAAGTCACCGTCAAAAGCAGTCGTTTCGATGATAAGCCGAGAGAGAAAAAGACCGGCCCATTGTCACCACGCGCACCGGAAAAAATCAAAAAGAATCGCGCAGAAGAAATGAAAGTGTATGGTGAAAATGCGTGTTTAGCCTTATTCCAACAACGCCCGGGGAGCATGGTGCGCTTGTGGGCAACCGTACAAATGGCGCATAAAATTGGGGATATTTGCAGTTATTTAGCGACCAATAAAAAGGTGTATCACATTGTGGACAACGACGAGATGATCAAAGTCAGCGGCACAGAACACCACGGTGGCATTTGTATGTTGGTAAAAAAAGCGCATCCGTTTACGTTGCAAGGCTATCTCGATGTGCCTCATCAAGAAGATTGCTTGGTATTGTTAGATAATGTGAACAACGCACAAAACATTGGTGGTATTTTACGTACTTGTGCCTTTTTCGGGGTGAAAAATATGGTGGTAGAAAACGCTGAAAGCCTTAATTCTGCCGTGACGTTACGTGTCGCAGAAGGCGGCGCAGAATACGTGCGAGTGTTGGAGACCAATGACACCCGCAATGCGCTTTCTCAATTACGCCAAGCCGGTTATCAAATCCTTCACGTGAGCAGCGATGAAAACGCCACAGCATTGGATAAAGTGCGGTTAAAAAATAAAACGGTTTTTGTACTGAGCGAAGGTTCGACAGAGGCTTTATCAGAGAAAAGCGATGAACAGGTTCGTTTGGCGTTTGCCAGCCCACTGAAAAATGGCTTAAACGTATCGGTCAATGCCGGCATTTTGCTGGCGAAATGGTATTTTAGATAAAGCGAGAAAAGTTAGGGCGGGTAAAAACGCCCTCTTTTTTCACCGCACTTTCAAACGCGTTACAGTTTGTCCCCGTGGTGAATTAACACAAAACGTTCCCACAGCTGTTCTTCGCTTTCCACATGATCCGGGTCAGTGATAATACATTTGCTGATAGGGCAAACTTTTTGACAGGTGGGCGTGTCGTAGTGACCGACACATTCGGTGCAGAGTTCGGGATCGATGACATAGATCTCATCGCCGATTGAAATTGCTTCATTCGGGCATTCCGGCAAGCACATATCGCAGTTCGTGCATTTGTCAGTGATGAGTAGAGCCATAGCGTCCTCGGGGAAAATGAAAGGGTCGGATTATAATCAATACATTAACAAAGTGAAAGGAATTTTATGAACGAGAAACGTATGTTGCTACTGTCTTTTTTTGTGGTGGCATTTTTAATGTTTTTACTTGCCGGTTGGTATTATTTTTCCCAACAGAAACAAGCGGCGGAGGTGGTTGTTGATCGTAATTACGATTACGTCATGAAAAACGATCCTATCGGGCAAAATAAACAGGCACAAACCGATTATTACACCCTCGTGTTATCTTGGTCGCCGGCATTTTGTGAACGGCAACGTCAACAATACGGCGATAATTTGCCAACCTCTTTGCAATATCAATGCGGCTTAACCCAACAATTCGGTTGGATTGTGCATGGGTTGTGGTCACAAAACAAACAAGCCCGAAGAGTCTCCGATCACCCGCGTTTTTGTCAGGGCGATTTACCGCAATTACCGCAAGACCTGATTGAACGCTATTTGCCGGAAGTACCGAGCGCCGCCTTATTACAAGGCGAGTGGGAAAAACACGGCGCGTGTATGTTTAACAATGCGCAAGATTATTTTGAAAAAATCAAAAATTTATACCGCACTTTAAAGCTACCGAACTATGAATTAAGCCGTACCGAACTGTTTAAATGGATGCGAAAAAACAACCCGCAATTAAAGAATGTTTACTTGGGCGCCGCACGTAATGAACTCTTTATTTGTTACGATTTAGACTGGCAAATTATGGATTGCCCAAGTAGTCGAACCGGCTATTAATTCAATAATTCGACATGGATCAATGAAATGTGTAATCCTAAAGTTGAACCCTTGAATTCAGGTTACAAGCTACTCAGTTACAGGTATAATGCCAACAGTTCTTATTTTTAATTTTAACCAGTAAAGAGAGGTAAATTATGTCAGTAATTAAAATGACCGATTTAGATTTGAATGGTAAACGCGTATTTATCCGTGCCGACCTAAACGTACCGGTAAAAGACGGTAAAGTCACATCCGATGCGCGTATCCGTGCCACCATCCCAACCTTAAAATTAGCCTTAGAAAAAGGCGCAAAAGTGATGGTTACCTCTCACTTAGGTCGTCCGACCGAAGGTGAATTCAAACCTGAAGATTCCCTCCAACCTGTTGTTGATTATTTAAACGAACATCTTGATGTCCCGGTACGCTTAGTACGCGATTACCTTGATGGTGTTGAAGTGAACGCCGGTGAAATCGTGGTATTAGAAAACGTGCGCGTCAACAAAGGCGAAAAGAAAAATGATCCTGAATTAGGTAAAAAATACGCCGCACTTTGTGATGTGTTCATCATGGACGCCTTTGGTACAGCACACCGTGCACAAGCCTCTACTTACGGCGTTGCAGAATTTGCACCGGTTGCCTGTGCAGGCCCATTGCTTGCTGCAGAACTTGATGCGCTAGGTAAAGCATTAAAAGAACCTGCACGTCCAATGGTGGCTATCGTGGGTGGTTCTAAAGTATCCACTAAATTAGAAGTGTTAAACTCACTTTCCAAAATTGCCGACCAAATTATCGTGGGTGGCGGTATCGCCAACACCTTCATTGCCGCAGCCGGCCACAACGTAGGTAAATCCTTATACGAAGCCGATTTAATCCCGGTTGCTAAAGAATTAGCGGCAAGCACAGACATTCCTGTACCGGTTGATGTTCGCGTGGGCACCGAATTCTCTGAAACCGCACCTGCGACAGAAAAATCCGTGACCGAAGTGAAAGATGACGAATCTATTTTCGACATCGGCGATAAATCTGCGGAACAACTTGCCGAAATTATCAAAAATTCGAAAACCGTTTTATGGAACGGCCCAGTGGGCGTATTTGAATTCCCGAACTTCCGCAAAGGAACAGAAATCATTTCTCACGCCATTGCCAACAGCGATGCATTCTCCATTGCGGGCGGTGGTGATACGCTTGCTGCTATCGACCTGTTCGGTATCGCAGATAAAATTTCCTATATCTCAACCGGCGGCGGCGCTTTCTTAGAATTCGTTGAAGGTAAAGTGTTACCGGCAGTAGAAATCCTCGAAAAACGTGCGAAAAACTAACCGCACTTTTTCTGCATAAGATCGTCATAGCACGTGTCTGCTGATGCGCGCTATCAATCAAAAACGTAAAACAAATTCTTCAAATGGTGGGAGCAACCCACCCAACACAAAAGGAAAAACGAAAATGGCTAAATTATTAGATATCGTCAAACCGGGCGTGCTTACCGGTGAAGATGTTCAAAAAGTATTCGCATACGCAAAAGAACACGGCTTCGCACTTCCTGCCGTAAACTGCGTCGGCTCCGACTCCGTGAATGCTGTATTAGAAACGGCTGCCCGCGTGAAAGCGCCGGTCATTATTCAATTCTCTAATGGCGGTGCCGCATTCTACGCAGGCAAAGGCATCAAACCGACCAGCGGTGCACGTCCAGACGTATTAGGTGCCATTGCAGGTGCAAAACACGTTCATACTTTAGCCAAAGAATACGGCGTACCGGTGATTTTACACACCGACCATGCGGCGAAAAAATTACTTCCATGGATCGATGGTTTACTTGAAGCTGGTGAAAAACACTTTGCTGAAACCGGTCGTCCATTATTCTCTTCCCACATGCTTGACCTTTCCGAAGAGCCAATGGAAGAAAACATGGCAATCTGCCGTGAATACCTTGCTCGTATGGACAAAATGGGGATGACCCTTGAAATCGAAATCGGTATTACCGGTGGCGAAGAAGATGGTGTGGACAACTCCGGCGCAGATGAATCTCGTCTTTACACCCAACCATCTGATGTGCTTTATGTTTACGACCAATTAAATCCGGTCAGCCCGAACTTTACCGTTGCAGCCGCATTCGGTAACGTACACGGCGTGTACAAACCGGGTAACGTAAAATTAAAACCATCTATCTTAGGTGCAAGCCAAGAGTTCGTCGCGAAAGAACGCAACCTTCCGGCAAAACCAATCAATTTCGTGTTCCATGGTGGTTCCGGTTCTTCCCGTGAAGAAATTCGTGAAGCGATTAGCTACGGCGCAATTAAAATGAATATTGACACCGACACCCAATGGGCGTCTTGGAACGGTATTCTCAACTTCTACAAAGCGAACGAAGCATATTTGCAAGGTCAGTTAGGCAACCCGGAAGGTCCTGATGCACCAAACAAAAAATACTACGACCCACGCGTTTGGTTACGCAAAATGGAAGAATCTATGTCTAAACGTTTAGAACAATCTTTCGAAGACTTAAACTGCGTTGACGTTTTATAATTGAAAAAAACACATTAAAATGTAACCGCACTTTTTAGTGCGGTTTTTTATTTATTTCTTGTTTAAGAGAGGCTTATGTTTGATTTAAAACATGATAAGCTCGCCCTATTTATCAACGTCTGTGTCGGTTTTTTCTTTTTATCCGCCTTAACGTTCCAAGGCGGCTACAATGTTGCACCGATGGCGCTGATGCTATTAGGGCTTGGCTATAGCGTTTATTGCTTATTCAAAAAAATGCCTTTTGCTCTCACGAAAGAGACAAAATGGCTGATTTGGACGTTACTCTTTTATTTTTCTGTTTTTGTGCTTTCTTGGTTAATTCATGATGGAAAAATACGCGAATTAGATAATCCAAGCCGGGCAATATTGCTGATTCCTGCTTTTCTTCTTTTGCTTAAGACACCACCTAAACTTTCGACCTTTTTATGGAGCGTTCCTTTAGGCAGTGTATTGGCAGGTTTCATGGCAATCTATGATAAGTTTATATTACAAAGTGAAGCCGCGTTTAGTTCACGAATCATGTATATTCAAGGCGGTGACATTGCCATGTCATTGGGGTTATTTAGCATGGCTATTGCGCTGTATTTTTGGCAAAAAACACAACCAAAACAGTCCGCGCTTTGCATTCTAGCCGCCTTATTTGGCATTTTGGGCAGTATTCTTTCTACCGCGCGTGGCGGTTGGCCGGCATTGCCCATTCTCTTGATTGCATTACTTTGGATGTATCGCCGTAATTTATCAAAAACATTTTTTATTACCTTGATTGGTTTGTTTGCTATAGCCATCATTGGTATTGCGCAAATGCCAAATAATCGTATGAGTGAGCGTTTTGCGGCAGCGCAAGATGATATTCAACAATATTTAGAACAGGATAACGGTTCTACCTCTGTCGGCGCACGTTTTGATATGTGGAAATCCGTCTTCATCATGGTACAAGAAAAGCCGATATTGGGCTGGGGAACACAAGGCGCGCCCCAAAAACGCCACCAGTTAGCCGAACAAGGCATCATCAGCCAATACGCCGGGCAATTTACGCATGCACACAATCAATATTTAGATGATCTTTCTAAGCGTGGCATCGTTGGATTAGTCGCCTTTTTAGCAATCTTTGTTATACCGCTACGCCGTTTTATGCCGGGCTTAAAAAGCGACTCCGCAGAAACAAAATTAATTGCCACATTAGGCACCCTTCATGTGCTCGCCGTGATGATTTACTGCCTAAGCCAAAGCTTCTTCGCCCATAATTCAGGGAATTTATTTTACTTTTTCCTCACGATTGTATGGTATGCCTTGTTCACCACGCAGCAAGGTAATATCAAGAAGATGTCATAAGCCTAAAATTAACAATCCTCTACGATAGCCCCTATGATGGCGCAAGCGTCCACGCTTGTGCCTGTAACTAAAATAAAAAAGCACAAGCGTGGACGCTTGCGCTATCGTGGGGGAAACCGCACTATTGTGGAGCGGGATTGAAACTTAATATTTTGCTCTCATCAATGAACACCCAATTCTTCACAACATAATATTCTTTCGGATTCTTATTAATTAGTTTTTTCAAATTAGAATAACCTTGTTCTTTTTTGTTTTGGAGCAAAATAGAAGTTGCCACTTTTAAATGCTCATCTTTTGTTCTTGAGTTAATTTTGTTAATTTCATCTTCATTAATTTTTCCATCTAATTTTCCTTTTGCAATAAGGTAATTTATTTTAAAAATATCAAAATTATTTGATTTGAATTCTCCTTTATTTTTATTAAAAACATCTATAACATCTTGATATTTACCTAGCTTTAATAAATAGTATGTTTTTGATATTAAATATTCTCTAAAATCTCCATCATACTTTCTTTCCTGTTCAATAAATGATAAAGCGCTATCAAAATCACCTTTAATAGAAGAAATCTTATCTTTTAAACTAAAATAATATTTTTGTTTTAATCCATATTTAATATCTTCTATATAGGACTCTATTTCTTTTAAGAAGTTAATATCAATGATTGATGATGCATCTAAAATTAATTCTAATTCATCATCTATATCTTCTTTTTTCATCGCAAATCTTAAATACTTACGAGCTAAATCAATATCTTTCCGATAAAAGAAATCATACAAAGATTTATGAATTAAGGTTCTTGATGTATACTCTTCTAAGTTATCTTCTTTAATAGAGTCATAAAAATCTTTATGAGCCTCCCCGTATCCGTTAGAATCTTCAAATGATAGTATTTTCTCAAGTAAACTTGAGATAATTTCATTAATTCTCTCTTTCGAAGATCTTTCTTTTTTATCTCTTGTTGAAATAATATCCTTAATAGTTTCAATGGCGTTACTTTCCTTGGATATCCTCTCTGCCTCTAGAGATCTAATTATAATATAATTTATATTATTCTTATTTGATGATTTCATATCTTTAATTAATTTATCAATTTCTTCTTCATATTTATTCTTATCTTTTTCATTATCCTCTTTATTTAACCTCTCTGTAAGTAATTTATGTTTTTGTAAAAATGCCTTGTTATAAAGAGAAGGATTCAACTTTAAACTTAAGTTAATATTTTTATCTATATCGGAAAAGTAATCTAAAGATGAATCGTTTCTCATCATTGAAAAATATAAATCACTCTGTTTATTTAATAAGGAATATGACTTGTTTAATTTTTTTATAGAATTACTAAGAAATTTATTTTTTTCGTTTAAGTCATTAATTAAACTTAGTTTTATTAAATAGTGTTCATCAGAAAACTCATCTAAATTAATTAATTCATTAGCCCAATGCATAGCCTGACTCTTTTGATCTGACATTAATGCAAGATCAATTAGTCTTTTTATATATCTTTCCTGATCATCTTTAGTACTTAAATCATTAAAATATCTCTCACATAATAAATAAGCTTCATTAGGGTCGACTTTTGCTTTCTCCGATACTTCTAATATATTTCTAAAATTCTTTAGACTTATTTTTTCCTTAGATTTATCACTGCTTTTAATATTTAAGAAATTAGATATATCTACTTTATCTCTACTTTTATATAGTTCTTCTAGTTCTCTTTTTATAATCTCATTATCTGATCTTGAAAAATTATCCATAATTTTAGATATTATTTTATCTCGTTGAGATTCTTTATCAGAATTAAATAATTTTCCATACTCACCAGTGAGCTCATTATATAGCGATGCAAAAAATTCATCAAATCCATCTATAATTATTGGATAAACCTTATCTTTCCACAAAAGATTCATTACGCTTTGATTAATCTCATCCTCTTTTCTAAAACACCAATACACCCCATTTTTTACATAGTTATCTGTTTTCACAAGATATTCTAACACATCCATAATAGATCTATCACTTCCTGAATACCCTAATATTATTAAGCCAAATTCTTTACAAAATTCAATTAGTTTATCTTTTATATTTTGTTCTAAAGATTCTGTTTCTCTTAATGTGCTTTTAATATTTTCAAACAAATAATCGCCATGTAATTTTAGTATTTTAGGCCTTTTTGAAGTAATTGAAATAGAATGAACAGAAGAATCATGTGCACATACTATTGGTCTAGTGCTAGATAACTGATAAAAAGATTCATTTAATAGATCATCAAAATTTGTAGTAAAAATAGTATTAAAGAAACCTTTCTCAACAAGAGAAACTAAATATGCATAACCTATAGAAGGTAATTTATTACCTACTTGTTGCTCTACAAACTTCCTACGTTGAGACGGTAAATCAAATTTTTTTTCAAATAATGATGAATAAGGGTTAACAGAGTTAAACCAACTAGGATGTTTATGCTCGAAATACTGTTCAATGTTTTTATAATCATCGGTTGGCTCAAATTGCTTATCTTCAAAACGCTCATATAATTCTCTTTTCCATATATCAATTAATTCTAATGCAGTGCTTATTCCAGAGCTCTTTGAAGCTCCCGCACCAAGAAAAAGAGAATAATTAGATGTATCTTTATTCTCTCTTGTAGAAATAAAACGAGTTAAATCTTTAACTGTTCTAGTTTTACGGCTTAGTTGACCTCCAGCTAATAGAAGTTCCTTGGCTTTCATATTTTCTCCATTATTGTTTTATATATTAAGATAATAAGAATTAATAGCTACGCTTTACCTAACACCACCCTCGCATTCCTAAACACCCGCATCCAAGCGCCATCTTCTCCCCACTCTTCCGGATGCCATGAGTTGCTCACGGTGCGGAAGACGCGTTCCGGGTGTGGCATCATGATGGCGACGCGGCCGTTGGTGTTAGAAAGGGCGGTGATGCCAAGGGCGGAGCCGTTCGGGTTCGCCGGGTACACTTCTGTCGGATTGAGGTTGTTGTCGATGTATTGCGCAACGATCAAGTTTTGTGCTTGAAGTGCGGTCAAATCTGCGGGTGTTTTAAATTCCACTCTGCCCTCGCCATGGGAAACGGCAATTGGCATGTGGGAACCTGCCATGCCTTGGAACCACAGCGAGTTGCTTTCATTAATGCGAACCAAGGCGGCGCGGGCTTCAAAACGTTCGGATTTATTGCGCACGAAACGTGGCCAGTTTTCCGTACCCGGAATAATTTCCGCCAAGGTGGAAAGCATTTGGCAGCCGTTACAAATGCCAAGTGCGAGCGTGTCTTCACGTTCAAAGAATTGGCTGAATTGATCCCGTAAGTGCGGGTTAAATAAAATGGATTTCGCCCAACCGCCACCGGCGCCGAGCACGTCGCCGTAAGAGAAGCCGCCACACGCCACTAAGGCGTTGAAGTGTTGCAAATCATAACGGCGATTATGCAAGTCGCTCATGTGAACGTCGATGGCCTCAAAGCCGGCGCGGTCAAATGCCGCTGCCATTTCAACATGGCTGTTTACGCCTTGCTCTCGCAACACCGCCACTTTTGGACGTTTTCCGGTCGCAATATAAGGCGCGGCAATGTCTTCGCTTGGGTCGTAGGTTAAATAGGCGGAGAAGCCTTTGTCCTGCGGATTTTTCTTCGCCGCAAATTCTTGGTCGGCACATTCCGGGTTGTCCCGTAAGCGTTGCATTTGATGAGTCAATTCCGCCCAAATGCCGCGTAATTCTGAGCGTTTTTCATTGAGTAACACTTTGTTGCCGCGGGTGATTTCGATTTCGTCGTCTTCGGTAACGGCGCCTAATTCTTTCACCAAATGCAACACATTGTGTTTAGCGAAGACATCGCGCACGAGACTTAAATCGCTGTCGCGCACTTGAATCACTGCGCCCAATTCTTCGTTAAATAACACGGCTAAATCGTTGTCGCCCAAGGCACTGATATCCACTGCCACTCCGCAATGTCCGGCAAATGCCATTTCCGCCAAGGTAACAATTAAACCACCGTCGGAACGGTCGTGATATGCCAATAATTTTTCTTGCGCCACCAATTCCTGCATGGCGTTAAAGAAGTTTTTCAATGTGTCGGCGTTGACCACATCCGCCGGTTTGTCG
The DNA here is from genome assembly GCF_017798005.1 of Aggregatibacter sp. 2125159857. Lineage (NCBI taxonomy): Bacteria > Pseudomonadati > Pseudomonadota > Gammaproteobacteria > Pasteurellales > Pasteurellaceae > Aggregatibacter > Aggregatibacter sp. 2125159857. The sequence continues at coordinate 1,923,691 of NZ_CP072548.1, forward strand.
CCAAGTTGCGCATACACCTGCGCTAATGCGGTAGCGCCCAAGCGGTTGTTGCCTTCGCCCAAATCCACTAACAACAAGCGGGATTGTCCCTTGTCAGTGCGTAATTGCGGAGTAACGGTTTTGCGAACGTCTTCCACACGGGCAAAGGCGCTGATAATCAAAGAAAGTGGCGAAGTCACGCTTTTTTGTTCGCCATTTTCCTGCCAAGTGGTTTTCATGGACATGGAGTCTTTGCCTACCGGAATAGTTAAGCCTAATTGCGGACAAAGCTCTTCGCCCACGGCTTTCACCGCCGCGTATAAGCCCGCGTCTTCGCCTTTATGGCCGGCGGCGGACATCCAGTTGGCAGACAATTTAATGCGTTTAATGTCACCAATGTTCGTAGCGGCAATGTTGGTAATGGATTCAGCCACAGCTAAACGGGCAGACGCAGCGAAATCGAGTAATGCTACCGGCGTGCGTTCGCCCATGGACATGGCTTCGCCGTAGTAGCCGTCTAATGTCGCTGTGGTCACCGCGCAGTCTGCCACCGGTACTTGCCACGGACCGACCATTTGATCACGTGCCACCATGCCGGTCACCGTGCGGTCACCGATGGTAATTAAGAAGGTTTTTTCCGCCACCGCAGGCAAATGAAGCACGCGATGTAACGCCTCTTTTAATTGAATTTGGCTTTGTTCAAGCGGTTCGCCGTTAACGCTAGCGGTTTGCACGTCGCGGGTCATTTTTGGGGTTTTGCCGAGCAACACGCCCATCGGTAAATCAATCGGATTGTTGTTGAAATGCTCGTCGTGTAAGGTTAAATGTTTTTCTTCCGTGGCTTCGCCGATCACCGCATAAGGCGCGCGTTCACGACGGCAGAGTTCCTCAAAGTGCGGTAGTTTTTCCGGATGAATGGCAAGCACATAACGCTCTTGTGATTCGTTACACCAAATTTCCAACGGGCTCATTTCGCGCTCATCGCTTAAGATTTTACGAAGTTCAAATTTACCGCCACGGCCGCCGTCATGCACCAATTCCGGCATGGCGTTGGATAACCCGCCTGCGCCTACATCATGAATAAAGGCAATCGGGTTGTCGCCGCCTAACTGCCAGCAACGGTCGATCACTTCTTGGCAACGGCGTTCCATTTCCGGGTTGTCCCGTTGTACGGAAGCGAAATCCAAGTTTTCTTTGGATTTACCGGAAGCCATAGAAGAGGCCGCACCACCGCCCAAGCCGATGTTCATGGCTGGGCCACCAAGCACAACCAGTTTTGCGCCCACCGGAATGTTGCCTTTTTGCACGTGTTCGGCACGAATGTTGCCGATGCCGCCAGCCAACATGATCGGTTTGTGGTAGCCACGCACTTCTTCGCCGTTGAAGCTATTCACTTTTTGTTCGTAAGTACGGAAATAGCCGAGCAATGCCGGACGACCGAATTCGTTGTTAAACGCCGCGCCACCTAAGGGGCCTTCCAGCATAATGTCTAAGGCGGAAGCAATACGGTTCGGTTTGGAAAGCGGGGCTTCCCAAGGTTGTTCAAAGTTTGGTATGCATAAGTTGGATACAGAGAAGCCCACCAAGCCCGCTTTTGGTTTTGCGCCGCGACCGGTCGCGCCTTCATCACGGATTTCACCGCCGGAACCGGTTGCCGCGCCCGGGAACGGGGAAATGGCGGTTGGGTGGTTGTGGGTTTCCACTTTCATTAAAATGTGGGTATCTTCATTGTGATAACGGTAAATGCCGTCTTGATCAGGGAAGAAACGTCCCGCTTTGGAACCTTCCATCACAGCCGCGTTGTCTTTATACGCGGAAAGCACAAAATCAGGGGTTTTCTCAAAGGTATTTTTGATCATTTTGAACAGGGATTTATCCTGTTTTTTGCCGTCGATAATCCAGTCGGCATTGAAAATTTTGTGGCGGCAGTGTTCCGAGTTGGCTTGCGCGAACATATACAGCTCAATGTCATGTGGGTTGCGTCCAAGTGCGGTGAAATTTTCCATCAAATAATCGATTTCATCTTCCGCCAATGCCAAACCGAGTTCTACGTTGGCACTTTCTAAGGCACTGCGTCCGCCGTTTAAAATATCCACGGTTTTGAACGGCTTCGGTTCTTGTTGACGGAACAACACTTCCGCCTCATCTGCCTTGCGCACCACGGTTTCCATCATGCGGTCATGTAAAAGTGCGGTCAGTTTTTCCGTTGTTTTTTCATCTAACGGCTGTGTCAATTCAAAGTAATACGCCAAACCACGCTCAATACGTTCCACCTCATTTAAGCCGCAGTTATGGGCGATATCGGTGGCTTTGGACGACCAAGAAGAAATGGTGCCGACCCGCGGAATCACAATAAAACTTTCCCCTTTGGCTTCGTGTTCGGCAAGGGTTGGCCCGTAATGCAACAAGGCTTTCAGTTTGGCTTCCTGTTCAGCAGAAAGGGCGGCATTTAATGCCACGAAATGCACATACTCCGCATACACGGATTTCACCGGTAATTGTTGCTGTTGGAATTTTTGCATTAAGCCATTGATACGGAATTCGGAAAGGGCAGGTGAGCCACGGAAAGTTTGAAACATGAGGATTACCTTTAAGGTTGAATTGAAACAAAAATTGCGGGCTATTATAAAGGAAAATCAAAGAGACGAAAACGTTTGCGTCATCTCTTTTTTAGACATGGGCATGGTCATTTTGACGTAAAAGCGAATTGACAAATACAGTGAAATGAAAAAATAACAGAAAATGGCGCAAGTCAGTCAACCGACTTGCGCCTCTTGACAGTCAAAAAATAAGTTTTTAAATAACCGCACTTTTGATAGAACAGGGTTATTTTTCCCCGACTTCATAGTGAGCCGTTGCACTCGGTTTACGGCGTTTGCCGATATTTTTACGATCCTGATGACGTTGTTTGGCTTTTTTAGTTGCTTTCTTTTGCGCTTCGCGTTTTTCTAATTTTTTTGCTTTTTGTTTTTTGCTGACGGTTTTAATTTCACCGTCTTTCGGCGCTTTGGTGCGTGGTTCCAAACCTTCAATCACACGGGCTTTCAGAATTTCTTGGGTATAACGCTTAATTTTTCCCAACAGACGATAATCGTGCGCTTCCACGAAAGACACGGCGGTGCCTTTTTTGCCGGCACGCGCGGTACGCCCGATGCGGTGCAAATAAGTATCGGCGCTGTACGGCAAATCAAAATTCATAATGTGGCTGACGTCATCAATATCGATACCGCGTGAGGAGACATCGGTGGAGACCAACACTGTTACTATGCCATTTTTCAGTTTATCGATCGCGTTATTACGTTGGGTTTGCGCCATTTCGCCTTCCAAATACGTGCTGCGAATGCCGCGTTTGCGCAGATTCTCCGCCAGTTCGCGCACATCTTCGCGACGGCGTACGAATACAATACCCTTACTGACTTGCTCTTGCTCAATGAAACGCGCCAATAATTTGAATTTATGCTCATTGCTGTCGGCGTGATAATACCATTGCTGAATTTTCTTCCGTTCACGACGGCTAGGCTCCGCATCAATTTTTACCGGCTCGTTTAACGTGCGATCGGCAAAATCTTCCAATAAATCCCCTTCAAGGGTTGCCGAGAACAATAGAGTTTGTTTACGCCAACGGGTTTCTGCCGAGATTTTCTCTGCATCTTGTCCAAAGCCCATTTGCAACATTCTGTCCGCTTCGTCAAAAATCAGCATTTCTACCGCGCGGCAATCAAAATTTTCTTCTTTAATGTATTGCAACAAACGCCCCGGGGTCGCCACCACAATGTCCTGATTTTTATTGAAAATCTCGCCGTGATTTTGATACGCCACACCACCGGTGATAGTCGCAATGCTGAGTTTGGTAAAGCAAGCCAGTTCTTCCGCCTGTTCCGCCACCTGAATGGCAAGTTCACGGGTTGGCGTAAGAATCAACACACGCGGCGCGCCCGGTTTACGGCGTGGATAATCCAATAAGTGTTGAATCGCCGGTAGCAAAAACGCGGCGGTTTTTCCGGTGCCGGTCGGTGCCGACCCGAGGACATCAAAGCCTTCCATCGCAGCAGGAATGGTTTCTTGTTGGATGGCAGTAGGACGTTGGTAGCCTTTTTTCTGGAGGGCATTGAGTAATTCGGGCGCGAGATCAAAATCGGCAAATTGAGTGAAGTCTGTCATGGGTATGTGTTGTTCATTAATATTAAAATTGTGCCGAATTATACCGCACTTTATCGTTAAAGTTGGCGTTAACTAAAAACTTTTATCATCAAGATTGCCATTGGGCGTATTTACCTCAGTAGGTTTCTAAAACGAATAAAAAACAAGCAATCTATTGCAATGCTTAAAACGGATTACCTAAACGCAAACGTTTGCGCTATAATACGCCACCTTAAATTTTACTTCATAAATCAAAGGAAATTATTCATGCAATCAACTCGTCCCATTCGTCAAGCATTGCTTAGCGTGTCCGATAAATCCGGTATTGTGGAATTCGCCCAAGGCCTCGTAAAACGCGGTGTTAAACTGCTTTCTACCGGCGGTACGGCAAAACTGTTAGAACAAAACGGCTTGCCGGTAACCGAAGTGTCCGATTACACCGGTTTTCCGGAAATGATGGACGGTCGCGTGAAAACCTTACACCCGAAAGTGCACGGTGGGATTTTAGGTCGTCGTGGTACGGATGATGCCATCATGCAACAACACGGTATTGAAGGCATTGATATGGTGGTGGTAAATTTATATCCTTTTGCCGCAACCGTGGCGAAACCAAATTGCACGTTAGAAGATGCCGTGGAAAATATTGATATCGGCGGCCCAACCATGGTGCGCTCTGCGGCGAAAAACCATAAAGATGTGGCGATTGTTGTGAATAATCAGGATTTTGATGCCATTCTTGCCGAAATGGATCAACATCAAAACAGCTTAACGCTTGAAACCCGTTTTGATCTTGCCATCAAAGCATTTGAACACACCGCACAATACGATTCCATGATTGCCAACTATTTCGGTCAGTTGGTGAAACCTTATCATGTTGCCGCTGAAGAGAATGCAGAGGCGAAGTGCGGTCAATTTCCACGGACGTTAAATTTGAATTTCGTACGTAAACAAACCATGCGTTATGGCGAAAATTCCCATCAAAATGCCGCGTTTTATGTGGATCTCAATGTAAAAGAAGCGAGTGTAGCAACAGCAAACCAACTGCAAGGTAAAGCTTTGTCTTATAACAATATTGCCGACACCGATGCCGCCCTTGAATGTGTAAAAGAATTTGATGAGCCGGCATGCGTGATTGTGAAACACGCGAATCCATGCGGCGTGGCCTTAGGCAAAGACATTTTAGACGCCTACAACCGTGCCTATCAAACAGACCCAACCTCAGCCTTTGGCGGCATCATTGCTTTTAACCGTGAATTAGACGAAAAAACGGCAAATGAAATTGTAGAACGTCAATTTGTGGAAGTGATTATCGCACCGAAAGTGTCTGCAGAAGCTGTTAAAGTGGTGAAACGTAAGAAAAATGTCCGTTTGCTTGAATGTGGCGAATGGCAAGCCCGTACCCAACGTTTAGATTTCAAACGCGTGAATGGTGGATTGTTAGTACAAGATGCGGATTTAGGCATGGTGAGCTTGGATGACTTAAAAGTGGTCAGCAAACGTCAACCGACCGAACAAGAATTGAAGGATTTATTATTCTGTTGGAAAGTGGCGAAATTCGTGAAATCGAATGCCATTGTTTATGCCAAAGATAACCAAACCATCGGTATTGGTGCAGGCCAAATGAGCCGCGTGTATTCCGCGAAGATTGCGGGTATTAAAGCGCAGGATGAAGGCTTGGAAGTAGCCGGTTGTGTGATGGCATCCGATGCGTTCTTCCCATTCCGTGATGGCATTGATGCGGCGGCGAAAGTGGGCATTCAATGTGTCATTCATCCGGGCGGCTCAATGCGCGATCAGGAAGTCATCGATGCGGCAGATGAGCATAATATGGTGATGGTATTGACCGGAATGCGGCATTTTAGACATTAATTTATGTCGTAACTTCGCTCAATGAGCGACTTACTTATTCCCCCCCTCTTTCGTAAAGAGGGGGCGAGGGGGAGATTTAAACGAGGCTAAATGTACTATGAGGTTGAAATAACTTCTGCCAAATCTCCCCTACCCCTCTTTGCTAAAGAGGGGATTAAATTCAAAAAGATACAAGGATCATTATGAATATTCTCATCATCGGAAACGGCGGTCGTGAACACGCTCTGGCTTGGAAAACGGCGCAATCTCCATTAGCCGATAAAATTTTCGTTGCACCGGGCAATGCAGGAACAGCGTTAGAACAAAAGGTCGAAAACGTGAATATTGCTGCAACGGATATCCCAGCGTTGGTTAAATTTGCCCAAGATAACCACATTGGTTTGACGATTGTAGGGCCAGAAGCACCGCTTGTAATTGGCGTGGTGGATGCGTTTCGTGCAGCCGGTTTAAACATTTTCGGACCAACGCAAGCCGCGGCGCAATTGGAAGGTTCCAAAGCCTTTACTAAAGATTTCTTAGCCCGTCATAAAATCCCAACAGCGGAATATCAAAACTTCACCGAAGTCGAACCGGCATTGGCTTACTTGCGTGAAAAAGGTGCGCCTATTGTCGTTAAAGCGGATGGCTTGGCGGCAGGCAAAGGCGTGATTGTGGCGATGACGTTGCAGGAAGCCGAAGAGGCAGTGCGTGATATGCTTTCCGGCAATGCCTTTGGTGAAGCCGGCAGTCGGGTGGTCATTGAAGAATTTTTAGATGGCGAAGAAGCGAGCTTTATCGTCATGGTAGACGGCAAAAATGTCGAGCCTATGGCGACCAGCCAAGACCACAAACGTGTGGGTGAAAAAGATACGGGCTTGAACACAGGCGGCATGGGGGCCTATTCCCCTGCGCCGGTGGTGACACCTGAAATTCATGCGCGGGTGATGCGTGAAGTGATCTATCCAACGGTCAACGGCATGGCGGCAGAAGGTAATGTTTACACCGGTTTCTTGTATGCCGGTTTGATGATTATGCCAAATGGCCAGCCGAAAGTGATCGAATTTAACTGCCGTTTCGGTGATCCGGAAACCCAACCGATTATGTTGCGTTTGGAGTCGGATTTGGTGGAGCTTTGTCTTAAAGCCTGTGATGGCAAATTGGACGAAGTGAAATCCCAATGGAACCCGAAGGCCTCTTTAGGTATCGTATTAGCCGCAGAAGGTTATCCGGGAGATTATCGCAAAGGCGATGAAATCAGCGGTTTGCCTCAAAGTGCGGTCGAAAATGAGAAAGTTTTCTTGGCGGGCGTAGAAGCGAAAGCGGGCAAGTTAGTTACCAACGGCGGCCGCGTGCTTTGTGCTACGGCATTAGGTGAAAGCGTATTTGAGGCACAACAAAAAGCGCTGAAACTGGCTGAACAAATTCAATGGAACGGTCGTTTTTATCGTCGTGATATCGGCTACCGCGCCGTGGCACGTGAGCAGAAAAAATAACGACATTTAATGTTAAGGGATCGAATGGATTATAAAAATAAGGAATTATGTCGTCTTCGCACAATCAGTTTTTTTCTGACATTACATAAAGATAAAACGCAATGGGAAGACGCACTTTATTCGGTAAAACGTGATGTGGATTTATTATTGCCAGCTGTACAGAAAGCAGGTTATACCTTGCAATCGATTCGAGTGATTACCAATCCCTTTGGTGAATATTTGGATTTAACCAATTTGCAGACAGCAAAAGCAGATTTGCAGTATTTAACGGAATTATTGAATAAATTTAATGAAAGTGGAATTCGTCTTCGATTTGCAATAGGCGCGGCGAGAAATAAAGAGGAAATTGCGTTATTGCCAGAGTTAATCGCGGCTTATGGCGACTTGTGTAATGCTTGTGTTAATGTGCCATTAGATGAACATGGTGTGTTAGATAATGAACTTATCGAGCAATCTGTTTATGCGGTACAACGAATTGCAAATATCACGCCACGTGGCGAAGGTAACTTTAACTTTACTGTGAATTTTAACTGCAAGCCATTTATTCCTTATTTCCCTGCCGGTTATCATCTAAGTCATTTACCAAATAGTTTTGTCATTGGTTTAGAAACGCCTGATTTATTAGTCGAAGTATTAAAATCTGTACCCAAATCACATCATAATCAATTTTATGCGGATTGTTATCAAGCGATGTCGCAAGCACTGCAATATCATGTAGATCAAGTATTAGAGATGTTAAGTTCGGTCAAATTATCAAGTGAATTTGAATTTGCAGGTATTGATAGTTCGGCGGCACCATCTAAAAATTGTTCATCCATGACAAAAGTGTATGAATTAATGGGATTGCCCTATTTTGGTGCGGCTGGCTCAGTAGAGGTTTCTGCTTTACTGACAAAAGTCTTTAAATCAATCCAGCGTGTACCATTGGTTGGATTTTCTGGATTAATGTTGGCACTGACAGAGGATTTAGGTTTAGCCGAAGGGACACAAAAACACTATTTTGATATTCGCGCTTTACTGACTTATAGCGCCGTATGTGGTATCGGTTTAGATACGGTTCCTGTGGCGGGAAATGCTAAGGCTGAAAGCATCGCAGCTATTATGCGTGATACGGGAACGATGGCATTTCGCTTAAATAAACCGCTAACTGTGCGTTTATTCCCAATTCCGAATAAGGTTGCAGGTGAAATATCCGAATTTGAGAGTGATGATTTATGTAACTGCCGCCTTTTACATATTCCGGATTAAAAAAAATTTTCCCTACTTTGTATTGATGAATGTTATCTCTACTGTCAATAAAAGGAGTATCTCATGAGAAAATTAATATTGGGTGGTCTTGTTGCTGTATTATTCTCAGGGTGTACGGTAGCTCATCAGCAAACTGAACAAGAACAAGCCTTAGTCGGCGATTGGATTGGCCATGTAAAACCTGCAGCCAAATCCCCTTTACCTGTTGAGCATTTTGATTACGTCACTTATCGACCGGATCAAACTGTGCTTCTACGCGGCATTTCACAGATTGATACAAAAGAAGGTTGGATGCGCTATTTATTGCAAGCCAAAGCTAAATGGCAGGCGAGTGATGGTAAGTTAAGTTATGATTTTACCGATCGTCTATTTAAAACCGCCCATTCACCACTAGTTGCGAAAATTATTGAACAATCTCCAGAATTTAAAGAATTAGATAAGAAATTTGTTTCACCTTGTAATAACTGCGGTAATCATTTGGATATGAAGATTAAAATAAAAAGCCCAACAAGGATGACCAATTTTAATACTTATACGAAAGAAACCAGCCAATGCCGTAAACTGGGCGCTGGAGAGAAAACAAAAGAAGTTAAACTAATTGAGAAATTAGTGAAAGAAAAAAGCCCGATTTAGATAAATGAATGTTTTTCATTGTAATAATGAAAAATATGATCGAAATTTTTGATTAAGTTTTTACTTGGAAACAGGTAAACTATACGCAAATAATGCAAACAACGAGGAAAACACAATGTTTAAAAAAAGCATGAACATCGCTGATTACGATCCGGTTTTATGGCAAGCCATTCAAGATGAGAATCGTCGTCAAGAAGAACATATTGAATTAATCGCTTCTGAAAACTATGCCAGCCCGCGCGTAATGCAAGCGCAAGGTTCTCAATTCACCAATAAATATGCGGAAGGCTATCCAGGCAAACGCTATTATGGTGGTTGTGAGTACGCTGACATTGTGGAACAGTTGGCGATTGATCGTGCGAAAGAATTATTTGGCGCAGATTATGTGAACGTGCAACCGCACTCCGGTTCACAGGCGAATGCGGCCGTTTATATGGCGTTATTGAATCCGGGCGACACCATTTTAGGCATGAGCTTGGCACATGGTGGCCACTTAACCCACGGTGCTTCCGTGAGTTTCTCCGGTAAAATCTATCATGCAGAACAATATGGCATTACTGATGATGGTTTGATTGACTACGATGCGTTGCGTAAACAAGCGCATGAAGTGAAACCAAAAATGATTGTGGGCGGTTTCTCTGCTTATTCTCAAGTGGTTGATTGGAAAAAAATGCGTGAGATCGCAGATGAAGTAGGCGCCTATTTATTCGTGGATATGGCACACGTTGCCGGTTTAATTGCGGCGGGCGTCTATCCGAATCCACTTCCGTATGCCCATGTTGTTACCACAACAACGCATAAAACCTTAGGTGGTCCACGTGGTGGTTTAATTTTATCCGCCAGCGGTGATGAAGAGATGTATAAAAAACTTCAATCTGCTGTTTTCCCGGCAGGTCAAGGTGGTCCATTAGTTCATATCATTGCGGCAAAAGCGGTATGTTTCAAAGAAGCGTTAGAGCCGGAATATAAAATCTACCAACAAAATGTATTGAAAAATGCAAAAGCTATGGTGGAGGTGTTTAAACAACGCGGTTACAAGGTGGTTTCAAACAGTACCGAAAATCACTTGTTCTTAGTGGATTTAGTTCAACAAGGTTTAACCGGTAAAGCGGCGGATGCGGCACTTGGTAAAGCAAACATTACCGTGAATAAAAACTCTGTACCGAATGACCCACAAAAACCATTTGTGACTTCCGGTATTCGTGTGGGAACACCTTCCGTGACCCGTCGTGGCTTTAACGAGCAAGACTGTCGTGAACTTGCCGGCTGGATGTGTGATGTGTTAGACGCACTTGGTAAAGACAATGAAGAACAAGTGGTTGCTGCAACGAAAGAAAAAGTATTAGCAATCTGTAAACGTCTTCCGGTTTACGCTTAATGCCAATTTCACTTTTGGTCATAGTATTAGCGGCGGTGAATATCGCCGCTTATTTTTTGATGTGGCAAGATAAACAACGCGCTATCCGTCAACAATGGCGCATTCCTGAGCGTACATTATTGCTATTGAGCTTGCTGGGTGGGTTTATCGGGATTCATTTAGGCAGACAACATTTTCGTCATAAAACGCAACGCTGGTATTTCAGCTTGATGGTGATCATCAGCGCAATCTTGTGGCTTGTCTTGCCAACCTGTTATTTTCTTTATAAGAGATAAAAAAACCGCACTTTAGTGTCTTAAAGTGCGGTTCATTTTTAGACTGTTTTACACATTGAAACGGAAGTGCATGACATCGCCGTCTTGTACGATGTAATCTTTTCCTTCCAACCGCCATTTACCGGCATCTTTGGCGCCATTTTCACCTTTGAATTGGATGAAATCCTCGTAGGCAATCACTTCTGCACGGATAAAGCCTTTTTCAAAGTCGGTATGGATGACGGCAGCCGCTTTCGGTGCGGTCGCACCCACGGAAACCGTCCATGCGCGGACTTCTTTTACGCCGGCGGTAAAGTAAGTTTGTAGATTTAAAAGCGCGTAGCCTGCACGAATGACACGGTTTAAGCCCGGTTCTTCAATGCCGAGATCGTGTAAAAATTCGAGCTTTTCATCATCATCGAGTTCAGCGATTTCCGCTTCGATGGCGGCACACACCGGCACCACGACAGAGCCTTCTTTTTCAGCAAATTCACGGACTTTGTCGAGATAAGGATTATTTTCAAAACCGTCTTCGTTCACGTTGGCAATGTACATGGTCGGTTTTAAGGTTAAGAAATTGTAGCTTTTGATTGCCAATAACTCATCTTTGTCCAACGGCACGGAACGAATCATGCCTGCTTCAGAAAGCACCGGTAAGATTTTTTCCATCACGGAAAGTTCGAATTTCGCGTCTTTATCGCCGCCTTTAGCACGTTTTTGTAAACGTTGAATCGCACGTTCACAGCTGTCTAAATCGGCTAACGCCAGTTCGGTGTTGATGGTTTCAATATCATTTAATGGATCAATTTTGCCCGCAACGTGTACGATATCATCGTTTTCAAAACAACGTACGACATGGCCGATAGCGTCCGTTTCACGGATATTAGCGAGGAATTTGTTACCCAAACCTTCGCCTTTGCTGGCACCGGCCACCAAGCCTGCGATATCCACAAATTCCATGGTGGTGGGCAATACGCGTTCAGGTTTGACGATTTCTGCTAAGGCGTCTAAACGCGGATCCGGCATTGGCACCACGCCGGTATTTGGCTCGATGGTGCAAAACGGATAGTTTGCCGCTTCAATGCCGGCTTTGGTTAAGGCGTTGAAAAGGGTGGATTTGCCCACATTCGGCAGGCCCACGATACCACATTTGAATCCCATAATTTTTCCTTATTGGTGAAGAAAAGTGCGGTTGAAATTGACCGTGTTTTTTGACCGCACTTTTCGGTTAAATTTTAAAACTATTTAGTCGATTAGTGGCTTTGACGATGCCATCTTTGAAAAGCAATTCCACGCAACTTGTCGCTTCATCCAAGGCTTTTTCCAGTGCTTCGCGCTCACTGGGTGACGGTTTGTTTAACACATAACCTGCTACTAAATCACGGTGTCCCGGGTGACCGATCCCAATGCGCAGACGATAGAAATTGTTGTTATTGCCCAATGCGGCAACAATGTCTTTTAAGCCGTTGTGTCCGCCATGTCCGCCACCTAATTTCAGTTTAACGCTGCCGGGCGGTAAATCTAACTCATCATGCAGGACTAAAATTTCTTCGGGTTTAATACGATAAAAATTTGCTAATGCGCCTACCGCTTTGCCGCTTAAATTCATAAAGGTTGTCGGCACCAAAAAACGGATTTCTTTGCCGTTCATCAGCGTTTTTCCCACGTTCCCGAAAAACTTATTTTCCGCATTTAATGTGACATTAAACCGCCGCGCTAAACGATCAATTAACCATTCTCCGGCATTGTGGCGGGTGTCTGCGTATTTATCGCCGGGATTGCCAAGTCCAACAATTAACTTAATTTCTGACATAGTCTGTTTATTTGAATAAAAATAGTGGCGTATTGTAGCGGAAAGTCGGTTTTTTCTCAATGAAAAGGCGATAAGGTGTAGTGCATAATGGTGCTGCTTTCCTGTGATTTTGGTTTATCCTGCATCTGCTTAAGTATTGTGCGATGTAAAGGTTTTGCGTGGTAGCGTGGACCGCTTTAAAATAGAAAGCAAAAGGTGTTTATTGCCGGTGCTTTATGCCATTGATGGCCCAATAAACACACACCTTGGTTTCTGTTAGTAAAAATAAAAAAGAAGAACATCACGCATGCAAGATTTATTCTCTCAAGAACCTGTATTGGAACGTTTTTTAAATTATGTGACGTATGACACCCAATCTAAACCGGGCGCAAAAACTTCGCCGAGTTCTGCCGGTCAACTTGCCCTTGCCAAACACCTGCAACAGGAACTGGTGGCATTAGGGTTGCAAGACATTGTGTTGAGTCAACACGGTGTTCTCACGGCATATTTACCGGCTAACGTGGATTCCAATGCACCGACGATTGGCTTTATTTCCCATTTAGATACGTCGCCTGATTGCAGTGGCAAAAACGTGCATCCTGAAGTGATTGAAAATTATCGAGGTGGCGATATTGCGTTAGGTGTCGGCGAGGAATTTCTCAGCCCCGTCCATTATCCTTTCTTACATCAATTCATTGGTAAAACCCTGATTGTGACGGATGGAAATACCTTGTTGGGCGCAGACAATAAAGCCGGAATTGCAGAAATTATGACCGCACTTTATCGCCTAAAAACGGAAAATCTCCCTCATGGCAATATTCGAGTAGCCTTCACGCCGGATGAGGAAATCGGGCTGGGTATGCAATTTTTCCCTTTTGAGGATTTCCCATGCGATTGGACTTATACCATCGACGGTGGCGCCGTGGGGGAATTGGAATATGAAAACTTTAATGCTGCCTCTGCCAAAGTCACATTTTACGGACGTCATATTCACCCCGGTTCGGCAAAAAATAAACTGATTAACGCCTTAACCATGGCTTGTGAATTTCAGCACGCTTTTCCACCGGCAGAAACTCCCGAAAACACTGCTCAGCGAGAAGGCTTTTTCCATTTAAATCATTTTTCCGGCGACATTGAAAAAGCAGAACTGCATTATCTCATTCGCGATTTTGATGGAACAGAATTTGAAAAGCGGAAACAGTTTATTCGTGATTTAGTGGCTCAATTTAATCAGCAAAAACGCCTACTAAAACCGATTGAACTGGTGCTGACCAATAGCTATAAAAATATGTACGAAACAGTAAAAAACGTGCCGCAATCTATCGAATTAGCGGATCTTGCCATGAAACACTGCGGAATTACGCCAAATCACAAAGTCATTCGCGGCGGTAGCGATGGCGCTTGGTTAGCGGAAAAAGGATTAGCTTGCCCGAATCTTTTCACCGGTGGGTATAACTTTCACAGTAAGCATGAATTGATTACGCTTGAAGGCATGAAAGATGCGGTGAATGTCATTGTGGCTATCATGACATTGAGCAGAACATGGGAAAAAGTGTAAAGGCGCAGGTAAAGCATTCCTTCGCACGCGATGTTTTGTTAGAATAAGGCGTTTTTTTGTACCACAATGTGTGGTGATTATTGTTATTTATTTTAGGAATCGTTAAGAATGAATCGGAAATGCGTTAAGCCAAGCCTCTTTTTTCTTGGGATGTTGTCGTACAGCGGCTTGCTTCAGGCCGACACATCAGCAATGGTTGAATCACAGGTTACGCAAAATTTATCAACGGAACTGGATAAAAATGAAGCAGACTTAGCTACACAACAGTTAGAGCTTGAAAGTGGTTCTGAAGAAATGCGCCTAGCCGAGGAAAGGCAGCAACAAGTAGAACAAGCGCTAGCAGATCGTATTGGCGAGACTCCGTTGCAATTTAAATCGCTCATTGCAAAAATTTATGCCGAAAATAATTTCGCCCCACTTTGGACGGATGTTCAGGCGAAGCAACAATTTCTCCATGATTATGCGCTGATGGTTGCCGCAGGAATTTCCAAACGTTCCGCCGAAGCACTCAATGCAGCGCATCGTATTGCGGGCAATGGTGCATTAATCGAAGATATTTTGTTAACCGATGCGTTTTTAGACTATTTATATTATGCCAACAACGTACAACGTTCGGCGCAAAAATGGTTGTATTCAGAAAATAGTTATAAAGCCGGTAAACCCGATGAAAATCAAATTGCTGCGTGGTTAAGTGCGGTCAAAAATAACGATCATTTGGCATTTGTTAAAAACCTCTCCAGTGATAATCCTTTGTTTCAACAGACATTGGATCGCGTGAAGGCGCTCATTGCAAAAGGGGTAGAAAAAAATAAAACAACCGAATTACACCGTTTCGCAATCAATGCGCAACGTTTAAGAATTCTGCCGGCATTTGAAAATGGGATCTTTGTTAATATTCCAAGTTATCAGCTCACGTATTATCGTAACGGCGAAGCGGTATTAACCTCTCGCGTGATTGTGGGGAAACCCGAGCGTAAAACGCCGGTCATGTTTAGCCGTTTAAGCAATGTGGTTGTCAACCCACCATGGAATGCGCCAACGCGTTTAATTAACGAGGATATTATTCCAAAAGTACGAAAAGATCCGAGCTACATTTATCGTAATGGTTATACGATTATTGATAGCAAAGGCAATACCATCGATCCTTACACAATTGATTGGGAAAATATGACAGCGAATAAATTCCCATATCATTTACGTCAAGCACCAAGCGACAACAGTGCGTTGGGGAACTACAAATTTAATATGCCAAGTTCTGATGCCATTTATTTGCATGACACGCCAAAACGTAATTTATTTGCCAATAAAAAACGGGATTTAAGTTCCGGCTGCGTGCGTGTTGAGAAGTCCGATCAGTTGGCAACTATTTTATTGAAAGAAGCCGGTTGGAGCGATGAACGAAAACAAAATGTGCTGAAAAGCCGAAAAACAACATCTGCCAGCATCAAATCTGACAATCCGGTGTTTTTATATTACGTCACCGCCTGGGTTGATAAAGACCAAGTGCATACGTTGCCAGATATTTACGGTTATGACAAAGCGGCAAATTTAAGTTATATTGACTGGAACGTGTTAAAACACTATGTTCAGTAATCTTTTGTCGAACTAACACAGACGATCATAGTCAAATGGTAAAATGTTGAACAAAGGTAGGAAGAAAAAATGAATCATATCAACCACGGTCGCCGTAAATGGTTATCTTTAGGCGGCATTGTGCTAGGTGCAACGCTATTACCAAATACCGTTTTGGCTGCCGTTTCCACACCTAAACCACGGATATTGAATTTCCGTAATATCAATACCGGCGAAAAATTAGGTGCCGAATTTGCACTTGGTCGTGGTTTTAGCACCAATACATTGCGACTGCTCGATCACTTCTTGCGTGATAAACGAACCAATCAGGTGCATAAAATGGATCCGCAGTTGTTTACAAAATTCTACCGCGTTCAACAACAGTTAGGATTACGTAATACGGAAATTCAAATTATTTGTGGCTATCGCTCTGCCGCCAGTAATGCGGCAATGCATCGTCGTAGTCATGGCGTGGCAAGCAATAGTTATCACATTCGTGGTCAGGCGATTGATTTTCGTATTGATGGCGTGCCACTGGCAACACTACGTGATTCCGTACAATCGCTCCAAAATGGAGGCGTTGGGTATTATCCGCGCAGTAATTTTATTCACATGGATACCGGCCCGGTTCGTACATGGAATGGTAGCTAGTCAAAACAACACAATTTTAAACCGCACTTTGTTGCGGTTTTTTTGTTCAAATCACAGGAAAAACAATGAATATTGAAATTATTCCGGTCACGGCATTTCAGCAAAACTGCTCGTTAATTTGGGATGAAAATAAAAATGCCGCCATTATCGATCCGGGTGGCGAAGCTGATAAACTGATTAAGCGCATTGAAGCATTGGAATTAAATTTACAGGCAATTTTGCTGACACACGGTCATTTGGATCATGTGGGTGCGGCAGAAAAAGTCAAACAACATTTCAACGTGCTAATTTTAGGGTCAAATTCAAAAGATGAATATTGGTTTAAAAGCTTGCCACAACAATCGGAAAAATTCGGTCTTTTATTTGATGTCGCCGCTTTTGAACCGGATCGTTGGTTGGATCAGGAAGGTGAAGTGTTGACGATAGGTGATTTTGCTTTTGAAGTGTTACATTTACCCGGCCATACGCCAGGTCATATTGGTTTTATTGAGCACCAAAAACGTATCGCATTTACCGGTGATGTACTCTTTAAAAGCGGTATTGGGCGGACGGATTTTCCGGGAGGAAGTTACGAGGACATCATTACGTCCATTCGTGAAAAATTGTATCCTTTAGGCGATGATATGATTATTGTCGCCGGTCATGGCCCTTACACCACGATTGGCGAGGAAAAGAAAACCAATCCTTATGTCAACATAAAGTAACGAGAAATAGCTATGCAACATAAACTTATCGCCTTTATCGGTGGCGGCAATATGGCACAAGCCATCGTGTTCGGCTTATTAAAACAAGCTTATCCTGCCGATAAAATTATTGTGTGCGATCCCAATGAAGAAAAACGTGATTTATTTGCGCAAAAAGGCGTACGCACCTCAACGGATAATGTCGCCTCCGTCGCGCAAGCAGAGGTCGTATTGTTGGCCGTAAAACCGCAGGTATTAGCCGAAGTGTGTTCCCCTTTAAGTTCGGTGGATTTTTCTGATAAATTACTCATTTCCATTGCTGCCGGCATTTCCGTGAAAAGATTGACCGCGCTTTTGCCGACTGCACAATCTACTGTGCGAGTGATGCCAAATACGCCAGCCTTAGTGGGCGAGGGAATGGCTGGATTATTTGCAGCAAAAAACACCTCAGAAAACGACCGCACTTTTGCGCAGGATTTGTTGTCTGCCGTAGGCAAAACCCTTTGGGTGGCGTCGGAAGATCATATGCATGCGGTTACAGCCGCGTCTGGCAGTAGCCCGGCGTATTTCTTCCAATTTTTAGAAGCCATGCAACAAGGCCTAATTGACATGGGATTGTCTGCATACAATGCCCGTGAATTGGTTCAGCAAGCGATGTTAGGTTCAGCCAAAATGGTTGTGGAAAATCCGCAGGTGGATTTAGCAACATTGCGCCAAAATGTGACCTCCAAAGGCGGCACAACGGCGGCGGCGCTGAATGTATTTAATCAACATCAATTTAATGACGTCGTGCAACAAGCCATGCAAGCTTGTGTGGCACGTTCAAAAGAAATGGAAACGTTATTTTAATGCTTGTTCGTCCTTTTACTTGGCTCGCTTTGAGCTTTTTCGGGTATTACTGCGCGTATGGCGTTTTTATCCCCTTTTTCCCTGTTTGGTTGAAGTCGCAACATTATGGTGAAGAGCTGATCGGCATGGTGTTGGCAAGTGCTTATGTCTTTCGCTTTGTCGGCGGTTTGTTGTTTTCCGGTTTAATTAAACGCGCTTCACAGTTGATCAATTCTTTGCGTGTATTGGCGCTTGCCAGTGCATTGATTATGGCCGGTTTAAGTGTTGTTGCGGAGAATTTTTGGTTGCTATTTTCTGCTATTGGCTTATTTGCGATGGTCAATGCGGCAGGTATGCCGATTACGGATTCCTTAGCTACCACTTGGCAGCGGCAAATTCAGTTGGATTACGGTAAGGCTCGGCTCATTGGATCCCTTGCCTTTGTGGTTGGCGTAACCTTATTTGGCAATGTGATTGGCTTTTTCGGCGAGCAAAATATTGTCTGGATTTTGACCGCACTTTTATTAGTGTATTCGGTGATGCAGTGCGTGACACCGACGATTCCCCCGCAAGATGAATCTTCGGAAGAGTCCGGCACCGATGTGGGGTATTGGGCTTTATTAAAAAACAACACAACCTTGCGGGTTTTGTTGGCGTCCTCTTTAATTCAGGGATCACATGCCGCCTATTATGTTTATAGTGTATTGTATTGGACCAGTCTGGGGATTTCCGTCTCGCAGACCAGCTTGCTATGGGGCTTAGGTGTGATTGCCGAAATTTTGCTGTTTTTCTTTTCTCGCCGTTTACTGCAAAACTGGAAGGTCAGTACCCTTTTTCATTTGGCGACCTTGGCGTGCATTGTGCGCTGGGCGGGGCTTGCTGCGACAAGTGAGATTTGGCTCATCGGGCTTTTGCAATTACTTCACAGTCTAACGTATGCTGTGGCGCATTACGGCATGGTGCGCTATATCACTACGCAACCGCAGTCGCATATTTCCAAACTACAAGCGTTGTATAACGGCATATCAAACAGCGCGATGGTGGCGATTTTGACCGCGCTTAGCGGCTTGATTTACCCGTATTCAGCATCAATGACGTTTGTCTTAATGGCGATCATTGCGGCGTTGGCGTTCGTGGTGACGCCACGTAAAGTCGAAGCCTTTTTACTTCATCGGGGCTAAACATGAATGATCTGACCTTGCTCGATTTATTTCTAAATGAATTATGGATAGGCAAAGGCTTGTCGCCGAATACCGTGCAATCTTATCGTTTGGATCTCACCGCACTTTGCGATTGGCTTAGTGAACGCAAGTTGTCGTTGCTTGGTTTGGATTCTGTCGATCTTCAAACGTTTCTCGGTGAGCGGGTAGAGCAAGGGTATAAAGCCACCAGCACGGCGCGATTATTGAGTGCCATTCGAAAGCTTTTCCAATATTTGTATCAAGAAAAATACCGCACCGACGATCCAAGTGCGGTGTTAAGTTCGCCTAAATTACCCAGCCGTTTGCCGAAGTATTTAACCGAACAGCAAGTCACGGATTTGCTCAATGTGCAAAGTTTAGATCAGCCGATTGAACTACGCGATAAGGCGATGTTGGAGCTATTGTATGCCACCGGATTGCGGGTGACGGAATTGGTTTCACTGCATACCGATAGCATTAGTTTGAATCAAGGCGTGGTGCGGGTCATCGGCAAAGGCAATAAAGAACGTATTGTGCCGATGGGAGAGGAGGCCACCCATTGGGTGAAGCAATTTATGCTGTTTGCCCGACCGATTTTATTGGATGGACAAAGTTCCGACGTGCTATTTCCTAGCCGCCGCGGTACGCAAATGACACGGCAGACTTTTTGGCATCGGATCAAGCATTATGCGGTGCTGGCGGAAATTGACAGCGATATGTTGTCCCCTCACGTTTTGCGCCATGCCTTTGCCACGCATTTGGTGAATCACGGGGCGGATTTGCGCGTGGTGCAAATGTTGTTAGGACACAGCAATTTATCCACGACACAAATTTATACCCATGTGGCGAAAGAACGCTTGAAACGTTTGCACGAACGCTATCATCCACGTGGTTAATTTTGTATAGATAAATCGAGTGTTTTTTAATCGATTATGCGCTTTTATCGTGCATTTCCTCGACTGAAAGCCTTTGTCTCGTTATAATTCATTGTCTTATTTTCTATTAATAACGTGTTCGGTGTGAGCATTCGCCGAGTGCATCAATTTGAGGTAACATCATAATGTCATTAAATATTGAAACGACTCAAGGTTTAGAGCGTCGTGTAACCATCACCGTTCCGGCTGAAACTGTTGTTCAGGCTATCCGCGAAGAATTAAAACGCGTTGCTAAAAATGCGCGTATTGACGGCTTCCGTAAAGGTAAAGTCCCGCCACACATTATTGAAAAACGTTTCGGCGCTTCTGTTCGTCAAGATATTTTAGGCGATTTATTACAAAACCATTTTTTCCAAGCGGTTATCGAAAATAAAATCAATCTCGCAGGTCGCCCAAGTTTCACCGTTGAACAATTTGAAGACGG
Source organism: Aggregatibacter sp. 2125159857 (assembly GCF_017798005.1). Lineage (NCBI taxonomy): Bacteria > Pseudomonadati > Pseudomonadota > Gammaproteobacteria > Pasteurellales > Pasteurellaceae > Aggregatibacter > Aggregatibacter sp. 2125159857. Next base: position 1,944,288 of record NZ_CP072548.1, read on the forward strand.
TAAAGACTTAAAATTCAGCGCAACCTTTGAAGTGTATCCTGAAGTTGAATTAAAAGGTTTGGAAAATATCAAAGTAGAAAAACCGGTTGTTGAAATCTCTGAAGCCGATATTGACAAGATGGTTGAAGTGCTACGCAAACAACAAGCCACTTGGACAGAAAGTCAAGACGCAGCGAAAGCTGAAGATCGCGTAACGATTGACTTCGTGGGTTCTGTTGACGGCGAAGAATTTGAAGGCGGCAAAGCATCCGATTTCGTTTTATTCATGGGTCAAGGTCGTATGATTCCAGGCTTTGAAGAGGGCATCGTTGGCCACAAAGCCGGTGACAAATTCACTATTGATGTCACTTTCCCGGCAGAATACCACGCTGAAAACTTAAAAGGTAAAGCAGCGAAATTTGATATTACGTTGAAGAAAGTTGAAGTGATGGTATTACCGGAATTAACCGATGAGTTTGTTGCGAAATTTGGTCCGAACACCAAATCTGTTGCAGATTTACGCAATGAGATTCGTAAAAATATGCAACGTGAGTTGAAAAATGCGTTAGTGACTCGCGTGAAAACCCAAGTCATTGACGGTTTAGTAGAGCAAAATCAAATTGATGTACCAAGTTCTGCGGTTGAGCACGAAATTGACGTATTGCGTCAACAAGCGGCACAACGCTTTGGCGGTAATGCACAACAAGCAGCACAATTACCACGCGAATTGTTTGAAGAACAAGCTAAACGTCGTGTGTTAGTAGGCTTATTACTTTCCCAAGTGATTGCTTCAAACGAATTAAAAGCAGATGAAGAACGTGTGAAAGCCATGATTGAGGATATTGCATCGGCTTACGAACAACCGGCAGACGTGGTTGAATACTACAGCAAAAACAACGAATTAATGAATAATATTCGTAATGTCGTATTAGAAGAACAAGCTGTTGAGGCGGTGTTAGCGAAAGCGCAAGTCACTGAAAAAGCGGCAACCTTCGATGAGATCATGAATCCACAAGCTTAATGATTTTCCGCAAAGTGCGGTCAATTTTTTAAGTCTTTTCGCCAAGAAGGAAATTTTCCTACGGCATAATTTAAACGGTCAGAAATGAATGTATTTCTGACCGTTATTTTTTCTCCGAAGACTAAAGATCTTCCGCTTGTTTTAACGCTTCTGCCGGTTGTAAAAATGCCGGGATTTTTGACCGCACTTTTTGCGGATTAAGCATCAACGGGTAGGTACGTTTTTGCGCCACGATAACTGTCAGTGGGGCAAACCAACCGGCGGTTTGATGGGATAGCGCCAAATTCCGCTGTTCCAAAATATCAAAGTTGAGTAATTCCAACCAGTCGATGATCCGCCAAAGGCAATAATGACGCGAAGGGAAGTCGCCTGTTTTTGATTTAAAAAATAGACTGTTAAACGGATTAAACAGACTGAGGAATAAATAGCCGTCATCGTTGAGAACGCGGTGAGTTTCACGCAACACTTGATGGGGATCTTGCACAAAATTCAGCGTGTTGGCCAACACACAAGCATCCAACTGCTGTTGAATAAAGGGGAGTTCGGTAAGCTTGGCTTGTATAACTGAATGATGATCGTCTAAAAGTGCGGTCAAATTTTCCGTGATTTTTTCGCTGAGGCTAATTTGGTGGCGCAAGGGCAAATTACATTGAATTTCTGCGCTAAGTCCGCCAATTTTCAGAATCTGATAACCACAAATTTTTGTAAACCAAGGGGCGAAATAAGCGTTTAATGCGTTACAATAAGCGCGCCCATTTGGCAGTTGTTGCCAACCGTTGGGCATCGCCAGTGACTTTTCATATTTAGCACGCCACATCATGGTAACTCCGAGGTTCTATGTTAATTCCGATTCCTGCGTTAAACGATAATTATATTTGGCTTTATGCACGGGAAAATTTACCGTTGCTCATTGTTGATTTGCCCGAAACCGACAAGCTGTTTCACTTATTGGAAGAACAACATTTTTCCGTTGAGGCATTGTTGCTTACGCACAACCATGCGGATCACACGGACGGTGTTGCGGCGTTTAAACAACGTTTTCCGCAAGTACCGATTTATGGTCCGGCAGAGTGTGCGGCTTGTGGGCTGACGCAGGTGATGAATGAAGGCGACCTTATCACCGAACATTACCAAATTCAAGTGCTACCCAGTGGCGGGCATACGGCACAGCATGTGAGTTATTGGGTGGATGGGCATTTGTTTTGTGGTGATGCGTTATTTTCCGCCGGTTGCGGACGGGTGTTTACCGGTGATTACGCGCAAATGTTCGCTACCATGCAGCGTTTTGCGGCGTTGCCTGATGACACCATTGTTTGCCCGGGGCATGAATATACGTTAAGCAATTTAGCGTTTGTGCAACGCGTTTGGGCAAACAAAAGTGCGGTGGAAAATCATCGCATTTTGGTGGCGCAGTTACGGGCTGAAAATAAACCAAGCTTACCGACCACAATCGGCTTGGAAAAACACATTAATCCGTTTTTAACGGCAACCAACTTGGCGCAATTCACGCAATTACGCCAAGCAAAAGATACGTTTTAGAAATTTGATGCTTCGCAATAAAATTGCAGATTAATGGCTTTTTTCTTACGCTAATTTGCCCAAATAGGGGCAATTCAGCTAGAATATAGCCCGTTTTTATGTCTATTTTTTATATTTTAGTGGGATAAAGGTTGCCGTATTTGTTGTGTCAACATAATAAAGTGCGGTGATTTTTTCATGTATTTTTTATGACGATTTTAGTTCTTGGTATTAATCACAAAACCGCCTCTGTTGCCTTACGGGAAAAAGTCGCTTTTTCTGACGAAAAACGTGCTTTTGCTTTGCGTCATATTCGGCAAATTGAATTAGCCGAAAGTGCGGTGATTTTATCCACTTGTAACCGAACTGAAGTTTATCTGCACAATAAAACTGTCCCGCCACAAGACACGCAACATTGGATTCGCCAAGCCATACAATGGTTTGCCGAAATTCATCAACTGGACTTAGCCGAGCTTCAGCGTTGCCTTTACACTTATGAAAACCTGCCAGCCGTCAATCATTTAATGGAAGTGGCTTGTGGCTTGGATTCATTGATTTTAGGCGAGCCACAAATTTTGGGACAAGTGAAGCAAGCTTACCAAATGAGCGAGCAGCACTATCAACAAGAACAGCAAGCCATTTCCGGCGAATTATCCCGTTTATTTCAAAAAACATTTTCCACGGCAAAACGCGTGCGTACAGAAACCAATATCGGTGAAAGTGCGGTATCTGTGGCATACGCTGCTTGCAGTTTAGCGCGCCAAATTTTTGAATCGCTGAGCGAATTAACCATTTTATTAGTGGGCGCAGGGGAAACTATTGAATTGGTGTGCCGTCATTTATTGCGTCATGGCGTAAAAAACATGGTGATTTCCAACCGCACTTTAGCCCGCGCAGAAGCCCTCGTGGAGAAATTGGATACAACGGCGAATATTCAAATCCTGCCGCTAGAACAGTTACAGCAGGGCTTAAATCAAGCGGATATTGTGATTAGCTCTACCGGCAGTCCGCATATTCTGATGAGCCGCAACATGGTTGAAAAGGCGCAAATCATGCGTCGCTATCGTCCGATGTTGTTGGTGGATATCGCTGTGCCGCGTGACATTGAAGAAAGTGCGGCGGAATTAGACAGTGTTTATCACTATACGGTGGATGATTTACAAAATATTATTCAACATAATTTAAGCCAACGGGAACAAGCTTCTGCGCAGGCAAAGGAAATTATTCAGGCGGAATGCGCGGATTTCTTTGCGTGGTTGAAAGTCCATCAATTTTCTAATTTGATCCGTCGTTATCGTGAAGAGGCGGAGTTGACTCGTCAAGATTTACTGGAAAAAGCGATCGCTTCCTTACAACAAGGCGAAGAGGCGGAACAAGTGCTACAAGAATTAAGTTATAAATTAATGAATAAATTAATTCATGCGCCGACGAAAGCCATGCAAACCATGGTGAAAACCGGCAATGCGGTAGGGCTGCAAACCTTTTCCAAAGCCTTAGGCATGGACGATGAATAGTCGTTCCGAATGTGTTTAAATGCCGTTTAACATCACTCAACTTACTTTTGCGGGAGAAAAAAATGCGAGAAAGTCCTCAAATCGCGAACGTTGATTTAGTGAAACAAATGAATAGCGCAGTGGTGTATAAGCTTATCGATCAGAAAGGCCCGATTTCCCGTATTCAAATTTCTGAAATGAGCCAACTAGCTCCGGCCAGTGTGACTAAAATTACCCGCCATTTACTTGCTCGCGGTTTAATTAAAGAAGTAGAACAACAAGAATCGACCGGTGGGCGTCGGGCAACCTCGATTGTGGCAGAGCATAAACATTTTCGTGCGATTTTAGTGGGTATCGGGCGGGAACATTTAACCTTAGCCATTATGGATTTATCCGCTAAATTAGTGAATAAATCCGTCTTTACGCTTGAGAATTACCCAACGCCACAAGCATTTGAACAGTTTTTATTTCAACGCTTGGATGAATTTATTCAAGAAAACCAAAAACGTGGCAGTGAATTTATTGCGATTGGCATTACGGTTCCAGGCTTTGTGGATACGAAAAGCAACATGATTGAACAGGTTCCGCACTTTGAATTAACTACGCCTTGGGACTTGGCAAATCACGTTGCCGAACGTTTCAATTTACCGACCTATATTGGCCATGATGTGCGTAGTTTAGCCCTTGCGGAGCACTATTTTGGTGTCACGAAAGATTGTTACGATTCGTTGCTATTGCGTATTCATCGCGGTGTTGGTGCGGGAATTGTGATTAATCACGAACTCTTTTCCGGTTATAAGAAGAATGTAGGCGAAATCGGGCATATTCAGGTGGATCCGTTAGGAAAACGTTGTATGTGCGGCAATGTGGGCTGCTTGGAAACGGTGGTCAGCAATTCAGCGATTGAAAATAAAATGTCGGAGTTATTGGAAGACGGTTACCAAAGTAAATGGCTTTCTTTGGAGGCCCATGACATTGAAGCCATTTGCAAAGCCAGCAATAAGCAAGATGCGGTAGCCACAGAACTCATCGAACACGTTGGTACGCAAATCGGGCGTGTGTTAGCAATGAGTGTGAATATGTTTAATCCGGAAAAAATCGTGATTTCCGGTGAAATTACGCAGGCGAAAAACGTCTTATTTGCTGCCATTCGTCGTACTTTGGAAAGCCATGCCTTACCGGCATTTGTCCAAAATACGCCATTAGTCGCATCAGAGCTTAGCAATGAAGATGTGATAGGGGCTTTTGCCTTAGTGAAACGTGCATTGTTTGACGGCAGTTTATTGCGCCGTTTAGTTGAAGAATAAGGGCTCTCATTCCAACAGCACAAACGCGTAATATGTGTTACCTGTTGAGAATCACATTCCCTGTATCAGTTGGATTCTCCGGCTTGTCAAAAACAGAGAGTAAAATGACCGCACTTTTGTGCGTGAACTCACGGCATCTCTTCGCATGAGATGCCGTGATAACAAGCTTATTTCAAACCGGCTTGTTCAATTAATTTGTTCGCGTTTTCTTTATCTTGCGCCGTTGTCGCACTCACTTCAGGTGCTTCTAATTTTGCGTAAGGTTCCATATTAAACGGCGAAACAACATCGGTGCGTAATGGATATTCCGCACGAACAGCCACAAGGGCTTCTTGACCTTTTTTGCTGGCTAAGAAATCCACGAATTTTTTCGCTTCTTCTTTATTTTTTGAGCCTTTTAACACCGCTGCACCAGAGTAAGTCACTAATGCGCCCGGGTCTTGGTGGCGAATGAAGTATAAACGGGAGTTTAATTTATCTTCGCCTTTTTCTTTTGCCAACGCATACCAATAATAGTTGTTAATTAACGCAGCCGGCACTTCACCATTTTCAACGGCTTGTAATGCCACGCTATTTTTTGCGTAAAGTTTGCCGTTTTCTTTCAAGCCTTTTAGCCAGTCTAGCGCCGCTTGTTCACCTTTTAGTTTGGTGATAGCAATGACTTGTTCTAAGAACGCACCGGAAGTCGGCACATAACCGATCTTATCTTTCCATTTTGGTGTCGCGTAATCTAACACGGATTTTTCCATGTCTTTTTCAGAAAGTTTATTCTTATCATAAACCACCACGCGAGAACGACCACTTAAGGCAATCCAGTCTTTTTTCGGTGCAACCGGCACGCCTTTATGTTGTGTTTGTTTGATAGTATCAGCAGAAAGCGGCTCAAGCAAACCGGCTTCAGATAACATCGCAAATGGCGCGGTTTGTTCAGAATAGAATACGTCTGCCGGGGTTTTGTCGCCCTCTTCTTTTAATTGACCGGCAAGTTGTTCACTTTTGGCGCTGTTTAACGTTACTTTAATGCCGGTTTCTTTGGTAAATGCTTCAGTAACCGCTTTGGCGGCTTCTTTGTGTTGACCGTTATAAACCGTGATATCGGCTGCTGCAATGCCGGAGAAGGCAATTGCCGCAGCGAGGGTGGCAAGTTGGAAATGACGAATCTTCATAAAAAACTCCTTTTATAATTTCAGATAAATGATAGGTTCTGCACAATGTTAAATTGTGCATGAACGAAGCCATTCTAGGTGATCGAAAATAAAATGCAAATAGTTCTCAGTTATTAATCAAAACAAGGATTATGCTTGTAAAGAACGTACCGCCTCCATCACGTCTTGTGGAGAAAGATCAATCAAACTTTGATGATAACCTTCCGCGCTATCCGTGCTTTTACGTACTTTAAGTAAGCCGCCTTCTATTTTCCGCAGAATAATGGCTTTGTCGGAAAGCGGTGGCGTATAGGTCGGACTGGTCGGACCGTAAAGGGCAACCAGCGGGCGTGAGGTTGCCGCCGCAATATGCATTAATCCGCTGTCATTACTCACAATCACGGCGCAATGAGCAATCAGATCGACCGCTTGATCCAAGCTGGTCTGTCCGGCTAAATTCACACAGAACGGCTGTAACGCCTCCGGCAATGTATTGCGAATTTGCTCGCCTACGTCCACATCTTTTGCCGAACCAAATAACATAATGGCATAGCCCTGTTCAATTAACATTTCAGCCAGTTTTGCATAGTGATAATGCGGCCAACGTTTTGCCGGGCCAAATTCTGCGCCGGGACAAAATCCAATCAACGGGCGCGTGCCTAAAAGTGCGGTTTGTTTTTCAAATTGTTTTAAGGTGGCGACTTGCTGTTGTGGATTTACCGTTAATTTTGGGGCTAAGACCGGCATTTCGGTCGCAGAGGGAACCGCATTGCGCTCAAACGCAAGCGCAACATAACGTTGCACCATCATGGGGTAACGTTGTTTATGATGACGTAAATCATTGAGCAGAAAATAACGGGATTCGCCTTTCCATCCGCGACGATGCTTAATCAGTGCAAACAGCGGAATCAGCGCAGACTTTAATGAATTGGGCAAAACAATCGCCATATCATAACGCTGGCGTAAGGCTTTGCCTAAACGATAACGTTCACATAAAGCAAACTTGCCGTGTCCCAACGGCATTTCGATTGCTTGGCGAACTTCCGGCATACGCGCCAGCAAAGGTTTACACCAATTCTGTGCCATGACATCAATGTGGCATTGAGGGTATTGAAGACATAATTGTTGATACAAACTGTGCGACATCACCATGTCGCCCACCCAAGACGGGCCGATAATCAGGATATTCATATAATAAAGATAAACGTCAAATTAATCGTAAAGTGCGGTGGATTTTAACGGTGTTTTTCTTCCCGTTTCACGTCATCCCACAACCTATCCATTTCCTCTAATGAAGCTTCCGCCAACGTCCGATTTTGCGCACCAAGCTTGGCCTCAACACGGCGGAAGCGCTGCTCAAATTTCTGATTGGCTTTACGTAAACTTTCTTCCGCCGAGCATTTCAAGTGTCGGCTGAGGTTCACAGTGGCAAAAAAGAGATCACCGATTTCTTCTTCAATTTTTGCCGGATCTTGTGGAGAACGTGCGATTTCTTGTTTGACTTCCTGCAACTCTTCTTCCACTTTAGCAAAAACAGGGGAAACATCCGCCCAGTCGAACCCGACTTTACTACAACGTTTTTGTAATTTTTCTGCACGCATCAAGGCAGGAAATGCGTGCGGAATATTATCCAATAAGGACGTATGGCCTTGATGTTGATGTTCCAAAGCTTTCATCGCATTCCAATTTTGTAAGGCTTCTTCTTCGTTGTTTGCTTGTGTGTTACCGAAAACATGAGGATGGCGTCGTACGATTTTTTCCGCCACTGCTTGTACAACCTCATCAAAGGTAAAGTGATGATCTTCTGTCGCCAATTGACTAAGAAAGACCACTTGCAATAACAAGTCACCCAGTTCTTCTTTCAAATTTTCTGTATTATGTTGCTCAATGGCTTCAATCACTTCGTAAGTTTCTTCTTTGAGGCAAGCAATCATTGAGGTGTAATTTTGTTTAATATCCCACGGACAACCGTTCACCGGATCCCGTAGCCGAGCGATTAATTGTACAAAATCATGAATGGAATAACGCATAGCGGCTCACTTTTCATTAAATAGCGAATTTATTTTAGGCTCAACCGATTCAATCAGCTGCTACCTGTATTGAAAGAAACCATCATATCACGGTGCGACAATGGGCGTGATAAAATTTGTGATTCGTAAATCCATGTGTTTTTATCAACATCACGCCGAATACGACTCAGTCAAACAGCCTCTCACCGAGAGAGATTTTCATCCTCAGCTAAAATTATTCTCATTTTATTATTATCGGAGAGTTTGTTAGAATGCCGCATTATTTTGACCTGCCTTAATTGAGAGTAGTAAATGAATCACATTTCACCTGAAGCAGCGAAAGTGCGTGAGGCGCTGCGTCAGAAAGGAATCGAAACCCCCATGATTGTGTTGGACGAAAGCAAAGATGAACGTCGCACACACATTGAACAACATATGCGTGAAGTGTTGCGTTTAATCGGTTTGGATTTACGTGACGACAGCATCGAAGAAACCCCTGCCCGCCTTGCCAAAATGTTCGTTGATGAAATTTTCAGTGGTTTGGATTATGCCAACTTTCCGAAAATCACCAATATCGCCAATCGTATGAAAGTCAGCGAAATGGTGTTAGTCAATGATGTGACGTTAACCAGCACCTGTGAGCATCATTTCGTGACCATCGATGGCATGGTGTCCGTGGCGTATTACCCGAAAAAATGGGTCATCGGGTTATCAAAAATTAATCGTGTTGTGGCATTTTTTGCTCAACGTCCGCAAGTACAGGAACGCTTAACGGAGCAAATTTTATTGGCATTTCAAACGATCTTAGAAACGGAAGATGTCGCCGTCTATGTCAAAGCAACGCATTTTTGTGTGAAATGTCGCGGCATTAAAGATGCTAATAGCTATACGGTGACATCGGCTTTCGGTGGCGTGTTCTTAGAAGATCGTGAAACCCGAAAAGAATTTTTGAGTTTAATTAATAAGTAATCCCATCAAATGATCCCAAAAGAATGCTTTTATGGCATTCTTTTTTTTAGATTTCATGGCTAAAAGGGCGGTCACTTTCTTCGTTATTTTTACTTTTGCAATAATTTAAAAGTGCCTATAATGCAAACACCCTATTTGCCCGATTGGACTTTTATGATGCAAAAAAGAGATCAATTAATTCTGCAATATGTCAATCAAAAAGGGAAAGTCAGTGTGGCGGAACTTTCGGAAATGCTTTCCGTTGCCGTAGAAACCATTCGCCGTGATTTAACCGCACTGGAAAATAAAGGATTATTACATCGCATTCACGGTGCCGCCGTGACTTGCAAAACGAATGACTTAGGCAGTTCATTTCAATATCGGCAGAAAAACAACGCCGATGCCAAAAAAGCAATCGCACAAAATGCCCTTGAATATCTTTTTGAGGGCGCGATTGTCGGATTAGATGCCAGTTCCACCAGCTGGCATTTTGCGCAAATGTTGCCCGATATTCCTTGCACGGTGGTGACAAATTCCATGCACAATATCACGGCGTTAACGAACAAAAGTAACATCACCACCATCGCAACCGGTGGCATGTATTCCGTGAAATACGATGCCTTTTATGGGCCGTTGTCAGAACAACTTTTAAAACGGCTACACATCGATTTCGGTATATTCTCCTGCAATGGCATTGATAATGAAGGCAATATTTGGGAGTCGAATGAACTTAACGCCTCGGTTAAACGAAAAATGATGGATGTCTGCGACAAGAAGTTTTTATTAGCGGACACCTCTAAACTGCAACGCAAAAATCTGATTAAACTCGCCGAACTGGCGCAAATCGATATCTTATTTATTGATCAATTTCCTTCCGAAGACTTGCAACGTTATTGCCAAGAACATAACGTGCTGATTACCGTTTAATTTTTTCTGAAAAAATGACCGTTTTGCCCGTTTTAGAGATAAAAATAGCAATTCGGTCATTTTTACCCTAATAAATTGCCCGTTCTTTTGTGTTCCTATTCACGCTTTTCACACAAAATTTCAGAAACGGTAGGCGAATCTCTTTTTTTCATGAAAAATAAAGCTAAGCAAGATTTAGTCACATCGCTGTACTTTATTTTTAATTCACTAAAGAGGTTAAAAAATGAGTCAATTCAAATCTATTCCAGTCAAAATCGGTATTCGCCCAACCATAGATGGTCGTCGTTTGGGCGTGCGTGAATCCCTTGAAGATCAAACCATGCGTATGGCGAAATCGGTCGCAGAATTATTACAAAGTCATATTCGTCATACCGATGGCACTTTCGTAGAATGCGTGATTGCAGACACCTGTATTGGCGGTGTGGCAGAAGCGGCCGCCTGTGCAGAAAAATTCAAACTCAATAACGTGGGGTTAACCATTACCGTTACGCCTTGTTGGTGCTACGGTTCCGAAACTATCGACATGGATCCGCACATGCCAAAAGCCATTTGGGGCTTTAACGGCACCGAACGCCCGGGCGCAGTTTATCTTGCCGCTGCCCTTGCCGGTCATTCTCAACTAGGTTTGCCGGCATTCTCTATCTACGGCACTGAAGTGCAAGAAGCAAACGACACCAGCATTCCTGCCGATGTGAAAGAAAAACTGCTACGCTTCGCGCGTGCCGGCCTTGCTGTTGCGGCCATTCGCGGCAAATCCTACTTATCTATCGGGTCTGTTTCCATGGGGATCGCCGGTTCTATTGTCAATCAACAATTCTTCCAAGAATACCTCGGCATGCGTAACGAATATGTGGACATGACCGAAATCAAACGCCGCTTGGATCGCAAAATTTACGATCAGGAAGAAGTGGATTTAGCGCTTTCTTGGGTAAAACAATATTGCCAAGACGGAATTGACGTCAACAGCCCGGAAAATCAACGCTCACCTAAAGAACGCGCCGAACTTTGGGAAAATGTGGTGAAAATGACCATTATCGCCCGTGACTTGATGGTGGGTAATCCGAAATTAGCGAAATTAAACTTTGGCGAAGAAGCACTTGGTCACAATGCCATTGCTGCCGGTTTCCAAGGTCAACGCCATTGGACCGACCATTTACCGAATGGCGACTTTATGGAAGCCATGCTGAATTCTACTTACGACTGGAACGGTGTGCGCCCGCCATACATTCTTGCCACTGAAAACGACAGTTTGAATGCCGTCTGTATGTTGCTTGGTCATCAACTCACCGGTCGTGCGCAAATTTTTGCCGACGTGCGAACTTACTGGAGCCCAGATTCTGTGGAACGCGTTACCGGTTTTCGTCCGGAACAAGGTTTCCTCCACTTAATCAACTCCGGTTCAGCCGCTCTTGACGGCACAGGTCAACATAAAGATGCCAATGGCAATCCAACAATGAAACCGGCGTGGGAAGTCACGGAAGAAGACGGCAAACGTTGTTTGGAACATACCCGTTGGTGTCCTGCGGTACACGAATACTTCCGTGGGGGCGGTTTATCCTCCCAATTCTTAACCAAAGGTGGCATGCCGTTCACCATGCACCGCATTAACCTCATCAAAGGCTTAGGCCCTGTGTTACAAATTGCCGAAGGTTGGTCTATTGAGTTACCGAAGAACGTCCACGACTTGCTCGACCACCGCACCAATGAAACTTGGCCAACCACTTGGTTCACCCCACACTTAACAGGTAAAGGTGCCTTTACCGATGTCTATTCCGTGATGGCAAACTGGGGCGCAAACCACTGCGTGGCGACTTACGGCCACATCGGTGCCGACCTCATCACGTTAGCGTCCATGTTGCGTATTCCGGTTTGCATGCACAACGTTGAAGATGCCAACGTGTTCCGCCCAAGCGCTTGGAACGGCTTTGGTCAAGACAAGGAAGGTCAGGACTATCGCGCCTGCCAAAACTTCGGACCTCTGTATAAATAAATCGATGGCCGGCGCGCACCTCGGTGCGTGCCATCATCCCATAAAAATTCAAACAACAGTGCGGTTGAAAAAACAAATGAATTGTTGACCGCACTTAGGAGAGCTTTTATGTCTATCGTTCTGATTTTTGATTGCGGCGCGACCAATTTACGCACAATTGCCATGAATGACAAAGGCAAAATCGTGGCGTCCCATCACCTTGCCAACAATACCCAACCAGGGAGTGAATCGCCTGAGTATCACATTTGGGATTTTGAAGAAATTTGGCAAAAATTGACAGTATGTGCCGATCATACGATTGCGAAATTAACGCAACAACAGGTTGATTTAAAAGAAATTGTTGGCATTTCCGTTACCACGTTCGGCGTGGACGGCGCACCATTTGATAAAAAAGGGCAACAGCTCTACCCGATTATTTCGTGGAAATGCCCGCGCACGGTGCCGGTGATGGAAAACCTCTCGCAGTTGCTAGACATCAAAGCCCTTTATCAACGTAACGGCATCGGACAATACAGCTTTAATACCTTATTTAAACTGCTTTGGTTGAAAGAAAACAAACCGGATATTTTCCAAAAAATGGATAAATTCGTGTTCATTTCCTCCATGCTAACCCAACGTTTAACCGGCAAATTTACCACCGACCGCACCATGGCAGGCACATCCATGATGACCCATCTCGCCACCGGCAATTGGGACGAGGACATTCTGAAACTGGTCGGTTTAAGCCAAAACCACTTTCCACCGATGCGTAACGCCGGTGAAAAAGTGGGGGAATTAACTGACGCACTTGCCGACCACTGGGGCTTAAATCGTATTCCCGTGATTTCCTGTGGGCATGACACCCAATTTGCCGTATTCGGTTCTGGCGCAGGATTGAATCAACCGGTACTCAGTTCCGGCACGTGGGAAATCTTAATGGCTCGCACGGAACATGCCGAACCACAATTTGATTTTGTGCCGCAAGGCTTAACCACCGAATTTGACGCACAACCGAATTGTTTTAACCCCGCCGTACAATGGGTCGGCTCAGGCATTATAGAGTGGCTTGGTAAATTGTTGTTCGCCGATGTACATGGCACCGACCAATATTATCCAACCATGATCGCCGAAGGATCCTCTGCCGCTGAAAAAGGCACGCAAAGTGCGGTCAATTTTCAGGGTGTTTTTAGCCAACTCGGACAAGGCAATATCCGCGGACTTTCCATGTTCTCCACTCGTGGTGAAATCTACCGTGCCGCGCTTTATTACATGGCAAACCAACTCAAACAAGGCTTAGACGTATTACAACACGTCAGCCACTTCAAAGCGGAAAGCTTGCTTTGTGTTGGTGGCGGCTCGAAAAACCCACTCTGGAACCAAATCCGCGCCGATGTTTTAGGGTTGCCGATTGATGTCGTGGATGTCGCAGAAAGTACCGTGCTTGGCGCGGCAATGTTCACCTTTGCAGGCATCGGCATCTACGCCACACCGGAACAGGCACAGAAAGCGATGCAACCGAATAGAACGCGAATTTACCCACAATCACTGTAATCATTGGAGAAACAACAATGTTAAAAGGTATTCACCCGGCAATCTCCCCCGATTTACTCAAAACCCTTGCCGAAATGGGACATGGCGATGAAATTGTGCTGTCTGACGCTCATTTCCCGGCACATTCATTACATTCAAAGGTGATTCGTGCCGATGGCATTCCTGTGGCGACTTTGCTCAAAGGCATTGCGCCGTTATTTGAATTCGATGCGTATGTCGATGCGCCGTTAATCATGATGCAGGCGGTTCCGGGCGATAGCCTTGATCCTCGCGTTGAAGCAAATTACTTGGACTCAATTCAAAGTGCGGTCGGATTTACACCTAATTTAGCGCGTATTGAACGCTTTGCCTTTTACGAACGCGCCAAACAAGCGTATGCCGTCGTCATCAGTGGCGAAACCGCAAAATACGGCAACATTATTATTAAAAAAGGGGTTACTCCCGTTCTATAACAGCTGAGAGGTGCTGAAAAATGGATAGAAAAGAACTTGCGCAAAAAATCATCGATACCTGTTTAGAGATGACCCGCCTCGGCTTAAACCAAGGCACAGCAGGCAATGTTAGCGTGCGTTATAAAGACGGCATGCTGATTACCCCAACAGGGATGCCATACCACTTAATGAAGCCGGAAAATATTGTGTATGTGGATAACCACGGCAAGCACGAAGAAAACAAGCTGCCTTCTAGCGAATGGCAATTCCATTTAGCCGTGTATCGCGCCCGTCCGGAAGCCAATGCCGTTGTGCATAATCATTCCATTAACTGTGCCGGGTTATCCATTTTGGAAAAACCTATTCCGGCGATTCACTATATGGTGGCTGTGGGTGGCACCGATCACATTCCTTGTATTCCTTACGCAACGTTTGGCACACATGAATTAGCGTCTTATGTGGAAGAGGGCATCAAAGAAAGCAAGGCGATCTTACTTGCTCATCATGGTTTACTCAGTTGTGGTGAAAACCTTGATAAGGCCTTATGGCTGGCACAAGAAGTGGAAGTGCTTGCGACCTGGTATCTCAAATTGCTGGCCACCAAGCTGACAATCCCGTTACTCAGTAAAGAACAAATGAAGGTTGTCCTCGGTAAGTTCCATACTTATGGGTTGCGTATTGAAGAATAAGGAAATGGGAGGTCAATATGACGACACATGAAACCATACTGACAATGCGTAACATCAGTAAAGGATTTGCCGGTGTGCAAGCGTTAAAGGATGTTCAACTGACGTTACGCAAAGGTGAAGTGCACGCACTTATGGGTGAAAACGGTGCCGGCAAATCTACGTTGATGAAATGCTTAATTGGTGTTTATCAAGCCGATTGCGGTGAGATTATTTACAAAGGGAAACCGGTGAATTTTCATTCCGTATTGGATGCACAACATCAGGGTATCAGTATGATTTTCCAAGAATTAAACCTGATTCCCCACTTAACGGTGGCTGAAAATATTTTCTTTGCCCGTGAACCGATTAAATTTGGCATGGTTGATAAAGCCAAAATGAATAAAGACGCGGAAGCCCTGCTTTCACTGTTTGATATTGATGTGAAACCGACTGAAGAAGTGCGGACGTTATCGGTGGCAAAACAACAAATGGTGGAAATTGCCAAGGCGCTTTCTTTTGATGTTGAAGTGCTGATTATGGATGAACCCACTTCAGCCTTAACGGAAAAAGAGATCGATAAGTTATTTGAATTGGTGAATAAGCTCCGCGCGAAAGGCGTCAGTATTGTGTATATCTCTCACCGAATGGAAGAACTTAAACGGATTTGCGATCACATTACTATTTTCCGTGATGGCACGTATGTTTCCGATCATCCATTTCATGAAATTAGCATGGATGAAATCATTACGAAAATGGTCGGTCGTCCGCTAGGCAATCACTTTCCACCGAAAACGGCGGTTGTGGATGAAAATGAAGTGGTGATGTCCGTGATGCAGGCAGAGCGTTATGGTGTGTTTGAAGCCTTAGACTTTGCTTTATTTAAAGGGGAAATATTAGGCATTACCGGTTTAGTTGGTGCGAAACGTACCGAATTAGCTCGCGCGATTTTTGGGGCAGATCCACTCGATGCCGGTGAGGTGTTTGTCCACCACAATAAAGTGACCATTCACAGTCCTGCAGACTCCATTAAAGCCGGTATTGCCTATTTATCTGAAGACAGAAAACTCAATGGTGTCGCCGTAAGAATGAGTATTCGTGAAAACATTACCATGGCATCAATGGATAAAGTGTGTAATGCCGCCGGCGTGATTTCCCATGACGAGGAAGCCAAAGCCTCCAAAACCTTCATTGATAAAATGGAAATTAAAACGCCAACAATTGAACAGTTAGTAAATAATCTCAGTGGCGGCAACCAACAAAAAGTAGTTATCGGCAAATGGTTATTCCGTGATGCGAAGGTCATGATTTTTGATGAGCCGACGCGAGGCATTGATGTGGGCGCCAAATATGCCATTTATCAATTATTAGATGAATTAGCGGCACAAGGGGTTGGTATTATTGTGATTTCTTCTGAATTACCGGAAATTTTAGGCGTGTCCGATCGCATTATCGTCATGCGTGAGGGAAAAATGACCGCACTTCTTGAAACGAAAGAAACCAATCAAGAAGAAATTATGCAATATGCGACAGGCGTAAAAAATATGTTCGCTCGAAAAGGACAGGAGGTATGAGATGAACGAAAAACAAAAAGAAATGTTACGCAAACTTGCGTCACTTGCCGGATTAATCCTATTAATTATTGCGTTTACGATCAGTAATGAATATTTCTTTACCTTAAATAACGTATTAACCATTGGCTTGCAAACCTCAACGATTGCGTTGATCGGTATCGGGGCAACCATTGTGATTTTAACCGGCGGCATTGACTTAAGTACCGGTTCTGTCGTTGCGCTATCCGGCGTGGCGGCAGCGATGTCGGTCAACGCCGGATTGCCTGTGCCATTAGGTATGCTATTTGGCATTATCGTTGGTGGGCTATGTGGTGCTGCCAACGGCGTAATTGTTACCTTGATGCGCTTACCGCCCTTTATTGCAACATTGGGAACCATGATGGTGGCGCGCGGATTGGCGTTGTATGTTACAAATGCGGCACCGGTGTCAGGGATGCCGGAATCCTTCTCTTACCTCGGTAATGGTGCGCTGTTCCGGATTGTTGAAGAAGGCGCTAATGGTTTGCCTCTTGTCAAATTCCCCGGCATTCCTTACCCGGTGATTATCATGATTGTTGTTGCCCTTCTCTTTACCTTTGCATTATCAAAACTCAAACTCGGTCGTTACCTTTACGCGATCGGTTCGAATGAGGAAGCGGCACGCTTATCCGGCATTCGAACCAATCAGGTGAAAAATTACGCCTACATCGCCAGCGGTTTGCTTTCCGGTTTAGCCGGCGTCATCTTAGCGTCGCGCTTGGTCACAGCACAACCTAATGGCGGGGTTGCTTACGAATTGGATGCCATTGCCAGTGCGGTTGTTGGGGGAACCTCCTTAATGGGTGGCGTTGGTACCATTCCGGGAACACTCATCGGGTCATTTATTATCGGTGTCTTGCGCAACGGACTTAACATGAATGGGATATCCGCTTTCGTTCAACAAATCATCATCGGCTTAGTTATTATCGTTACCGTTGGTCTCGATCAACTTCGCCAAAGCAAAAAGAGTGGAAAAAAATCGTAACCTCAACAATATAAAAAGGAGAATTGTATGAAAAAGTTAACACTTATTGCTTCTGCTGTACTGGGTTTATCTACCCTATTTGCCGGTACATCCAGTTTTGCCAAAACAAATGAAATTGCCGTGATTGTCAAAACAGAAAATGCCAATTTCTGGCAAAACGTGAAAAAAGGGGCGGAAGCTGCAGGGAAAGATCTGGGTAATGAATACAAAGTTACCTTCCAAGGACCACAAGCGGAAACCGCTATTGATGAAGAAGTGAATATGGTCAATAACGCAATTAACCGCGGCGTTTCCGGCATCGTGCTTGCCGCCTCCGATCCGGAAGCATTAATCCCACCTGTCAAAAAAGCCTTTGAAAACGGGATTCCGGTGGTCATTATTGACTCCGGCATTAATTCTGACGGCAAATATTACCAATCCTTCCTCGCTACGGACAACCGTGCCGCAGGGAAATTAGCCGCAGAAAAACTCCTCGCTAAGCATGGCATGAAAAAAGGCAAAGTGGCCGTTATGTCTTATACGCCCGGTGCAGCCAGTGCGATTGAACGCACCGGCGGATTTATGGATGAAGTGAAAAAACAACAGGACATCAAATTGATGGAACCGCTTTATTCTCAATCCGACATGGTTACGGCATTAAATCAAACCATTGATGTACTGACTTCCAATCCGGATTTAACCGCAATTTTTGGCGCAAACGAACCCACTGCGGTAGGGATGGCACGCGCCATTAAAGAACGTGGCTTTGCCGGAAAATTAGTCGCTGTTGGTTTTTATGGAAACCAAGATCTACAAAACTTCGTCCGTGACGGCACCTTGGAAGGCATTGTTGTGCAATCTTCCTACCAAATGGGTTATAAAGGCGTCAATACGATTAATAAAATTATCAAAGGCGAAAAAGTGGATAAATTCATTGATACCGGTGTTGTTTTTGTAACCAAAGACAATATTGATTCAGAAGAAGCAAAAGCCGTGCTTTACTAAGCGTTAAACTGCCGACCGCACTTTCTTCAAGTGCGGTCAATTTTTTTCGTAAAAAAGAACAGAAAAAGTCACCGCACTTTACTGCACCTCACTGACCGAAAGACATTATCGCTCCTGACAACAGTTTCATGGTGCGTAAAAATTGTTAATAATGTGTGAAATGTCACAGAATTCTCTTCCATTTTCATTATAATAAAACGAACTTGTTCCAACGCATTTATTCAAAAGAGGATATTTTTATGGATGAACAACTTAAAAAAGCAGCATTAGATTTTCACGAATTCCCGATTCCGGGAAAAATTGAAGTGACGCCCACCAAATCGCTTGCGACTCAACGCGACTTAGCGCTTGCGTATTCTCCGGGGGTAGCGGCACCTTGTTTGGCTATTCAAGCAGATCCTGCAGATTCTTATAAATATACTTCTCGTGGCAACTTAGTGGCGGTGATTTCAAACGGCACGGCGGTGCTTGGTTTAGGCAATATCGGGGCGTTAGCAGGAAAACCGGTGATGGAAGGGAAAGGTGTGTTGTTTAAAAAATTCGCCGGCGTCAACGTCTTCGACATTGAAGTGAATGAACACGACCCAGATAAGCTCATTGATATTATTGCGTCCCTTGAACCCACCTTCGGCGGCATTAACTTAGAAGACATTAAAGCACCGGAGTGTTTTTATATTGAACGTAAATTGCGTGAAAGAATGAAAATTCCGGTCTTCCACGATGACCAACACGGCACAGCCATTATTTCTGCTGCGGCGGTGCTCAATGGTTTGCGCATTGTTGATAAAAAAATTGAAAATGTGAAACTGGTGGCTTCCGGTGCCGGTGCGGCATCGATTGCGTGCTTAAACTTATTAGTTTCCCTCGGTATGAAACGGGAAAATATTACCGTGTGCGACTCCAAAGGCGTGATCTATAAAAACCGTGATGATCGTATGGATGAAACCAAAAAACTGTATGCGATTGACGATAACGGTAAGCGTACCTTAGCGGAAGTCATTCCGAATGCGGATATTTTCTTGGGTTGTTCTGCTGCTGGCGCATTAACGCAAGACATGGTTAAAACCATGGCGGCACATCCCTTAATTTTGGCACTCGCCAACCCGGAACCGGAAATTTTACCACCATTGGCAAAAGCCGTCCGTCCGGATGCCATTGTGTGCACCGGTCGCTCCGATTACCCGAACCAAGTCAACAACGTACTTTGCTTCCCGTTCATTTTCCGCGGGGCATTAGACGTCAGCGCTACCACCATTAATGAAGAAATGAAACTTGCCGCGGTGCGTGCCATTGCCGATTTAGCCTTGGCAGAGCAAAGCGATGTGGTGACATCTGCTTATGGTGATACCGAACTTACGTTTGGCCCGGAATACATTATTCCAAAACCATTCGATCCGCGTTTAATCGTGCGTATTGCCCCAGCCGTGGCAAAAGCCGCGATGGATTCCGGTGTTGCGACTCGTCCAATTAAAGATTTTGATGCATACATCGAACAACTCACCCAGTTCGTTTATAAAACCAACTTGTTTATGAAACCGGTGTTTGCGCAAGCGAAACAAGACAAGAAGCGTGTGTTATTAACCGACGGTGAAGAAACCCGAATTTTACATGCCGTGCAAGAAATCTCGACCTTAGGCATCGCTTATCCGATTTTACTCGGTCGCCCAAGCGTGATTGAACAACGCATTAAAAAACTCGGTTTGCATATTCAGGCAGGGCGTGATTTTGAGTTAATTAACATCGAAAATGATGCACGTTATCAAGAATGTTGTAAAACTTACTATGACATGCTCAAACGTGCAGGCATCACGCCGGATATTGCTAAACGGGAAATGTTTAACAACCCAACCGCTATCGGTGCCGTGTTGTTGCATTTAGGTCATGCCGATGCCATGTTATGTGGTTTAGTGGGACATTATGCCGATCATTTAAAAACCCTCAAAAACGTCATTGGTTTGCAAGAAGGGGTACATACGGCGGCTACCGTTAACGGTTTGGTGCTACCGGCAGGCAACTTATTCCTTGCCGATACCTTCGTGAACAATGATCCGACAGCAGAAGAATTAGCGGAAATTACGCTCATGACAGCGAAAGAAGTCAGTTTATTTGGTATTGAGCCACAGATTGCCTTAATTTCACATTCCAATTACGGTAGCAATAACACCCCAAGTGCGGTCAAAATGCGTAACGTTTTACATTTAGTGAAAGAACGCGCACCGGAACTCACTATTGACGGTGAAATGCACTGTGATGTTGCCTTATCGCAACAGCTCCGTGATGATGTGATGCCGGACAGCCCACTCAAAGGCGCGGCAAACGTGCTAGTGATGCCAAATATGGAAGCTGCGCGTATCAGCCTAAATCTATTACAAGGCACGGCAACACCGACAACCGTTGGGCCAATCTTAATGGGCTTGAAAAAATCAGCACATATTTTAACGTCAGTCGCTTCTGTTCGCCGTATTATTAATATGGTGGCAATTGCTGCGGTAAAAGCGCAATAAAGCATACAAATTATGCCTAACAAAAAAGAAGATGGTTTGAAGACCATCTTCTTTTTTTAAGTCTGATTCATAAATATCTACGTCTGAATAAATGAAGTTTTACCCTTGAGTTACGCAGATAATTTCAATGACATCTATTTTTTCATTTCAAATTCAATCAACATAATCAAAATATGAATCACTTTAATATGCACTTCTTGAATCCGATCGGCATAACCAAAATGCGGCACGCGAACTTCCACATCGGCTAAGCCCGCCATTTTTCCGCCGTCTTTGCCGGTTAGCACAATCACCTTCATGCCTTTTTCTTTGGCAACCTGAATGGCATTTAAAATATTCACGGAATTGCCCGAAGTTGAAAGTGCAAATAACACATCGCCTTGTTGACCGACTGCCTCAATATAACGGGAAAACACATATTCATAACCAAAATCGTTACCTACACAACTTAAGTGGCTGACATCCGAAATGGCAATGGCAGGATATCCCGGGCGATTTGCGCGGTAACGTCCGGTGAGCTCTTCAGCAAAATGCATGGCGTCACAATGAGAACCACCGTTACCACAAGAAAGTACCTTTCCGCCCTGTTTAAACCGATCGGCAATTAATAATGCCGCCTGTTGCACCGCCTGAATATTTTTTTCATCTGATAAAAACGCGTTTAATACGGTTGCCGCCTCGTCTAATTCAGCTTTAATTTGGTCAAAATACATCCCGTCCTCCTGATATAAAAAAATTAACGAATTGTAATCAAATTTAGCCTATTGCTCAATAATAACCTCCTTTTTAGGGTTCAATGTAGCCGTCTATGATTTGCTTTCCGAAGTGGGCATTTATCGTTATAATGAAAAGATTGATCTTAATTTTTTACAGGCAATATCATGCAATTAATTCGTGGGCTCTCTAAGGTATCGCAATGTTTGTCGAGTTGTGTTTTGACTATCGGCAATTTTGACGGGGTACATTTAGGCCATCAAGCGATTTTGCACCATTTACGCCAAAAAGCCGACGAACTGAATTTGCCCATGGCGGTAATGTTATTCGAACCTCAACCGCAAGAATTTTTTCTGGGTGACAAAGCCCCTGCTCGCCTTATGCGTTTGCGCGATAAATTGTATTATCTTAAACAAGCCGGTGTGGATGTGGTTATCATCGCAAAATTCGACCGCACTTTTGCCAATTTGCCTGCACAACAATTTATTGAAGATTGGTTGGTGCGTAAATTAAATGTGAAATTTTTAAGCATTGGCGATGATTTTAAATTTGGTGCCAAACGCCAAGGTAACTTTGCGCTGTTACAACACGCCGGTGAAAAGTTTGGTTTTACCGTCGAAGATAACCGTAGCTTTTGTTTGGATGCCTTGCGAATCAGTAGCACGGCGATTCGCGAAGCATTAGCCAAGGATGATTTAACGTTAGCGGAAAAATTACTTGGACGTCCTTATCGTATTTTAGGGCGCGTAATTCACGGCAATCAGCTTGGTCGCACTATCGGGTTTCCGACTGCGAATATTCGCTTGCATCGTCAGGTAAATCCGGTCAAAGGGGTGTACGCAGTTAAAGTGCGGTTAAAATCCGGCGCGTTTTTTAATGGGGTCGCAAACATCGGCACCCGTCCGACCATCAACGGTGTGAATCAATTATTAGAGGCGCATTTATTTGATTTTCAAGGCGATCTTTATGGTCAATGGTTGGATGTAGAACTCTGTCATAAAATCCGCAATGAAATGAAATTTTCCTCTTTTGACGATTTAAAAGCACAAATTGCGCAGGACGTGGAAACGGCGAAAAACGTTTTCAAAACTAACCGCACTTTATAGAACACAAATTTTAATTTTTACATAACACTGGAATATAAAATGACTGATTATAAAAATACCCTTAACCTCCCTGAAACGGGCTTTCCAATGCGCGGCGATTTAGCCAAGCGCGAGCCTGTGATGTTGAAAAACTGGTATGAGAAAAATCTCTATCAAAAAATTCGTGAAAATTCAAAAGGCAAAAAATCCTTTATTTTGCATGATGGCCCTCCGTATGCGAACGGCAACATTCATATCGGCCATGCAGTGAATAAAATTCTGAAAGATATTATTGTGAAATCCAAAACCGCATTAGGTTTTGACTCGCCTTATATTCCGGGTTGGGACTGTCACGGCTTGCCGATTGAATTAAAAGTAGAAGGCTTAGTAGGCAAACCGAATGAGAAAATTTCTGCGGCTGAATTCCGAGCGAAATGCCGTGAATATGCAGCGGAACAGGTAGAAGGCCAGAAAAAAGACTTTATCCGTTTAGGCGTGTTGGGTGATTGGAATAACCCTTATTTGACCATGAACTTTGATACCGAAGCACACATCATCCGTACGCTTGGCAAAGTGATTGCTAACGGCCACTTATACAAAGGATCCAAACCGGTGCACTGGTGTTTGGATTGCGGTTCTTCTTTGGCTGAAGCGGAAGTGGAATACGAAGACAAAGTTTCTCCGTCCATTTATGTGTGTTTCCCGGCGGTAAGTGCGGTAGAAATTGAAGAGAAATTTAACGCTGTCGGAAAAGGTCATGGCAAATTATCTGCAGTCATTTGGACAACAACGCCTTGGACAATGCCATCTAACCGTGCGATTGCAGTAAATGCAGAATTAGAATACAACCTAGTCCAACTTGGTGATGAGCGTGTGATCTTAGCCGCTGAATTAGTGGAATCCGTGGCGAAAGCGGTAGGTGTAGAACAGGTTGAAATTTTAGGGTCAGTAAAAGGTCAAGCACTTGAGTTAGTACGCTTTAACCATCCGTTCTATGATTTCACTGTACCGGTGATTTTAGGCGATCACGTGACCACCGATGGCGGTACAGGTTTAGTACACACTGCACCGGATCACGGTTTAGACGATTTTATTGTAGGACAAAAATATAATTTACCAATGGCGGGTCTTGTATCGAATGACGGTAAATTTATTTCAACCACTGAATTCTTCGCAGGTAAAGGCGTATTTGAAGCGAATCCATTGGTTGTTGAAAAATTACAGGAAGTGGGCAACTTATTAAAAGTGGAGAAAATCAAACACAGCTACCCACACTGCTGGCGCCATAAAACCCCGATTATTTTCCGTGCGACTCCGCAATGGTTTATCGGCATGGAAACACAAGGTTTACGCCAACAAGCCTTAGGTGAAATCAAACAAGTGCGTTGGATTCCGGATTGGGGTCAAGCTCGTATCGAAAAAATGGTGGAAAATCGTCCTGACTGGTGTATTTCCCGTCAACGTACTTGGGGTGTACCAATGACCTTATTCGTGCACAAAGAAACCGAAGAGCTTCATCCGCGTACCTTAGAGTTACTTGAAGAAGTGGCGAAACGTGTAGAGAAAGCCGGTATTCAAGCATGGTGGGATTTAGACGAAAAAGAATTATTAGGCGCAGATGCAGAAACCTATCGCAAAGTGCCTGATACTCTTGACGTATGGTTCGACTCAGGATCAACCTATTCTTCTGTGGTGGCGAATCGTCCGGAATTTAACGGTCAAGATATCGACATGTATTTAGAAGGTTCCGACCAACACCGTGGTTGGTTTATGTCTTCTTTAATGCTTTCAACTGCAACAGATAAAAAAGCACCTTACAAACAAGTATTAACCCATGGCTTCACGGTGGATGGTCAAGGACGCAAAATGTCTAAATCCATCGGTAACATCGTGACGCCACAAGAAGTCATGGATAAATTCGGTGGTGACATTTTACGTTTATGGGTGGCCTCTACTGACTATACCGGTGAAATGACCGTTTCCGATGAAATCTTAAAACGTGCGGCAGACAGCTATCGTCGTATTCGTAACACGGCACGTTTCTTACTAGCTAACTTAAACGGTTTTGATCCACAACGTGATGCCGTTAAACCGGAAGAAATGATTAGCTTAGATCGTTGGGCGGTAGCTTGTGCGTTAGATGCACAAAAAGAAATTAAAGACGCTTATGATAACTATCAATTCCATGCCGTAGTGCAACGCTTAATGCGTTTCTGTTCTGTGGAAATGGGCTCGTTCTACCTTGATATTATCAAAGACCGTCAATACACCACCAAAGCAGACAGCCTTGCGCGTCGTAGCTGCCAAACCGCTTTATGGCACATTGCGGAAGCTTTAGTACGTTGGATGGCACCAATCCTGTCATTCACGGCAGATGAAGTGTGGGGGTACTTGCCGCAAACGGCGACGGCACGTGCAGAATTCGTCTTTACGGAAGAATTCTACGAAGGCTTATTCGGCTTAGGCGCGAACGAAAAATTAGATGATGCTTACTGGCAACAACTGATTAAAGTACGTTCTGAAGTGAACCGCGTGTTAGAAATCGCCCGTAATGACAAAGTGATTGGCGGCGGTTTAGAAGCAGAAGTAACGGTTTATGCTAACGATGAATATCGTGCCTTGTTAGAACAATTAGGCGATGAATTACGTTTCGTGTTGATTACGTCAAAAGCTGAAGTGAAAGCATTGTCAGATAAACCGGCAGATGTAGCTGATGGCGAGTTAGAGGGGATTGCAGTAAGCGTTACCCGTTCTCAAGGCGAAAAATGCCCGCGCTGCTGGCATTATTCCGACAAAATCGGTGTGAATTCGGAACATCCGACACTTTGCCCGCGTTGTGTAGAAAACGTTGCAGGCAATGGCGAAGTCAGACGTTTCGCTTAATTCACGCTTTTCGCATTGGCCGATTTACCTCGGTCAATGCGCCAATCAAAATGAAGAAAGGATAAGTCGATAGGCTTATCCTTTTTTAGTTGAATAAAAAAGCTGAGTTCAACTTTAGTCGAACTCAGCTTGAAACATTAAAGTGCGGTGGCTTTTACACCTATTTTTTTCTCCGCATCTATGCAATTATGCTTGACCTTTAACCGCTTTTAAACCTAAGAATGGCGCCGGTGTACCTGCGCGTTCTAATGCTTCTTCAATACGGATTAATTGGTTGTATTTCGCAATACGGTCAGAACGGCTCATAGAACCGGTTTTGATTTGACCTGCTGCGGTACCAACCGCTAAATCAGCAATAGTTGCATCTTCAGTTTCACCGGAACGGTGAGAGATCACAGCGGTATAACCCGCATCTTTTGCCATTTTAATTGCAGCCAAGGTTTCGGTTAAAGAACCGATTTGGTTGAATTTGATTAAGATGGAGTTTGCGATACCTTTTTCGATACCTTCTTTTAAGATTTTGGTGTTGGTTACGAATAAGTCGTCACCCACTAATTGAATGCGATCGCCCAATACTTTAGTTTGGTATGCGAAGCCTTCCCAGTCAGATTCATCTTGACCGTCTTCGATAGACACGATTGGGTATTGTTTGGTTAATTCTTCAAGATAGTGTGTGAACTCTTGAGAGGTGAATGAACGGCCTTCGCCTTTTAACTCATATTTACCGGTTTCTTTGTTATAGAACTCAGAAGATGCGCAGTCCATGGCTAAAGTGACGTCTTTACCTAACACATAATCTGCTTTTTCTACCGCTTCTTTGATACAGGCTAACGCGTCAGCGTTAGAGGCTAAGTTAGGTGCGAAACCACCTTCATCACCTACAGCCGTGCTCATGCCTTTAGATTTTAATACTTTCGCTAAGTTGTGGAACACTTCTGCACCGATACGAAGTGCTTCACGTAATGTTTTCGCACCAACCGGTTGGATCATGAACTCTTGGATATCAACGTTGTTGTCGGCGTGCTCACCACCGTTGATGATGTTCATCATTGGTAATGGCATAGCGTAAACGCCTGGCGTGCCGTTAAGTTCTGCGATGTAAGCGTAAAGAGGTAAACCTTTAGATGCAGCCGCGGCTTTTGCGTTTGCTAAAGATACCGCTAAGATGGCGTTTGCACCGAAGTTAGATTTGTTTTCAGTACCGTCTAAATCGATCATGATTTGGTCGATTTCAGCTTGGTTAGAGGCATCTTTGCCAAGAATGGCTTCAGCAATCGGGCCGTTTACTGCAGCAACCGCTTTCAATACGCCTTTACCTAAGAAACGGGATTTATCGCCGTCACGTAATTCTAAGGCTTCGCGAGAACCAGTAGATGCACCCGATGGCGCCGCTGCAAGACCGACGAATCCGCCTTCTAAATGCACTTCGGCTTCCACTGTTGGGTTACCACGAGAGTCGATAATTTCGCGACCAATGACTTTAACGATTTTTGCCATTTTATTTTCCTCATTAAGTTAATTAAAACGGGTTAGTTTGCTCTAAAAATGTCGGTATCATAAAGCTATTTTGTTCCTTTGTCTTGCAAAAACTACAGACAATTTGATTTTGCTCTATGTTTTCCGCCAACTTAAGTGCGGTTCAATTTTAAGATGAATTTTTCGAGATAATGCGCCATGAATTTGAACGAAAATAGCCCGTTATTCGGCAAAATATTGCAGTAAGTTTTTCACCGCACTTTGCCAGTCTTGTGCTTTGGTGACAGCGGAGATCACGGCAATACTGCCTACCCCTGTGGCTAAAATATCAGGAAAATGCGAAGCACTGATGCCACCGATTGCGACAGTCGGCATTTTACCTAAGTTTTTTACCTGTGTGGCTAAATTGGCAATGCCTTGAGGGGCGGAAGGCATCTCTTTGGTTTGTGTCGGGAAAATATGCCCGAGGGCAATATAGGAAGGACGCAACGGTAACACCAGATCGACTTCTTCTTGATTGTGGGTGGAGACACCGAGACGTAGTCCCGCTTGTTGGATGGCGTTTAAATCCGCTGTGAGTAGATCCTCTTGCCCAAGATGGACGCCGTAAGCCTGATACTTAATTGCCAACTGCCAAAAATCATCTACAAATAACCGCACTTGATGTTGTTTGGCTAAGGTAATGCAGCGCGCAATTTCCTCTTCCGCCTGTTCCGCAGAACGATCTTTAATGCGAATTTGCAAGGTTTTCACGCCGGCGTGAATGAGTCGTTCAACCCATTCATAACTGTCTACGATGACATACAAGCCTAACTTAAATTCAGTGGGCGCAAAAGGGGCTTTGGGTGGGATGATTTCGGATAAATGAGATAGCGATACGGCCATAGCAAACTCCAATTAAATTGACATAAATGAAATAACGGCAACAGTGCAAGTGCGGTCAGATATTGAGGCGTTTTTCTCTTTTAAAACAAACCGCACTTTTTCATCTGTTCCACCACCTGCGCCACCTCAATTTGTGCCATCAGATGCTTCCCTTTTAACTTCGTTGCCCAAGGCAACTGCGCAGATGGTTTGCCAAATTCCTTTTGCACATTTTTTTCATACACCGACACCACATTGGCAAGGTTGCGATAAGGGCCGGTACGCAACGGGTTGTGGTAAGCATATAAACCGATAACCGGCGTGCCTTGCGTCGTTGCAATATGTGCAGGGCCGGAATCCGGTGAAAGCACCAAATCCACCTGCCGGATTAATGCCGCAAGCTGTGGAAGCGTTAACTTGCCTGCAGCATTGGTTGGTGCAAAGTGACATAAGCCCTGAATTTGCTCAATTATCGCCAATTCACGAGGCGCGGGTGAACTGCACAAAATCACGTTGACATTATGTTGGTGGGCAATATTGGCGACTTCCGCATAACGTTCTACTAACCAGTCTTTTTCGGGCTTACTGGAACAAGGGGAAATCAGCAAATTCTTACGGGTGGGATCAATATATTGGCGCGCTGTGATCAAATCATCCTCCGCTACCGGCAAATCCCATTGCGGTTCTGTGCAAGGCACACCCAAATAGTCCACAAACGCCATAAAGCCGTCTAACACATGAGGATTGTTCGGGTCTTGAATCTTGCGATGGGTAAACAACCACTGCCCTTCGCGCGCCCGCTGTTTACCGAAACCGATACGATATTTCGCCTTAATACCCAGGGATAAAATTGACGCACGAAATGCCGTTTGCATATTTAATAACGCATCAAATCGACGATCTTTCAACTGTCGCCACAACTGACACACCCCACGCCAGCCGCTTTTTTTGTCATACACCACAAACTCCACCCCCGACACATGACGAAACAGCTGCGCTTCCGTTTTTCCGATAACCCATGTTATTTGGGTGCTTGGCCAATAACGCTGAATCTGTTGCACCGCCGCCAACGCATGGCAAACATCGCCAATGGCGGACAAACGTAAAATACAAAGGGATTGCGGAGGCTGGGTGAAAAGCGGCATAGATCTCTCGTTGATGTTGAATTTGGGAATTGCGTTATTTTAAAGTAGAATGCGCCCATCCGCTATCTCATTTTCAAGGTCGCAAAATGCTTGAATATCAACTGAAAAACGACTTTTTTCTGTTTAATTTTGAACACCCGGAACCCCATCAGGAAGACTTTTTTAACGCCGATTTTTGGCGCCGACAAAACCGCATTTTAGGATCGGCACAAGGGCGCGGCACCACATGGTTTTTACACTCGGCAGATCGCTTCGGTGTAAACACCGCGCTGCGTCATTATTACCGTGGTGGCTTATGGGGCAAGTTCAACAAGGATCGTTACCTTTTTCAGCAGCTACAAAATACTCGTAGCATTGCTGAATTTAACCTGTTAAATCAATTACATCAGGCCGGCCTACCGGTACCCACACCCATTGGAGCACGGGTTCGTAAAGGCAACTTGGGAGTCTGTTATCAAGCTGATTTGCTGAGCGAAAAAATCGAAAATGCCCAAGATCTGACCGCACTTTTGCAGACACAACGTCTTACCGCCGACCAATGGCGACAAATCGGCGGATTGATCCGTCAATTACACGATTTACAAATTTGCCACACCGATCTCAACGCGCACAACATTCTGTGCCAACAACTGGAAGGCGGGACAAAATTTTGGCTCATTGATTTTGATAAGTGCGGTGAAAAATCGGGCAGTTTTTGGAAGGAAGGCAATTTGCAACGATTACAGCGTTCCTTTAACAAAGAAGTGGAACGTATGCACATTCAATTTGACGAGCAGCATTGGCAGCACTTGATGGAAGGTTATTCACAAAAATAATCACTGAATTGGCAACAAAAACGGTAGGCACATTGACCTACCGTTTTTTATTATAGCCAGCCAAAGTCTGGCTATAAAAGTCATAGGCTATGCGTATGGCGCCAAATAGCTTAAGCGATAAACAGAAAAAAATCCTCGCTATATAATGAACAAGGCTGACAAGCGAAACTCAATATATAGGACGATTATTTACCCCCTCGTAGCGTGCAACTTGTTGCACGAATAATTAGCCTCGATGCGTAATTCACGATTTCATGCGTAGCGTGCATCTTGATGCACGACCAAATTACGCACGGAACGTTATTTAACGCTTTCAGGCATTCATGATTTCGTGCAACAAGTTGCACGCTACGATTCTGGAAGGCGGGACAAAATTTTGGTTCATTGATTTTGATAAGTGCGGTGAAAAATCGGGCAGTTTTTGGAAGGAAGGCAATTTGCAACGATTACAACGTTCCTTTAACAAAGAAGTGGAACGTATGCACATTCAATTTGACGGGCAACATTGGCAGCACTTGATGGAAGGTTATTCACAAAAATAATCACGGGATTGGCAACAAAAACGGTAGGCACATTGATCTACCGTTTTTTATTTCTAGTTAGTCCGGC
Source organism: Aggregatibacter sp. 2125159857 (assembly GCF_017798005.1). Taxonomy (NCBI): domain Bacteria; kingdom Pseudomonadati; phylum Pseudomonadota; class Gammaproteobacteria; order Pasteurellales; family Pasteurellaceae; genus Aggregatibacter; species Aggregatibacter sp. 2125159857. Next base: position 1,974,907 of record NZ_CP072548.1, read on the forward strand.
AGATTAGCAATCCTGCTTACCATACGCCTCTTGACGTAAAATCGCGCGAACGGCAGCATCGAATTCCGCCAACACATGATCCGCATTTTTCGGATCAGTACCACGCGCATCAAGATAGAACTTGATTTTCGGTTCAGTACCGGAAGGACGAGCAATCAGACGACTGCCGTTTTCCAAGACGAAGACCAAAATGTCGCTTTGACGGTCGGTTTTGGTGTGGTCAATAAATTGTGCCACATTGAAACCACCGATTTGGCTTGGCGGGTTATTGCGAAGTGCGGTCATTAATTTGCCGATTTCAGACAAATCACTCACACGAATAGAAATTTGTCCGCTCACATAAGCACCAAATTCTTTGGTGAATTCCTCTGCATAATCTGCCAAGGTTTTGCCTTGTTTCTTCAAGCTACGCACTAAATCCAAGAACACGATAGCGGCTGAAATACCGTCTTTATCACGTACTTTGTCCGGATCCACCAAATAACCCAACGCTTCTTCAAAACCGAATAACAAGCCTTGGACTTTACCGATATATTTGAAGCCGGTAAGGGTTTCTTGGGATTCAAAACCATAACGTTTCGCAATCTCTGCCAAGGCAGGCGAGGACACAAGAGAACAAGCCAATACGCCTTTTTTACCTTGTGCTTGATATTGTTTCGCCAAATACCAACCCAAGAAACAACCTACCACATTGCCGTGCAATGGTTTCCAGTTGCCTTCAGCATCCGGCACTGCCACCGCTAAACGGTCAGCATCCGGGTCATTGGCAATAATAAATTCGGCATTGTTTGCTTTTGCCACTTGAATCGCTAAATCTAACGCCCCTTTTTCTTCCGGGTTCGGGAAATTCACGGTTGGGAAAGTGCCATCCGGCCAGACTTGTTCAGCAACGATGTGCGGTTGTGGCAAGCCCGCTTTTGTCAACGTTTTGCTCAACACTTCATAGCCCACGCCGTGCATGGCGGTATAAACGTAGTTAATGTCGGTTTGCGGTTCTTTCGCAAGTGCGGCAGTTTTCGCAATATAAGCGTCCACCACGGTGTCATCTAACACAACGTAATCTTGGCTACGTGGTAAATCTTTCACGCTGCCGGCAGCGACTTTATCAATTAACGCCGCAATGTCTTTATCTGCCGGAGAAACGATTTGTCCGCCGCCGTTGGCTTTGCCTAAATAAACTTTATAGCCGTTATCTTCCGGTGGGTTGTGGCTGGCTGTCACCATCACGCCTGCGGTGGTATCAAAATATTGAATAGCATAAGCCAACACCGGGGTTGGTAATTTACGTGGTAATAAATAGGCTTTAATGCCGGCGCCTGCCATGATTTCAGCCGTGTCGCGTGCAAATACATCGGAGTTTTTACGACCGTCATAGCCAATCACGATGGAAGGCTGTTTGTCATACCCTTTTAAATACTCAGCCAACCCACCGGCAGCTTGTGCCACCAACACACGATTCATCCCCATGGAACCGGCTTGCAGGCGACCGCGCAAACCGGCAGTACCGAATTGTAAACGTCCGTCAAAACGGGCAGCAAGTTCAGCTTCGGCTTTTGTATCGCCACCTTTTGCCGCGCTTAAAAGTGCGGTTAATTCTGCGTGCGTTTCTGCATCCGGATCTTGGTTTAACCAATTTTGTGCTATCTCGAAAAGTGTTGTCATCATGTCTTCCTTCTAGAAAATCAAACATTAAAAATACCTGTTAGACTATCTAAAAAATACTGAAAGTAAAACGTTTATTTCCGATTAATTACAACATTTTGATCTATTTCATAAATTCCCCCAAAGACGATCAAGGTCTTCGCCAAACCCAAATAACATGGCAGAAAATAAAGGCATTTTTTCTTTATCAGAAAGGCTTTTTTTGCTATAACTGAGTGAGTTTTTTTAATTAATCTTAGGAGATCTATCATGGAATTAGTGTTTATTCGTCACGGTTTTAGTGAATGGAATGCAAAAAACTTATTTACCGGTTGGCGTGATGTGAATTTAACCGAACGTGGCGTAGAGGAAGCCAAAGCGGCAGGCAAAAAATTGTTGGATGCCAATTTTGAATTCGACATTGCTTTCACGTCTGTTTTAACTCGTGCGATCAAAACCTGTAATATCGTGTTGGAAGAATCTCACCAATTATGGATTCCACAAGTGAAAAACTGGCGTTTAAACGAACGCCACTACGGTGAGCTACAAGGCTTAGACAAAAAAGCCACCGCCGAAAAATACGGTGATGAGCAAGTTCACATTTGGCGCCGTTCTTACGACACATTGCCACCATTATTAGATCCGAAAGATCCAAATTCTGCCCACAATGACCGTCGCTACGCAAACCTACCGGCTGATGTTATTCCGGATGGTGAAAACTTGAAAGTGACTCTAGAACGCGTACTTCCGTTCTGGGAAGACCAAATCGCACCGGCATTATTAAGCGGCAAACGCGTTTTAGTGGTGGCGCACGGTAACTCTTTGCGCGCACTGGCAAAACACATTGAAGGCATTTCCGATGCGGATATCATGGATTTAGAAATCCCAACCGGTCAGCCATTAGTGTATAAATTAGACGACAACCTAAAAGTGGTCGAAAAATTCTATTTATAATTTTCACGAAATTTGCCATAAAAAATCACCGCACTTTCATCATAAAAGTGCGGTGAATAATAAAAAGTGCGTTTATTTATCATAGCCACTTTATTTTGTGGTTACGCCTTAATTTGGCTTTTTAAGAAGTCAATCAATTGCGCTTTCGCAATCATTTGTTTCTCACCGCTACGACGATTTTTGTATTCGATTTCACCGTTCGCTAAGTTTTTCTCACCGATGACGACCATGTGCGGCACACCGATAAGTTCCATGTCAGCAAACATCACGCCCGGACGTTCTTTACGGTCATCAAAAATCACTTCCACGCCTTGTGCCAATAAAGTGCGGTATAACTCTTCAGCGAATGCTTGCACGCTTTCCGATTTGTGCATATTCATCGGCACAATCGCTACGGTGAACGGCGCCATCGCATCGCTCGGCCAAATAATGCCGCGTTCATCATGATGTTGTTCAATCGCGGCTGCCACAACACGCGTCACACCAATACCATAGCAACCCATGGTGACGACCGTAGGACGACCGTCTTCACCTTGCACTGTCGCATTCATGGCTTTGGAGTATTTATCGCCTAATTGGAAGATATGGCCGACTTCAATACCACGCTTAATTAACAATGTGCCTTTGCCATCCGGGCTTGGGTCGCCTTCCACCACGTTACGAATATCCGCCACTTTCGGCAACGCCACATCGCGTTCCCAGTTAATGTTGAAATAATGCTTACCGTCAATGTTGGCACCGGCACTGAAATCAGACATGATCGCCACGCTGCGGTCAATGATCACCGGAATGTTTAAGTTGACCGGTCCAAGGGAGCCGACGCCTGCGCCAATTTTCGCTTTAATGGCGGCTTCATCAGCAAATTCAAATGGGGAAGCGACTTCTGCCAGTTTCTCCGCTTTGACTTCATTTAATTCGTGATCGCCACGAATGATTAACGCCACTAACGGCTGTTCTTCACTAGCCCCTTTTACAATCAAGGTCTTAACGGTTTTCTCAATCGGTTGGTTAAATTGCGCAACAAGCTCCGCAATGGTTTTCGCATTCGGTGTATCCACCAATTCCATCGCTTTGGTTGGAGCTGCACGCTCACCTACGGCAACGGCTTCGGCAAGTTCGATATTCGCCGCATAATCGGACTCGGTGGAGAAAATCACATCATCTTCGCCACTGTTTGCCAACACTTGGAACTCATGAGACGCGCTACCACCGATAGAACCGGTATCTGCTTGCACAGCACGGAAATCCAAACCTAAGCGGGTGAAAATATTGCTATAAGTTTGGTACATCACATCATAGGTTTGTTGCAAACTTTCTTTGTCCATGTGGAAAGAATAAGCATCTTTCATGATAAATTCACGGCTACGCATCACGCCGAAACGTGGACGCACTTCATCACGGAACTTGGTCTGAATATGGTATAAATTGAGGGGAAGTTGACGGTAAGAAGTCACTTCACGACGCATTAAATCGGTAATCGCTTCTTCATTGGTCGGGCCGATCACAAAACTCCGTTCACCACGGTCGGTGAAACGCAATAATTCCGGGCCATACTGATCCCAACGACCGGACTCTTGCCACAATTCCGCCGGTTGCACGACGGGCATTTTGATCTCAATGGCGCCACTTTTATTCATTTCTTCGCGAATGATGTTTTCCACTTTTTGTAGCACGCGCCAACCGGTTGGCATCCAGTTATAAAGGCCGGAAGCAAGAGGGCGAATCATGCCCGCACGCAACATGAGTTGATGGCTAACAATTGCCGCTTCTGCCGGGGTTTCTTTTAAGGTGGATAATAAATATTTACTTGTACGCATTGAATTACCTATAATTCCAAGAATTTAAAAATACGAGAAAAAATTGGCGTTAGTGTATCTAATGCGCACGAAAAAGCAAAGAAGAAATCAGGTTTCACGCCTTATAATCCCCGCTTAAAATGCCAATTTAACACTCCAGAAAAAGGAATCATCATGTCAGCCCTTTATCAAGCCCTTCCTGCCGTCGATAAATTACTCAAAACCCCGCAAGGTGAACAATTCGTGGCAGAATTTGGCCATAGTGCCACTGTCAGCGTGTCTCGCGAGATGTTGCAACAAGCGCGCGAACATATAAAACGCCATGAAAATCTACCGCACTTTTTGCAAACCGATGACGCGACCTTTCAGTACATCCGCCAACAATTATTGTTACAACAACAAGTGAACATTAAGAGCGTACATAATTTAACCGGCACGGTATTACACACCAATCTTGGACGCGCGTTGTGGTCACCGGCAGCACAACAAGCGGCTCTAGACGCTATGCAGGGCAATGTCGCGTTGGAATATGATTTAGCGGCTGGCGAGCGGAGCCATCGGGACAACTACATCAGCGACTTACTGCAACAACTCACGGGCGCCGAAGCCGCCTGTGTGGTGAACAACAACGCAGCGGCGGTATTACTGATGTTGGCGACTTTCGCGCAGGGTAAAGAGGTGATCATCTCCCGTGGTGAATTAATTGAAATTGGCGGTGCTTTCCGCATTCCCGACATCATGGCACAGGCTGGTTGCAAACTGGTGGAAGTGGGCACCACCAACCGCACCCATTTAAAAGATTATCGCAACGCAATTAACGAAAATACCGCCTTTTTAATGAAAGTTCACAGTAGTAACTACCAAATTTGCGGTTTCACGCATTCTGTTGACGAACAAGAACTGGCGGAATTAGGTAAAGAATTTGGCATTCCGGTCATCACAGATTTAGGCAGCGGCGCGTTAATTGATTTGAAACAATTTGACTTGCCAGAAGAACCGACGGTGCAAGAAAAATTACAACACGGCTTAGATTTAATTTCCTTCTCCGGCGACAAACTGCTTGGCGGACCACAAGCGGGCATTATCGTGGGTAAAAAAGCATTGATTCAACAGCTACAAGCCCATCCGCTCAAACGCGTGTTGCGTTGCGACAAAGTTACTCTTGCCGGGCTGGAAGCCACTTTGCGTTTGTATTTGCAGCCGGAAAAAATCACCGAAAAACTGACCGCACTTCATCTGCTCACTCAGCCCATCGACCAATTACAAGCACAGGCGGAACAACTGAAAAAGCGGTTGGAAAATCGTTTAAATGCAGATTACGTTATTGCGATCGAACCAAGCGAAGCGCAGGTTGGTAGTGGCTCCCAACCGTTGGCACGAATTCCGTCAGTTGCAGTAACCATTGCGCCGGCAACAGAAAAAATGCCGACAAAAACCACCGCACTTTTCGCCCGTTTATTGGCGCTACCGCAACCGGTTATCGGGCGCATTGAACGGGATAAAATTTGGTTGGACTTACGTAGCTTGGCCAATCTCGAACGCTTGCTCAACACGTTGGAGGCGCTATGATTATTGTCACATCCGGACACGTTGACCACGGCAAAACCGCGCTATTACAAGCCCTCACCGGCACGCATACGGCGCATTTACCGGAAGAAAAAAAACGCGGCATGACCATTGATTTAGGCTACGCCTATTTGCCGTTAAAAGATCAAATCCTCGGCTTTATCGACGTGCCGGGGCACGAACGTTTTCTTGCCAATATGTTGGCAGGCTTAGGCGGCATTCATTACGCCATGCTTATCGTTGCCGCAGACGAAGGCGTGCAAGCGCAAACCATCGAGCATTTAAACATTTTGAGCTTATTGCAATTGCAGGAAATCATGGTGGTGATCACCAAAGCCGACCGCGCCGATGCGCAACAAATCGACGCATTAGAACAACAGCTACGCCAACACTATGCCATCTTGGCGAACAGTAAATTCTTCGTGACCTCTGCCACCAGTGGTCAAGGCATCGAAACGCTACGCGATTATTTAGCGCAGTTGCCGGAATTGTCCGAGACAGAAAAACCGTTCCGTTATGCTATCGACCGTATTTTTACCATTAAAGGCGCCGGTACCGTGGTGACGGGCACGGCATTTGCAGGCAAGGTTGCCATTGACGACGAATTGTATTTAAGCAATGGGCAAAAAGTGCGGGTGAAAAATATCCACGCACAAAATGAACAAAGCACAGAAGGCTTGGCAGGGCAACGCCTCGCGCTAAATATTAACTTGGATTTCGACCGCACGTTAATTGAGCGCGGCGATTGGTTGTTCTCCCAACCGCCCGCCAAAGCAACAGATCGCGTCACCGTTTGGCTAGAAAACCAAATTCCACTGAACGAAAGCCAACCGGTGCATATTTATCACGCCGCCTCACACACCACGGGCAAGTTGACGTTATTGCAACAACCCAAACTCGCACCTCAGCAACACGCGCTGGCAGAACTGATTTTAGAACAACCGTTGTTTTTGGCACATGGTGACAAAATCATCTTACGCAACAGCAACTCAACCGCCGTACTCGGTGGCGCAAAAGTGATTGAAATCCATTCACCGAAACGCCATAAGCGCACAGAAGCCCGTTTCGATTATTTACGCCAACTGATTCAAGCAGAAACAGCCGAAAAACGTACCGCACTTTATCTGCAAAATCATGCGGTGGAAGCCGAGCAGTTAATGTGGATTGAGCAACTGACGGACACGCAACTGGATGACATTCTTGAAAAAAACGGCGACATTCGTTTCCAAACCTGGTGTTTTAATGCCGAGTATCGCACGCAACAAACATCTAAATTATTGACCGCACTTGCGCAATATCACGAACAACATCCCGACCAACTCGGCTTAGGCAAAGCCCGTTTATATCGCATTGCGGCACTGAATCAGCCTGAAAAACTGATTTATCATTTTATTGATGAATTATTAGCCGAAAATCAGCTACAACAAACCCGTGGTTGGCTACACACCGCCGATCATAAAATTCAATTTAATGAACAAGAACGCGCATTATGGCAGCAAGTTTTTGAACAATTTGAGCAACATAACGGACAAGCATTATGGGTGCGTGATCTTGCAGGCTTATTAGGGCAAGAAGAAAGTGTCATGCGCAATTTCCTCTACAAAGCCGGTAAATTAGGCTATCTCACCGCTGTGGTAAAAGACCGTTTCTTCCTGACCGAGAACATTTATGCCACCGCTCGCTTAATCAAACAGCTTGTCGCCGGAAAAGAAGGTATATCGGTGAACGAATTGCGAGACGTCTTACAATTCGGACGCAAAATGACCGTCCAACTGGTGGAATATTTTGACCGCTGTGGTTTCTTACGCCGCAAAGGTAATATTCACGTGTTACGCGATGCGGACGTGTTTGATTTGTAAAAGTGCGGTAAGTTTTTAAGTTATTTTTTAGATGTTGAAGACCGCAATCAACTCTCTTACTTTGACGCGTTTATGCGGCGCTTGGCTGATCGAGCGTTGCACTTTTAAGCGGCGGATTTTCGCGCCCTGGTAGATTTCTCGGGTGAATGGCGTGTCGTGATTGGAAATCACCACTTGGACATTGCGTTGTTTCACAGTGTCTTTGGCAAGGTTGGCAAGATCGCGTTGGTTTGCGATGGAAAATTCATTGCCGGAATAATTGGTGAAATTGCTGTTTTGTGAAATGGGGGCATAGGGTGGGTCGCAGTAAATTACGCAGTCTTCATCCGCCATTTGGAAGGTTTGTTGAAAATCGGCGCAAATAAAGACCGCACTTTGTGCTTTAGCGGCAAAAAAACGGAGTTCTTCTTCCGGGAAATAATGGGTTTTGTAAGCGCCGAAAGGCACATTAAATTCGTTTTTGGCGTTGTAGCGACACAAGCCGTTAAAGCCAAAACGATTTAAATACAGGAATAATACGGCACGTTGGAATACATCGGTACTTTGATTAAATTCTTTACGCTTGCTGTAATAGTAACTTTCAGTATTGGCATCCGGGTGGAAGAAAACTGGTTTGCACGCTTGGATGTAACCTTCAACGTCCTGTTTGACGATGTTAAATAGGTGGATTAAATCAGGGTTGATGTCTGCCAGAATGTAGCGTTCGAAATGGCTGTTGAGAAATACCGCACCGGCACCGACAAACGGTTCGACCAAACATTGTTTGCGTTTTGGCAATAAGCGGTTGATCTCGTCTGTGAGACGATATTTACCGCCCGCCCATTTGAGAAAGGGGCGACTTTTAGTTTTGGGTGTTGATGTCGTAGCTTTAGCAGATTTAGGCATGGGGTTAGTCAACTTGCGTACAACGATTGATGGCTTCAATCACCTGTTCTTGTGGGACATCTGTCGCCACATAAGCCTGTCCAAGGGCTTTGAGGAGCACCAAACGCAATTTTCCATTGAGCACTTTTTTATCACGCATCATCAGTGGCAGATAATCTTGTGCGGTCATGCCATCCGGTGAAACGGTTGGCAAATTGGCGCGCGCTAAAAGTTTTTCTAACCGTGCGACATCATGCGGTGTTAAATCGCCTAATTTTTCTGATAACGCCGCAGCCATCATACAGCCGGCGGATACCGCTTCGCCGTGTAACCAGTTGCCGTAACCTAAATGGGTCTCGATGGCATGGCCGAACGTGTGGCCAAGATTTAATAGCGCACGATCGCCTTTTTCCGTTTCATCGCGCGCTACAATATCCGCTTTTAATTGGCAACAACGGGCGATACATTGTTGTAATGCGTTTTGGTCAAGGGCGACTAAGTCATCGATGTGTTGTTCTAACCATTGGAAAAATGGGAAATCTAAAATCACCCCATATTTGATGACTTCGGCTAGGCCGGCGTTGAATTCACGTTTTGGTAAGGTGTTTAGGGTGAGCGTATCGACAATCACGGCACTCGGTTGATAAAACGCGCCGATCATATTTTTGCCTAATTCGTGGTTTACTGCCGTTTTGCCGCCCACGGAAGAATCCACTTGGGCTAATAATGTCGTCGGAATTTGAATAAAACGAATGCCACGTTGATAACTTGCTGCGGCATAGCCTGCCACGTCACCGATGACACCGCCGCCTAATGCCACGATCGTGGTATCGCGTCCATGGTTAGCTTTTAAAAGTGCGGTGAAAATCAGGTTCAAAGAATCCAGTGTCTTGTATTGTTCGCCGTCCGGCAATACCACGTGCTCAACAAGACAACCGATTTTTTCTAAGGTGTCCGTCACGGTAGAAAGATAATGTTGTGCAACAGTTGGATTGGTCACGATCATGACTTTATTGCCGGATTGCAGCGGATAGCAATCGCTATTCGTGAGTAATCCGGCGCCGATATAAATCGGGTAGCTTCTTTCTTTTAATTCAACATTTACATACAACATTTACTTTGCCTTTGAAGTATTTAACCGTTCGCATTAACCGTTGTAGTTGTCAATCAGGTCGATAATTTGTGTCGCCATAACTTTGGCACTTTGCTCGTCAGTTGGTAGGGTGATATCCGCCACTTCTTCATAGAGCGGATTGCGAACTTTAGCTAAGTCTTCCAACACTTGGCGCGGATCGTCAACATCTTGCAATAGCGGACGTTTTTTATCTCGTTGGGTGCGTTGATATTGTTTCTCTACGGTAGTTTCCAAATAAACTACGATACCGCGTGCGGAAAGATGATTGCGGTTGTCTTTTGATAACACTGCACCACCACCGGTAGATAATACAATGCCTTGACGTTGTGTTAATTCATTAATAAGGCGTTCTTCTCTTTTGCGGAATCCTTCTTCGCCCTCTACATCAAAAATCCAACCGATGTCGGCACCGGCGCGTTCTTCAATTTCTGCGTCGGTATCGACAAAATCCATGTTAAGTAGTTGTGCAAGTTGGCGACCGATAGTGCTTTTACCTGCCCCCATAGGCCCCACGAGGAAAATATTACGTTTTTCTGCCATTGTTATTCATCTTAAATTTATGTCATCGGAAAAAATGTGATCTTTTAGAAAATAAGAAACGACCGCAAGTGATGATTCATGTGGTCGTGTGAAAGTTTTGAATAAGTGGAAAAGATCACCCCAAAATTGTCCAAGATTATCTCAATAAATCCCTATTCTTTTCAACCTAAACAAGCGATTTATTTCGTTTACCGCCATGTAAATGACAGGTTCATAGTGAATTTATCGTTTTTTTGCCGGTTCGTTGCGTTTATTCTGAGGCGTTACCTGCGATGATTTTTTTAGACTTTCCGGAAATGCCCCTTGGCGTAAAATATGCGGTGTGACGAAAATCACCAGCTCACGTTTTTGATGGCGTTCACTTTCTTTGCTAAATAAGCGTTTAATGCCCGGAATATCCCCCAACAAAGGCACTTTGTCCACGCCTTTTGTGATGGTATCATGAAAAACACCGCCCAACACGATGGTTTCGCCGTCCTTGGCGAAAACTTGTGTATTAATTTCTTGTTTATCAATGGAAACCACTTCACCCAGGCCGTATGAAACACGTCCACCCGGCGCATTTTGACTGACCACTAAATCCAACAAAATTTGTTTATCCTGTGAAATATGCGGTGTCACTTCCAAGCCTAATACGGCTTCGCGAAATTCTACGCTTTGTGTCCCACTTTTTTCATTCACCATAATGTAAGGCAATTCCGTCCCTTGCTTGATACTCGCGCTTTTCTTATTGGTGGTAAGCAAACGAGGGCTAGCGATAATCTCCACATTGTTTTCCCGCTCAAGTGCGGTCAATTCTAAGTCTAAAAGTCGCCCATTGATTTTCGCCACTTGCAGCGCAACAGAACCGACCGGCGTGGTCGCCGTCGGCAAGTTAACGTTTAATTGATGAGTGATATTGTCAAAACCATTACCAGCCAGACTTCCACTGAGGTGATGCGCATTTTCTGTTGGATTAAAAATTCCCCAACGAACCCCCAATTCTTTGAGGCTTTCACCGTTAATGGTCACAATTCGGGCTTCAATGGCGATTTGTTCAATGGGCTTATCTAATTCTTTAATGAGCTTTTTTAAATTCGCAATGGCTTTCGGTTCATCTTGAATTAACAATAAATTACTGCGATCGTCAAAACTTAAACTGCCGTTGGGAGAAAGGAGCGAACCACTACCGCCGGTGAGCGATTTCATCACTTCCGAAGCTTTCGCAAAATGCAATTTAATCGTGGCAGTGGTGAGTTGTGTGGGTTGTTCCATCATCTCGGCAGGCAACGTAAAAGGCGTTTCCATTTGGGTGGCAAATTTGGCGGCGGTCTCAAGTTTACTTAAATAATAAATACCGTTTTCTTGCCACAAATCCAACTGCTTGATTTTGGCAACAGACCGAAAGAGCTGATCCAAGTCCACGTTATCCAGTTGAAGTGAAAGGGTGCCTTGTAATTCATCGTCAATAATTAAATTGACGTTTTGTGCTAATGCCAGCTGTTGCAACGTTGGCACTAATGGTGCTTGCTTCAACCGAATCGAAAACACGCGAGGTTGTTCCGCATATACGGCAAAGCTCATCACCAGACTCACAAAACATCCGAAAAACAGACCGCACTTTAGGCAGAGGGAAAGCACTAATTTCATCAATCTTCCTTAAAATTTCACTTGAAAAGGGGTGGTTTTCTCACAGTTCGCACTAGTGTCCCAACGTAAAAAATCAATGTGTTGTTTGTCGATTTTAGTAATTTGAATATGCTCGACAGCAATCAAATCGCCGGGATGGGCAAGGCTGACTTGATTGTCAGCAAGCAAGATGACTTGCCAATCGGTGTGATGTTGTAATACGCCGATCACTTGAATCTGTTCAAAGGCCGTTTGCGGGAAAATGGTTGAAGGTGCAGTGTGGCAGGTTAAATTTAGCGTGCTGTTTTGTTTTTCCGGTGCGGCTTGCGTCGTACTTTGCCGGCGATTTTTGTCAAAGGGATCTTTCGCTAAACCGGCGTGGCTGATCATCACGCTGATGAATAACCATAACATTTGTCTTACCATTATTTTTCCTCGGGATTGAACTGGAATAACAATTCGCTGAAAAGGATACTGTCGTCATTCGGCTCGCTGCGTTTTTGCACCTGCCATTCCACCAACGCCAACCCATTACTTGCCGTTAAAAGTGCGGTCAAAAATGCACTTAACTCATCAAAATAGCCTTGAACGTGCAGTGTTAACAACGCTGTTTGATGAAAGTCCCACTGGCTATGTTCAATGTGTAATGATTGGGCAAGCTGTTGAATTTGCTGATTAATTGCTGCAAGTTTGCCGGCTAATTTTGGTGTAAGTAAATGCTTATCGGCTTTTTCTTTTAGTGCTGCCAAAATTTTTTGTTGATGTGCTAGTGTCGCCTGTTGCATTTCCTGTTGTTCTGTCAGTTGTGCTAATTGTGTCCATTGCTGCCAATAATGTTGTGCCGGCAAAGAAAGTGAGGCAACACCCAGCGCACATAACAAGGCCGTCTGTTGCCAAGCAGCAAGCTGATACCAATGGCTGAATAGGTTTGTCGTCGCCATTTTATCTATCCATTTCATGGGGTTACCTGCAATTTGAGATCAAACTGAAATCGCATTTCTTGCGCTTGCGGTTTAAATTCCGTGAGTTTCACTTCGCTAAATAACGCTTGCTCGGTCAGAAAATGGTTAAGACGATCGAACTCCTCTTGGCTAACACTTTGGCCGGTAAGCGTTAAATGATGCTCCGAAAGCGCCAACGCGGATAGCTCTCCTTGTGTAAGTGGTAACTCAGCTAATTGATTTAACAATAAAAAAAACGTTTCTTTGGTGATTGCTTGGGTCTCTTGGTCATGACGTTGATGATGTCTGATCTGCTGAATGTGTTGTTGTGTAAGTTGTAGCTCACGTTGCAATGCAACGTATTCATGTTGTAATTTTTCCGCCTGTTTTGCGTACTGTTCGGCAGCACGGTATAACCCCACGCTAATTACCGTACAAAGCACTGCACCTGCCACGCATTTCGTCACCAAGGCTTTGACCTGCCGGCGGCGTTGCTGTAATCGCCACGGCAACAGATTAATGTCTTTTTTCATCGCCCTTCCTTAACCAATCGGTGCATCGAAAAGTGCGGTGGATTTGGCATACGTATCTTGTTGCCATAAGGCATTACCAAGGGCGATAAGCGGCAATTCCGTTGAGAGACAATGCCAGTGATCCGGCACTGCTGTTTCAGTGTCTTCCGTTTGCAAGTAAAAAACGGCTTCCAGTTTTTCGTCATAACGATGGCAATATTGCTCAAAAAGTGCGGTCAAATTTGTCTCTGTTTGGAATAAGGTTTGATTTTGTTGCAGTTTAGATTGTACGGCTAATCCGCCTTGTTCATCTTGATATAAGAAAATGGCCGCTGCCGGCAAGGGCTTGCCTAACACATATTCTGCGCCACGTAACAAGGCTTTTGCCATGTTGTCTAACACCTCAATCTGTAGCGGCATAAATTGCTGTAAGTAATCCGTTGCAATTTGTTGGCGAATCGCGAAGATTTCCAAACGGAACCCCTGTTTTAATGGGGTGGCGGCATAGTCATACCAAATCTCCTCAAGCGGCAACGGCAGCTCGTTGGAAAGTGTAAAATGACATTGTTGCTCACATTCCAGCGGGGTGAGATTGTGCGGCAAAATCAGTGTTTTTTGCCAGATATGATGCGGCATGATGGCGGTAATAAATTTATAAGGCGATTTTCTGCGTGCAGGCATAGCAAGTCGGCGATTAAGGGTGGCGGGAAGCTCCAGTAAATCTAATTTTTCCAAACACTCACTATGCGGACGATTGTCCTTATCGAACCAAACCACATCAATAGCGTGATGACGCAACCAGAGGCCGACTTGAATTGAAGGTGTACGTTTTATGAACATAAATTTATCCTGATTCCCCCGATTTCCAACAGTTTTCGCTTTTTCTTTAGGCGCGTAGTCTTTATACTTATTGGCTAACTTTATTTTAATTTTCTTAACCCCCTTTAAGTAAGCGAGAAATTTTCGATGCGGATCGCAAAATTAATATTAAGCACCTTGTTAACCTTATTTATTCTGGGCTGTGTTGCTGTCGGCATGGTCTATGTCCAGTTCAAATCAGAGTTACCCGATGTAGAAAGTTTAAAAACGGTGGAGTTGCAACAGCCGATGCAAATTTACACCTCAGACGGTAAGTTGATTGGTGAAGTCGGTGAACAACGTCGTATTCCGGTAAAATTGGAAAATATTCCTGAAAAATTAATTCAAGCCGTATTGGCAACAGAAGATAGTCGTTTTTATGATCACCATGGGCTAGATCCGATCGGGATCGGCCGTGCGGTGATGGTGGCGATCAGTAAAGGTGGAGCTTCCCAAGGGGCAAGTACCATCACGCAACAGTTGGCACGTAACTTCTTCTTAACACCGGAAAAAAGTTTGATTCGTAAAGCCAAAGAGGCGATTTTAGCTATTGAGATCGAAAACGCCCTGGATAAAAACGAAATTCTTGAGCTTTACTTAAATAAAATTTATCTCGGCTACCGTTCTTACGGCGTTGCGGCTGCGGCAAAAACCTATTTTGGTAAGGAATTAAATCAATTAACCTTATCTGAAATGGCTGTCATTGCCGGTTTGCCAAAAGCCCCTTCCACAATGAACCCACTCTCCTCGCCAAAACGTGCGCTGGAGCGTCGCAATGTTGTGTTGTGGCGTATGTTGGATCAAAAATACATCACACAACAAGAATACGATGCTGCCCTAAAAGAGCCGATTGTCGCCAGCTATCATGGTGCGAAATTAGATTTTCGTGCGGATTATGTGACAGAAATGGTGCGTCAGGAAATGGTAAAACGCTTTGGTGAAGAAAATGCCTACACCAAAGGTTATCAAGTCTATACCACCGTGCTTTCTAACGACCAAGAAGTCGCGCAAAAAGCCGTGCGTGATAATTTAATCGCTTATGATATGCGTCATGGCTACCGTGGCGGTGCGCCATTGTGGAAAAAAGGCGAAACCCCTTGGGATAACGACACCATTATTGGCTTCTTGAAAAAATTACCGAATTCTGAACCGTTTATTCCCGCCGCCGTCATCAGCGTTTCCAAATCCGGCGCAGAATTGCTGTTAGCATCTGAGGAAAAGATGACATTGCCAAGTAGCGCCATGCGTTGGACCGGACAAGCCAATCCGGTGAAAACAGGGGATCAAATTTGGATTCGTAAAAATGACAAGGGTGAATGGGTCTTAGGCCAGATTCCGCAAGCTAACTCCGCGTTAGTGTCATTAAACAGTGACAACGGTGCCATTGAAGCCATTGTGGGCGGTTTTAGTTTTGAACAAAGTAAATTTAACCGTGCAACACAATCTTTGGTACAAGTGGGCTCTTCCATTAAACCGTTTATTTATGCTGCTGCCTTAGAAAAAGGCTTAACCCTATCCAGTGTGTTGCAAGATACGCCGATTGTATTAAAAAAACCGGGACAAAAAGAATGGCGCCCGAAAAATTCCCCGGATCGTTATGATGGCCCGTTACGTTTACGAGTAGGATTGGGGCAATCTAAAAACATGATTGCGATCCGTGCCATGCAAATGACCGGCGTTGATTTCGTGGCGGATTTCTTACAACGTTTCGGTTTCAAACGGGATCAATATTTTGCCAGTGAAGCCCTTGCATTAGGTGCGGCCTCCTTTACACCACTTGAAATGGCTCGCGGTTATGCGGTGTTCGATAATGGCGGTTATTTAATCGATCCTTATATTATCAATAAAATCTTAGATAACACCGGCAAGGAAATTTTTGTGGCGAATCCGAAATTAGCTTGCCCAACTTGTGATGACGTACCGGTGATTTATGGTGAAACAGAAAAGCTAGATGGCTTTAAAAATACGGATTTGACGGTTGCGGATAATTTAAAACGCAGTGATGAGGCGACCAACGGAGAAGAAGAAATCGAGCAAGGGGAAAATGTGCCGGATATTCCGGAATTACAACCGCGTGCTGATGCAATAAAAGAAGAGAATTTGAATTTTATGGCAGACGCGAAAACAAGCTCATCCGCCACACAATATGCTCCACGGGTTATTAGCGGTGAATTAGCCTTCTTAATTCGCAGCGCATTAAATACCGCTATCTATGGTGAACAAGGATTGGGTTGGAAAGGCACCAGTTGGCGGATGGCAAACGAAATTAAACGTAAAGACATTGGCGGTAAAACCGGAACGACCAATAACTCCAAGGTCGCATGGTATGCCGGTTTTGGTGCGAATTTAACCACTGCCGTGTATATTGGTTTCGATGATAATAAATTTAATTTAGGCCGTGGCGAAGCCGGTGCGAAAAGTGCGATGCCGGCATGGATAAGTTATATGAAGGCTATTTTGAAAGATACACCTGAGCGTAATTTACCGACACCGGCAAATATTGTGGAAAAACGCATTGATGTGCGTTCTGGTTTGCTAGCCAACGGTGGGCGTGTGGAATATTTTATTAAAGGCACCGAACCAACCCGTGTTTATGTTGAAGAGCGTGGCTATTATGTACCAAGTGAGTTATTAAACAATCCTGCCGGTGGTCAACCGGAAGAATTATTCTAGTGTATTATAGGAGGCCCGACAGCTGTTGGGCTTCTTTTTTCTGCACAAAAGTGCGGTGGTTTTTTACAACGTTTTTTGAAACGGTTATAAGTAGGATTTATGCTAAGTTATCGCCATAGTTTTCATGCCGGCAACCATGCGGATGTGTTAAAGCATATCGTGTTAATGCTGATTATCGAAAGCCTACAGCAAAAAGAAAAAGGTTTTTATTATTTAGATACCCATGCAGGCGCAGGGCGTTATCGTCTGTTTAGCCAAGAGGCGGAGAAAACGGCAGAATATGTGGACGGCATTGGGCGTTTGTGGGAGCAAGAGGATTTACCGCCGGAAGTGGCGCGCTATGTGGCACTGATTAAAAAACTCAACTATGGCGGGAAAGAATTGCGCTATTACGCCGGTTCCCCGTTATTAGCTGCCAATTTATTGCGCCCAC
The DNA here is from genome assembly GCF_017798005.1 of Aggregatibacter sp. 2125159857. NCBI lineage: Bacteria > Pseudomonadati > Pseudomonadota > Gammaproteobacteria > Pasteurellales > Pasteurellaceae > Aggregatibacter > Aggregatibacter sp. 2125159857. The sequence goes on from NZ_CP072548.1 coordinate 1,992,287, forward strand.
AGGATCGCGCATTAATGATGGAATTGCACCCAAGCGAATTTCCGTTATTACGCAATAATTTCAAAGAATTTGAAAATGTGACGGTGAAAATCGGCGATGGCTTTCAGCAAGTCAAAGCCACATTACCGCCCAAAGAGCGTCGTGGCTTGGTGCTAATTGACCCACCTTATGAACTGAAAGAAGACTATGATTTGGTGGTGAAAGCCATTGAAGAAGGCTACAAACGTTTTGCGACCGGTGTGTATGCCATTTGGTATCCGGTGGTGCTACGTCAGCAAACAAAATGCATCATTAAAGGCTTGGAAGCTTCGGGCATTCGTAAAATTTTGCAAATTGAATTGGCGGTGCGCCCAGATTCAGATCAACGTGGTATGACGGCGAGCGGCATGATTGTGGTGAATCCGCCATGGACGTTGGAACAACAGATGAAATCCATTTTGCCGTATTTAACCACCGCACTTGTGCCACAAGGTACCGGCAATTGGTCGGTGAATTGGATTACGCCGGAGTAATTTCGTTGACAGAGATAATACCGATTAGACCGATTTATTTATTCAGTTTGCATGAAAAACGCAGTTTATTAGAGAATATGGCGTAATTTTATTTATTAAGGACAGACTATGACAAAACATTATGACTATATTGCCATCGGTGGTGGCAGTGGCGGTATCGCTTCCGTTAACCGTGCAGCAAGTTATGGCAAAAAATGTGCCATTATTGAAGCAAAACATTTAGGTGGAACCTGTGTTAACGTGGGCTGCGTGCCGAAAAAAGTGATGTTCTATGGCGCACAAATTGCGGAAGCCATCCATCATTATGCACCGGATTACGGTTTTGATGTGGGTGTGAAAAAATTTGATTTCGCTAAGTTGGTGGAAAGCCGTCAAGCCTATATTTCCCGTATTCATACTTCATATGATAACGTATTGGCAAAAAATAACGTGGAGGTGATTCGTGGTTTTGCCAAATTTGTGAATAAAAATACCCTTGAAGTGACTTTCGGCGATGGTTCCACCGAGCAAGTGACTGCAGATCATATCTTGATTGCTACAGGCGGACGCCCAAGTATTCCAGCAATAAAAGGCGCGGAATACGGTATTGATTCTAATGGCGTTTTTGCGTTAACCGAACTGCCTAAACGCACAGCCGTTGTCGGCGCAGGTTATATTGCCGTGGAGTTGGCAGGCGTCTTGAACAGCCTTGGTGTGGAAACCCATTTATTTGTGCGTAAACACGCGCCGTTGCGTAATTTTGATCCAATGATGGTGGAAACCTTGGTGGAATCTATGCAACAAGACGGCATTACGCTGCACACCCATGCCATTCCAAAAGAGGTGGTGAAAAATGCAGACGGTTCAGTAACGCTTCACCTTGAAGACGGTCGTGAGCAAACCGTAGATTGCCTGATTTGGGCGATAGGACGTGAGCCGACGACTGATAAAATTAATTTACAAGCCGCCGGCGTAGAAGCGAATGCGCGTGGTTTCATCAAGGTGGATAAATACCAAAACACCAATGTGCCGGGGATTTATGCGGTAGGCGATATTATTGAAGGCGGCATTGAACTCACGCCGGTGGCAGTTGCAGCCGGACGTCGTTTATCCGAACGCCTGTTTAACAATAAACCAAACGAACATTTAGACTATAATTTAGTGCCGTCCGTGGTGTTCAGTCATCCGCCAATTGGCACTGTCGGATTAACCGAACCACAAGCCATTGAACAATATGGTGCGGAAAATGTGAAAGTGTATAAGTCTTCCTTTACCTCTATGTATACGGCTGTCACCCAGCATCGTCAACCTTGCCGTATGAAATTGGTATGCGTTGGTAAAGAGGAAAAAATTGTGGGCTTACATGGTATCGGTTTTGGCGTGGACGAAATGATCCAAGGTTTTGCTGTTGCTATTAAAATGGGCGCGACAAAAGCAGATTTTGACAACACAGTGGCTATTCACCCGACCGGTTCGGAAGAATTCGTGACCATGCGTTAATACTTTGTGAACAATCACTTCGGGCCTGAACATCATCAGGCCCTTTGTTTTTCGAAAATAATAAGAAAAACGACCGCACTTTGTATAGTGTCAACACATACTAAACGCCATAGCGACGATCATCAGACCACTGCGATTTTTCACCGATTTCCGCCCCTTTTAAAACAACTTTTTCGGCAGATTTTTTGATTCACAATGACTTATCTCACTTTCACGTCTTCCCACCTCATTGCTAATTTCACCGGATGATCAAAAAAATCTATTTTGTATAAAAATTACCCTTTGCAAATGTTCGAAAAGTGCGTATGATAGCGCACCTTGTCGGTTGGCAACCGAGCTTGGTCAAGTCGTTGGAAATTTGGGAGTCATAATGCGGATTGGTCATTATCAATTAAAAAATCGCATTTTATTGGCGCCCATGGCCGGCATTACTGATCAACCTTTTCGTCGAATTTGTGCTACATACGGCGCAGGTTTGACCTTCTCAGAAATGATGTCAACCAACCCGCAGGTATGGCACACCGAGAAATCGAAATTGCGTCTGGCTCATCACCAAGACGCCGGTATAAACGCCGTACAAATTGCGGGTTCCGATCCCGATGAAATGGCACAAGCCGCTCAAGTTAATGTGGAATACGGCGCTCAAATTATTGATATTAATATGGGCTGTCCGGCAAAGAAGGTGAATCGTAAAATGGCGGGCTCCGCACTTTTACAATATCCCCAACTTGTTCGACAAATTCTTGAGTCTGTGGTGAAGTCTGTTGAGGTTCCGGTAACCTTAAAAATTCGCACTGGTTGGGATTTGGAAAATCGAAATTGTGTAGAAATCGCCAAAATCGCGGAACAAAGTGGTATTCAAGCGTTAACCATTCATGGTCGTACCCGCGCCTGCAAATTTGAAGGCGAGGCGGAATATGAACATATTCGATTGGTGAAACAGCAAGTTTCCATTCCAGTGATTGCTAATGGTGATATTACTTCTGCCCAAAAAGCCAAAGCGGTACTCGATGATACGGGTGCGGATGGCATTATGATCGGACGTGGTGCATTAGGCCGACCTTGGTTGTTTCAATCTGTGGTCGGACTGGTGGAACATGATTCGATTATTCAGGCGCCAAGCTTAGAAGAAAAATGTCGTGTAATTTTACAGCATATCCGTGAATTGCATCGCTTTTACGGAGAAGAAAAAGGCTACCGAATTGCACGCAAGCATATTGCTTGGTATTTACAGGACATTCAACCCGATTCTGTTTTTAAACAAGATTTTAATGCGCTCACCTCTGCTTCGGCACAATTGTCCGCATTAGAGCGATTTTTTAGTTTAATTTGATTTAATTAATGGATAGAAAAATGCTAGAACAACGTAATCCGGCAGAAGCATTAACTGTTTCAGTGCTGAATTCTCAATCTCAAGTCACTAACAAACCATTGCGCGACTCTGTAAAACAAGCGTTAAGAAATTATTTATCCCAATTGGACGGTCAAGATGTGAATGATCTGTATGAATTGGTACTGGCAGAAGTCGAACACCCAATGTTAGATATGATTATGCAATATACTCGCGGCAATCAAACTCGTGCTGCAACTATGCTCGGTATTAACCGCGGCACTTTGCGTAAAAAATTAAAAAAATACGGTATGGGTTAGTTTTTAACTGATTTTGATCGTAGCCCTTGTCCCTGTGACAAGGGCTTTTTGTTTATTCAGTAGTTTATTGTGGTCATAACCAATCCAAAAACCATTTGACTGTATTAAACTCCACATTCACGCTTTTAAAGCCTTATCACCGCCTACTAAAACGACTCCGTAAGAAAGATCTCCTTTAAACATTGAAAAAGTTCACGATACGCTTTGGCAGGTTTATTTTGCTCTCTTTCTTTTTTGGCTGAACGAATAAGATTGCGTAATTGTTGTCGGTCGGCTTGTGGATAGTCATTAAGTAGGCGAGTTAATGCCGTGTCGCCTTGTTCGATGAGTTCATCACGCAATAATTCTAGTTTGTGTAGGACTATCTGCTGTTGTAAGTGTTTATTTTCAATCTTATCAAGTGCCTCTTGAATAGGTTCAACGTCTGTACTTCGCAATAATTTACCAATATATTGTAACTGGCGACGACGTGCTTCTTTTTGCAAACGCTGAGCAAGAAAAATCACCTCTTGTAAGTTATCATCAAGTGGAATTTTGTCTAATTTTGCCGGGGTTAACTCAACCAATTTTTCACCGAGTTTTTTTAATGCTTCGGCATCACGTTTTATTTCACTTTTACTAACCCAAATAATCTCTTCTTGTTCTTCATTTTGCCATTCAAAATCATCTTGTTTGCGTTTTGCCATGTGTTATCTCCGATTCTGTGTCGTTCTTTTGGGAAGTAAGATAAAAAGAGGACTGGTTTCTTAGAAACCAGTCCCGATGTTACTTACTTTCATTGAAAGCGTAAGGTTTATTTTTTATGACGGGTATGTAACCCTTTTTTCTCTAAACCACGATAAATCAGCTGTTGTTGGATAATCGTGATGAGGTTAGACACTAACCAGTAAAGTACCAAACCTGCCGGGAACCAGAGGAAGAATACCATAAACATTAATGGCATGAAGTTCATGATTTTTTGTTGCATTGAGTCAGCCGCCGCTGTCGGTGACATTTTTTGCAACAAGAACATGGATGCGCCCATTAAGATTGGTAGGATGTAATACGGATCTTGTGCAGACAAGTCTTGAATCCAGCCAAAGAATGGCGCATGGCGTAGTTCAACCGCTTCCATAAACGTCCAGTATAAAGCGATGAAAATCGGCATTTGTAACAATAACGGGAAGCAACCGCCTAATGGATTCACTTTTTCGTCTCGATACAATTTCATCATTTCTTCGCTCATACGTTGACGATCATCACCGAAACGTTCGCGCATTTCTTGCAATTTCGGTTGTAACATACGCATTTTGGCCATAGACGTGTATTGCGCTTTCGTAAGCGGATATAAAATGGCTTTCACGATTAATGTAATACAGATGATGGCAACGCCCCAGTTATGGACTAATTGCTGAATAAACGTAAGTAACCAGAAAAGCGGTTTTGCAATGAACCATGCCCAACCATAGTCCACGGTTAAATCTAAATGATCGGCCACTTTTGCCATTTCATTTTGTAATTTTGGACCTGTCCATAATTTGCTGGTTAAGGTTTCAGTGCTGTGTGGTTGAATCACTACCGCCGGACTACGATAACCAATTGAGCCGACATTATTAGCTTTATCAGTTCGGGTATAAAGCTGATTATCTACATCTTGATTTGGGATCCAAGCAGAAACAAAGTAATGCTGTAATACCGCAACCCAACCAGCTTTTGTTTGAATAGAGAGATCGGCATTTTCCATATCGCTGAAACTGTATTTTTTGTAGTTAGTTTCAGAAGAAGAATAAGCACCACCGGTGTAGGTTGGCATCGCGATGCTATCGGAACTGTCCACTAAACGATGCTTTAATTGAGCATAAGGTTCAACTTCAATTGCCGCATCACTTTGGTTATTAATTTCATAATTAACCGCAACCGCATATTCACCACGTTTCAACACAAAAATTTTGCGATAGGTTACCCCGTTACGCTCATAGGTAAAAGGAACCGCCAATTCATTTTGTCCTTCTGCCAATTTAAAGGTATCGCCTTCCACTTGGTATAAGGCACGTTCAGCTTTGGTATCAATGCCGTCTTTACCAATTAACCCACTTTGCGCAACATACTGGTGTTCCGGTGTATTTTGTAATAATACGAATGGCGTATTAGAATTCAATTCGGCATCGTATTTTAATAATTCTGAACGGATAACATCACCACCAGCTGTATTGATTTGCAAGCGGAATACATCATTTTCTAAGGTGATAATACGACCGTTGGTTGACGTTTCGTTTGTTGCTGCAACGGCATTTAAATTTGCTGAAGAGGGAACATCAGAAACGGCATTTTTTACTTGCTCGGTAACCGTTGGTTTTGGCGTGTGATAATCAAGTTGCCATTGCTGATAAACAACAAAAGACATAAAGAGTAGTGCGATGACTAGCAGGCTTCGTCTTGAATCCATTATTTATTCTCTGTTTTGTTATTATTGATCTTTGGTGGAACAGGATCGTATCCACCCGCGTGTAAGGGATGACATTTTAATATACGTTTTATCGTAAGCCAACCTCCTTTTACCATGCCATGGTTTTTTAACGCCTCAATGCCATAGCAGGAACAAGTGGGAGTGAAACGGCAGCGAGGGCCGATTAATGGGCTGATAACAACTTGATAGAACCGAATGAATCCGATCAGGATTTTTGCGCCAAACGAATGTGTCGTTGCCATAATTTATCCAGTATTTGCCATAAAGTGCGGTTGTCTAAACGACCAATTCCTTGTTTAGCGACAACAACAAAATCATAAGACGGTAAACGGTGTTGGCTCAAACGAAAGGATTCACGGCATAAACGCTTAATACGATTACGATCATGGGCACGTTTGAGGTGTTTTTTTGCCACAGTTAAACCTAAGCGTGGGTGCTCAAGGTGATTTTGGCGAGCAAGAATGGTGATTTCAGGTGAACTAGCGCGAAACGGCTGTTGGAAGACGTATTTAAAATGTTCGGGAGTTAACAAACGTAACTCCCTAGGAAAGTTTAGCTTAACCACATTGATATGCGATTAGGCAGATAAACTTTTACGACCTTTAGCACGACGACGAGCTAAAACTTGACGGCCATTTTTAGTTGCCATACGAGCACGGAAACCGTGAGTACGGTTACGTTTTAATACAGAAGGTTGAAATGTGCGTTTCATTATAATGTACCTAAGTCAAAGAGTTTCAGTAACTGTTTCTACTTTAAACGTTAGAAAACGTTTAAATAAACAAAGATTATCAAAAAATAAGGAACGGAATTGTAATCATAAATTCAGCGTTCGTCAAATGAGATTAGGGCAAAACACGGCAATCCGTTCATTTTTCCATCACCCACAGCATTTAAAAGCGAGGCGATTATACGGTTTTGGCTAAAAATGGCAAGCAACCTTTTTTGCTTTTTTTGATCGTGGGTTGAAGATCTTTTTCTCCCTTTATTGTAGAATAATTCCCTTTCCAACCGCACTTTCAGCCGAAGATCCGCGTTTTAGGATGTTCGGTTGCCTAGGCTACATAAAAACAAACATATCGCCGGTTGGTTAAACACCTATGAAAATCATCAATTACTATTAATTAGGGATACATAAA